>JBBRED010000533.1:0-4507 GCA_038203335.1 Haliangiales bacterium | reverse complement strand
TCGAACGCCGCGATCACGCCGGCGACGCGACCGAGATCGACGCGCTGATCCCAGCCGCGTCCGTTGCGGATGTTGTAGGTCATGACCCGGAGCGACATCGTCTCGCGAAGCGTAGCGGTCGATTGCCCACAACGCGACCCGGGCTCCACGGTGGGCGTCACGCTGGAGAATTAGCTACACCTGCTTCTGGACGATCGCCGCATTGATCGCCTGCCATTCCGGGTGCGCGGAGGCCGCGGCGAGCGCATCTCGCCATCCGAACGGCCGGTCTCCGAAGTGATCGAACAGCGTCCGGATCAGTATGGCATCCTCCGGCGTATCGAGCGTCCACCGGTGGTGCGAGTAGTCGGCCTCGCAACCGAGCCCCACGAGCCGGAACCGGTCGGGGTGGCGATAGACGAACGGCGTCACGTGCTCGCGCCACGCCGGGTTATCGTCCTCGTGCCATGCTCGCTCGAGCACGTCGAAGCGAACGACCTCGGCGCTGATCCCGAGCGGGAACGAGGGCCCCGGGTACGAGGTGCTGCTGTAGTCCGCATGCTCCGCGTGGTGCCGCGCGATCAGCTCGGCGACCACCGCCGGATCGTTGAGCGGGCAGTCGCTAGTGATCCGCACGACCTCCGTGGCACCGATCTCGGAAGCCGCCTGGTAGTAGCGGTCGAGCACGTCGTGCTCCGAGCCGCGAAACCACCTCCACCCGCGCTGCCGACACGTGTCGGCCAGCACGTCGTCGAGCGGCGAGGTCGTCGTCGCGACGATCACCTCGTCGATCGCCGGGCACGCGCGCGTCCGCTCGACGCAGTGATCGAGCGCGGTCTTGCCGCCGAACAGCTCGAGCACCTTGCCGGGAAGCCGGCTGCTGGCCATTCGTGCCTGGATGATCGCGACGGTCGCCATGTCCGCATTGTCCACCGCCGACCATCCCGGCGATACTTGGTGCTGTGCCCTCGACCCTGATCACGGATGTATTCGTCGGCCGCCGGCACTCGATCGAGCGCACCCTCGTGTGCGCGATGCAGGGCCAGTTCCCGGTGCTCGCCCGGGGCGCCAGCGACGAGCTCGCCGTCGTGTTTCGCACGGGCGCAGGTCACTACGGCCTGTCGGGCACCCTCGCGACCGCATGCTCCACCGACGGTGGGCGGCGCTGGAGCGATCCGGTCGAGGTCGCCGCGCGCGGGGACGACGTACGCAACCCCGCGCTCGGGGTCGCTGCCGACGGGCGCTGGGTGCTCGCCTACTGGAAGGCTTCGGTGCGCTGCTACCCCGGGACCGACGAGCGGCGCTGGAAGCTGCCATCACCCGGTGCGCTCGACGACGCTCCGGATCTGTTCGTGGTGCACAGCGCGGATCACGGCCGCACGTGGACCTCGCCACGACCGCACCGATCCTCTCGGCTCACGTGGTGCTCGCCGTTCGGCAGGATCATCGAGGCACCCGACGGCACGCTGCTGATGGCCGCGTACGGCGCGGCGCGCGATGCCCGCACGCCCGGCCAGTTCGATGCGATCGTGATCCGCAGCCGCGATCACGGCGCGACCTGGGGCGAGGAATCGCTCGTGCTCGCGGACGCCAGCGAGCTCTCGCTGTGCTTCCTCGCGACGGGCGAGCTCGTCGGTGCGGTGCGGCGCAGCGAGAGTGACACCGCGATCGTTCGCAGCGGCGATGGCGGCCGCACGTGGAGCGCGCCCATCGCCGTGACGCGCGCGCTCGAGCATCCCGCCGATCTATGCCTGCTGCGCGGCGGTCGCCTCCTCATGACGTTCGGTCGCCGCCGGCGCCCACTCGGGTGCGGTGCGCTGACCAGCGCCGACGGCGGCGCGACGTGGAGCAGCGACCACGAGACGCTGCTCGCCGGCGATGGCATCGGGAACGACGTTGGCTATCCATCGACCGTGCAACTCGCCGACACCACGATCGTCACCGTCGTCTACTTCGCACGCGGCAGCGCGGCCTCCGAGCCCGTCGACGGCTGGGGCGAGACCTCGTGCCAGGCGCTGCGCTATCGCGAGGACCTCGTGGTCCCGCCGTGATCAGGGTGCCGGGGTCGGCGTCAGCCGCGCAAACGCATCGGCGCGATATTCCGACGGGGACCTGCCGGTCGCAGCTTCGAGCTCGGCGTGGAACGCGTCCATCGAGGGGTAGCCGAGCGACTTCGCGATCGACGGCAGTGGGGTCTGCGTTGTAGCGAGGCGCGAGGTCGCGACACGAACACGCGCAAGCACCAGCTCGGCGCGGAGCGTGGTGCCGTGGTGCCCGAGCAGGCGCCGCAACGACCGCTCGGTCACGCCGACGCGGGTCGCCAGCTGAGTAGGGCTCTCGTTGACATGCGCGGCTGCCACGTCGCGAAACTGCCGCAGCGGCCCCGGACCGTACGTCTCGTACATCACCTCGAGCTCGCTCGCATCCGCGGCGTCGATCTCCAGTGCTTCGTACAACGCGCGCCGCGTGCCGAAGATGCGCGCGTCGAACCGCGCACCCCACACATACAGCAGGCCACGCAACGCGGCGCCGGCGACGCCATCCGGCGCCAAGCCCACGACGCGGCGGATGCGAGGTTCGAACTGTGGGTACGAGCTCTGCAACCATCGCGTGATGAACTCGAACGCTGCGAAATCGACGCCGACGACGCACGACATATCGAGCACGACGTCGTACTTCGCCGCGAGTGACGGATGAGTCGCGACCGCGACGCACCGCGCGAGGATCGGAAAATCGGCCGGGTCGAGCTTCGGAGCGGAGTGAATCACGCCGATGCGATCCTCTCGCTGCACCCAGACGGTACACGACGAGCAGACCAGGAATCGCTGGAGCGGAGCGGCGATCAGCTGGCCGATATTCGCCACGGGATACATCAGTGCCGGCACCGATCGTGTGCGCTACGCTCACCGGCGCGACACCGTCGCCGCTGGTCGCATGATCCCCGTCCCCGATCCACACGAGCTGCTCGCGGACCCGGTCGGGCGCTGCTACGTGGCGCGCTCGCTCGTGGTGTGGGTCCAATCGCCATCGCTGCTCGGTGCATTCCACCTGAGTACGTTCGACCCGCTGGATCGCGCAGCGGTGACATCCGTGTTCGACTTACCAGCTAGTCCGCGACTCGCGCAACGCTACGACTTGCTGCACGACCTGAGCGCGCTCGATCTGCTGGAGGAGCGTGCGTTCGAGTTCTTCGAGATGTTCCTGGCGCGCTCGGCCGCTGCGATCGCGACGCGCGTCAGGCGGCTCGCCGTGGTGCTCCCCCAGGGATACACCGGTGCCGTGCTGGAGGGCCTGGCGACGCGCTGGATCGTTCCCCTGTTCAGGGAATTTCGCATGTGCGATCGGCGGGAGGAGGCCTATCGCTTGTTCGACCTCGCTCCGGAGCCCGCCCTCGAAGTCGACGCACTGTACCGAGCGCACGAAGTGCCGCCGATGCTCGTGCGACTTCGTGCGCTGCTGATCACGGATCCGAGCACCAGCACGCTCGAGGGATGCGCAGAATCACTGGCCGTCAGTCAGCGTTCGCTCCAGCGGTGTCTGAGCGCGCGGCGGACCAATTTTCGGAGAGAGCTGGCGCTCGCGCGGGTCCGCGCAGCCGGCGAGTTGCTCCTGGCGGGCGGCAAGGTCGAGGTCGTGGCGAGGCAGGTCGGCTTCGCGACCGGCGAGGCGTTCGCCGTCAGCTTCCGCAACCACACCGGCGAATCGCCCCGTGGCTATCGCGACTCAATGATGCGACGCACGCTCTCGTGATGGCTCGGCGCACGACGTCTGGATCGCGCGGTCTCGGTCCTCTGCGGCCAGCTGATGACGGCCGAGGAACATCTCCAGCTGACGAGCATGGTCGATCCGGCAGCGACCGCCAGGCACTTCGAACGCGGCCTCTCGGAACTCCTCACGCGCGCGGACGAGGTCGCCCGTGCTCTCGTGAGCGTGCGCGGAGATCAGCAGCGCGTCCGGATCCCGAGGCCAGTAGCGCACACGTGCCGACGCGTGGCTGCGCCGCAGCTCGACGTCCGGATCACGCGACAGGAAATAGCCGACCTCCGTCGAGTTCCAGTACTTGTCCCAGGGCCATACCGCGTAGGCAACGGACGGCTGGAACAGCAGCCGATACGGCCCGTGAAGACCACGCTCGAGCGGAGTCGGGAACGTCAGATATCTGATCGCGAGCGCCGCTCCGATCACGAGCGGCAGGATCGCCAGCAGGCCCATCGCGAAGCCGACCCGGCGGCCGCCGCGTACGCTCGCTTCCTCGCCCGGCGGTCGCGAGCGGAGCGCGATTGCCAAATAGACCGCGAACAGGGCGACCTGCTCCGGGCGATCGACGCTGTTCGCAAACCCAGCTCCGACGGCAATGCTGACGAGGGACAGGCAGAACGGAAGTCGTTCGACATCGCTGGCGGACTCGATCAGCTCCTGCGGCGGCCGCCGCCGGAATAGCTCGCACAGCAGCCCGATCGGGACCACGAGGTACAGGATCGCGAACATCAGCCCGCCCAGCACACCTACCTCGCAGGTGATCTGCAGG
>JBBRED010000532.1:0-4513 GCA_038203335.1 Haliangiales bacterium | reverse complement strand
CGTTCGAGCGAGCACGTGGGGGTACTCCGGCCGCTGGCCCGACACGGTGGTCGTAGCCCGCGTGGGGCGGGGCGCGTCTCCGCCCACCGCACCGAGCTCTGGAACTGCGACGCAAGCAAACGGCCCGCAGAGCTCTGGGAGCGAGCGCAGCGCGCCGGAACAGAAGCGCGCAGCCCGAAACGCAAAACGCGCGAGCACCGAGGCGCTCGCGCGAGGATTTCGAGGATGCCTAGAAGTTCCAGGGATACGCGAACGATCCGCCGTTCTGCGTCTTCCCGAACGACGCCTTCGACATCGCGCTCTGCACGCAGCTACCGAGCGCCGCATCCGGCGACGACTTGACGGTCACGCTCACGACACCGCCGGCCGGGCTCACCTTGACGGAGACCTTGACCTGGCCCTTGGCGCTCGACTTGTCGCCGCAGCCCATGACGCGCGCCTTCACCTTGTTGACGCCGTCCTGGATCATCGTGCGGTCGAGGCCATCAGGTAGATCGCCTCCGCCGCTCGGCTTCGACGCCGTGTTGCCACCGGAGGGCTTGGTCGCCCCGCCCTTCTTGAACTTCGCGCAGCAGGCGCCCTCGTAGTTGTTGAGCACGCACGACACCTCGTCGCAGCCACCACCACCCGCGGGCTCCTTGACCGGCGGCGGATCCACCGTCTTGGTGGTGCCCGGCTTGGTGGTGTTCGCCGCGATCTGCGGCCTCTTGGTATCCGGCTTCTTGGTGTCCGGCTTCTTGGTGTCGGGCTTCTTGGTCTCGGGGACCTTGGTCTCGGGGACCTTGGTCTCCGAGTCCGGCGTCTTGGTCTCGGGGGTCTTGGTCTCCGAGTCCGGCGTCTTCGTATCGGGCGTCTTGGTCTCCGAGTCCGGCGTCTTCGTATCGGGCGTCTTCGCCTCGGGCGTCTTGGTGTCGTCGGAGCCGGACTTGGTGTCGGTGCCCGGCTTGTCGTTGGCAGCGACCTGGTTGTTGTCCTTGTTCCCGCCCTTGAGGAGAACCACGATCATGATCACCGCGGCGATGGCGAGGAAGCCAACGGAGCCGATGAGCACGTACATCATCTTGTTGTTGTTCTGTCGGCCCGCGGTGGGGACGATCACGGCGGGCTCGGAGAAGCCGCCGCCGCCGAACACCGGGAGGTCGTCGATCGATCCGATCGATGCGGCCGGGCGAGCGTTGCCCGCGCCACCACCCGTGTTGCCGAGGTACGCGTTCGCCATCGAGCGAATGTCGATGAGGCCGGAGCCCTCGCCACCCGCCGCGCTGGTCGCGTGACCGCTCGGCACCGAGGAGGTCGACGCGCTCGCGGCCGGCTTGTCACTCGCGAGCTGCGCGAGGTTGTTGAGCGAGAACAGCACCGAGTTCTCGTTGCGCTCGCCGCGCAGCTTCGCGTTGGCGGCGTTCTGGGCCGCGGTGCTCGAGCTCGGCTTGGAGCCGAACAGGTCACCGTCATCATCGCCACCGCGGCTCGACGCACTCGCCGAGGCAGCGGAGAACAGATCGCCCGGGTCGCTGCGCACGGTGCCGGCCTCTTCGCCGCCACCGAACATCGCGGAGACCGCGGCCGCACCACCGCCGCCGTTCGAGACGGCCGCCGTCGTCGAGCCCGACGCGACGTAGCTCGCGAACGCATCGACCTGCGAGAGTGGCAACCAGTCGGCGAAGCCCTCGCGCCATGCGTAGGTCTCGCCGTCGATCTCACCCGCGGCGAACCGCTGCTGGACCTCGGCGGCCGTCATCGGGCCGACCTGGTCCTGATTGATCACGACGTGCCAGACCGACTCGTCGCCACCGCCGCCACCGGCATCGGCACCGTAGTCATAGACCCGGGTGTCCTTCTCCTGTGGAGCGGGCGCGGCCTCTGCTGCACCAGCACCGCCGCGAACGACGATGATGTTGCTGCACTTCTTACAGCGGATCTTGAAGACCTTGCCTTGGACTTTATCGTCCGAGATCGAGTACTTCGCCTGGCAAGCATCACAGACGATCTTCATAGGCGTTCCTGCATTGCGGTTCGAGTGATGGACCCCCGAGTCCGCCACTCCTTGGAGAAAACAATCGTATCACACGACCCCAGTACCAACGCCAACTTGGCCCACGTCGAGGACGGGCTGGCTACGATCAAGCGAACGGGTCGGAGAGCCGGATCGTCTCGTTACGATCCGGGCCGACCGACACGAGGCAGAACGGGACCCCGGCCATCCGCTCGATGGTCTCGACGTAGGCCCGGGCCGACGCAGGGAGGTCCGTGATGTCGTGCGCCTCGCTCGGCAGCTTGTCCCACCCAGGAAACTTCGTATAGATGGGCGTCGCGCGCGCGATGTCCTCGGGATCCGTCGGAGGCTCGTCGAGCTCCTTGCCATCGAGCTTGTAGGCGACGCAGACGGAGACCTCGCCGAGGGCACCGAGCACGTCGAGCTTGGTCAGCGCGAGGCCGGTCATGCCCGAGAGCCGAGCCCCCATGCGGAGCGCCGGTAGATCGAGCCAGCCGCACCGGCGCGGCCGACCGGTGGTGGCGCCGAACTCGCCGCCGGCCTGGCGCAGGCGCTCGCCGGCCTCGCCGGGAATCTCGGTCGGGAACGGACCCTCGCCGACGCGGGTGGCGTACGCCTTCGTGATGCCGACGACGGCATCGATGTGCGTGGGGCCGATGCCCGCGCTCTGGCACGCGCCGGCCGCGATCGTCGAGGACGACGTCACGTAGGGATAGGTTCCGTGATCGAGATCGAGCAGGCAGCCCTGCGCGCCCTCGAACAGCACGTGCTTTCCCGCGCCGATCTTCGCGGCGACGAAGCGACCCGCATCGCCGGTGTACGGGCGGAGCTTGTCGCCGGCCGCGAGCGCCTCGTCGATCCAGGTGCCGATCAGCCCCGCGCTCGGCGCCTCGCCGCCGAGGTGGCGGATCAGCGGAATGAGCTCGTCGAGGTTCGCGTTGACCAGCTCGCGCACCCGCTCGGGCTTCGCGAGGTCGCGCATGCGCACGCCCTTGCGCGCGGCCTTCGCCTCGTACGCCGGGCCGATGCCACGACGCGTGGTGCCGATCGCCTTGCCGCGCTTCGCGCCGTGATCCTCGCGCAGGCCGTCGAGCAGCTTGTGATACGGCAGGATGATGTGCGCGCCGAGGCCGATCAGCAGCTCGTTCTGCATCAGCAGGCCGCGCGACTGACAGTCCGCGAGCTCCTCGAGCAGCGTATGCGGATCGATCACCATACCGTCGCCGAGCACGCACGCCTTGCCCGGATGACACACGCCGGAGGGCACGAGGTGCGTGACGAGCTTCTTGCCATCGATCACGAGCGTGTGGCCGGCGTTCGCTCCGCCGCCGTAGCGCACGACCGTATCGGCGCGCTCGGTGAACAGGTCGACGACCTTGCCTTTGCCTTCATCGCCCCACTGGGCACCGACGACGATCACGACGGACATGGGTTCTCCTCGAGCAACTTCACCAGAGCACGAACATCGGAGGTATCGAGCGGGCAGCGCGAATCGTCCGCGCGCACGAGCTCGCGCGCATCGAGCAGCGCGGCCGAATCGAAGCCCGCACCGCGCAACCAGCTCGCGGTCGGCGCCGTGGCGGCGGTGACCGCGCGAATCCCGGCGGCGCGCAGCGAGCGCGCGAACGCGGCCGCGCCCGCGCCGTGCACCGCCACGCCGGCGGCGCCGGTGGGAAGTGCGAGGCCCGCGGTGCGCTGCGCCTGCGCGAGCGCCTCGAGATCGATCGCGAAGCCCGTGGCGCGCGCCGCACGCCCGTAGCGCGCGATCAGCTCGTCGTAGCGACCGCCGCGCAGCACCGCATCCGGCGCGCCACCCGCGTACCCGGCGAAGCGCACGCCGGTGTAGTAGTCGAAGCCGCGCAGATCGCCGAGATCGATCGTCACCGCGGGCGCGGGTCGATCGGCGAGCTCGCCGAACGCGACGAGCACCGCGCGCAGCCTCTCGAGCGCCTCGCGGACCTCCGCGGGCCATGGCAGCGCGAGCGCCTTTGCGAGCGTGGGCTCCGCCGGTCCCCACAGACCGACGAGCGCTTCGGCGAGCGGCGCGATCGTCGGGCCGAGCGCGCGCGCCGCGATCCGCAGCCCCGCGCGATCCTTGCGGGCGAGCGCCGCGGCGATCCGATCGCGCGCCGCATCGTCGGGCGCGGCGCCGAGCACGAACCGTGCGGGCGCGACGTGCCCGATATCGAGCCGGGTCTCGGGGAGCTTGGTCGCCGCGAGCGCAGCCGCCGCGACGGCGAGCACCTCGGCGTCACCGCCCGGCTCGCCCGCCTCGATCAGCTCGATGCCGGCCTGGAGGATCTCGCGCTGGCCGCCGCCGTCCATCGTCCCGGCGAGCCGCGTGACCGCGCCCTCGTAGCACAACCGGATCGGCCCCTCGACGTCGGCGAGCCGCGTGGCCACCACGCGCGCGACCTGCGGCGTGATATCGGGCCGCAGCGCGACGACCTCGCCGGTGCCGGGCTCGACGAACCGGATCGCCTGCGCCTTCGCGCCGTGGCCGAGCCCGCGCTCGAGGAC
>JBBRED010000531.1:0-4576 GCA_038203335.1 Haliangiales bacterium | reverse complement strand
CAGGGTCAGCGTGGGTGCATCGGTCAGGCCGGTGGAGACCAGCGTGGTGATCGGCGTCATCAGCCACACCACCGAGCCCACCGCGTGCGCCCAGCGCGCGGAGATGCGCCCGCGGCGTAGCTGCACGAACAGCGTCACGGCGATCGCCATGACCCCGGCGTTGACCACCACCACGATGCGCGTCACGGGGATGCCGCTCGGTTCGCTGATGATCAGCGCGATCACGATCGCGAACATCACGATCGGCAGGAACATGCGTGCGCGGACCAGGGCCAGCTCGGCCAGCCGCTGCGCGACATCCGCGGCCGGCTTCATCCCCCGCTTCGCGTCCGCGGCCACGACGTGGTCGGCGTCAATTCGCGATCACGGTTGCGCCGGCCTTCACGGTGACCGTGACTGCGTGCGCGGGCTCGTCTCCGCCGGAGACCGTGACCTTGCGCGGCCCGACCTCGAACGCCGCGCGGCGCGAGCCGGTACCGCCGACCTGGAGCAGCTTGTTCGGACCCGCTTCGACGTAGCCGAAGTCGACGGTCTCGCCGACGGCCTTGCCCCCGATCACGACCTTGCGCATCGCCCGGCCACCGACCGCGTTCTGCGTCACGACGCTGACCTCGACGAAGTAGGCGCCCGGGGCGAGCACGCACTCGAACGGCAGTTCGAGGTTTTGGCAGTGCGGCGCTTTCGACACGCTCGCCTTGCCCTCGAGGTTCGAGTCGACGTTGAGTAGCGTGCCGTCGACGAGCTTGCCGTGCTTGACGAGACCATCGGAGCCACGGCCCGGCGTGAACGTCTCGATCACCGCCGGGACCTTGTTCGGCATCGTCAGCGTGATGCGCACCGGCTTCGCGGCCTCGACGAGGATCTCCGCCGGCGTGGTCACCCCGGCGAGCAGCAGGCCGTTCTGCACCACCTGCGCCCCGGAGGGCTCGGAGGTGACCTTGATGCGCGCGAGATCCGCCGAGACGGGGAGGGGCTGGATGAGCTTCGTCTCCTTGCCGGGGCCCGGGACCTCGAGCGTCGCGGTGGCGTCCTGGTAGCCCGCCTTCTTGAACACCACGGTCACGGTCTTGCCGGCCTGCAGCGTCTTCACCGTGATCGGCGTGGTGCCCGCGGGGGCACCATCGATCTCGATCGCGGCGCCGGTCGGCGTGGAGTCGAGCGTCACCGTGGGCGCGAGCGCCTCGAGCACGAGCGTGACCTCGGTGCCATCCGCGCGCGGCTGGACCACCGCCTGGCGCGGCACGTAGCCATCGAGTCGTGCGACCACCGGATACGCGCGGCCGACCTCGAGGTCGCGCACGATCAAGGACCCATCGGTCGCGGTGCCTGCGTTCTTGCCCTCGACCTCCACGGTCGCGCCTTTCGGCTCGGTGTGGATCGAGACCTCGGTCCGCTTCGCACCGCCCATGATCCGCGGCCACGCCGCCACGGCGACGAGCGCGAGCGTTGCGAGGATCGCGCCGACCAGCAGGACGATCAGGCCCTTCGGTGTGCTGCCCGCCGGTTTGGGGGCGCGTCGCTCGACGGGATGCCCCGCGGGCAACCGGCGCGATGGTCCGGTGGCGAGCCGCCCGCCGGCGTCGATGCGCTCCTGGAAGAAGCCGAACGTCTCGAGCTGGAGCTTCGGCGTCTCGAGGTCGAACGTGCACACGGCCTCGGTGGCCACACCGGGGAGCACGCTGAAGTAGACCGAGGTCGACGAGTTGGTCATCAGATACAGCCCGAGGCCCGCACCGCCCGCCTTGCGATCGATCTGCTGCTCGTTGTGCAGGCACTTGTGGAGGTAGCGCAGCACCGTGGACCGCTCGAGCGTGCCGAACGTGTCGCGCACGGCGACCGCGAACTGGGTCCCGTCGCACGCGTACTGCACGACGACCTTCTGCTCCACGCGCAGCGAGATCCGCGTCTTGGTCGGGATCTCCGAGAAGATCTGCTTGCCCTGCTCGTCGACCGGCGCGTCGTAGAGCGCGTTCATCAACATCTCGTCGATGCACTGCTCGATCGACTCGCGGTACTTGCGCCGCACGCCCATCAGCTCGGCGAACTCGCTGATCTGTGCGATGCAGAGCGACTTCTCCTGGTAGTCACCGACCAGGAACGAGTGGACCTGCGTGCCCCACAGGATCATCTTCTCGAGGCCGAAGATGTCGCCGGCGAGGACGCGCGTCGCCATCGATGACAGGTTCCGCGTGTCGAAGTCCTCGGCGACCATCATCCCGGCGACGCGCTCCGACGCCTGCATGATGTCGACGACGGCCGACAGGTTCGAGCGCGGAAGGATCGCGATCACGCGCGTCTCTGCGGTCAGGCGCGGCAGCAACTCGGGAGCTACACCCGCGAGCGGACCGTCGAGATGGATGACGAGCAGCGCCGCCTGGAGGTCGCCCTTGCCGAGCGAATCCATCGTGGTGTGCGCGTCGACGGCGCCACCGGCCGCTTTCAGAGCGACAGCGAGCTGTTTGCTGAATGCCTTGTCAGGCGAGACAGCGATGATCCTGCGCGCGAGCACCCCACCGTCAATCGTAGCGTAGGTGGCGTCTAGACGACAGTTCCGTCGTACCGGCTGATCCATCTCTCCGGCTGAAACTCGGGAATGGTCAGCGGCGTCATCAGCGGCGCGTCATCGGTCCAGAACTCGCGGAACGGGCGCTTGTCCCCGGTCTTATAGAAGTGCATCAGGTAGGCGCTATCGCAGTGGGAGAAGTCGGATAGCCACTGGTCGAGGTCGCGGAAGCCGGCCTCGTGAACGAGCTGGAGGCTATACCTACATGCCTCCGCTTCGTAGGCGATGACCTCGGTCAGGAGCTCCTCGGTCCAGACGGCCGGTTTGGCCAGGGCGAGCGCCCGGTTCGCCTCCGAGACGTTCCACTGCACGGTATGGCCGAACAGGTGGATCAGGATGAACACGGCCTCGTGAACGTCGAGGTCGAAGTCGACCATGATCTTCTGGCCGTCCAGGTCGCCCGTGAACGGATTCGGGACGTCCTGGATGATCACGGGGATCCCCCAGCGGTCCTCGATCAGCTTCTCGGTGCGGTCGAACACCCGCTTGAGATAGTCCCCATCGGGCGCGTGGCGACCCCAGCCGGTCTCCATGGTCAGGACTTCGGAGCGACAGCGCTCTGCACGCGGGCCTGCGCCATCTCGTGCAAGGTGCGCATCACCGCATAGGCGGTCAGCTCCGCGAGGAGCTTCGTGACGCCCGCGTGCTGCGAGTCGTCGAGCGAGCCCTCGACCGCCTTCATCGCGGTGACAAGGAGCTTCTCCTGCGTCGCGAGCTCGTTCGCGTCGATCACGCCGTCGGCGAGCGAGTTCGCGAAATGCTCGAGCTTGTTGACGTGTGCATCGAGGTCCGGGGTCGATTCGTCATTGATCCAGCTGCTGCGTGCCATGGCCTGTCTCCTTGTTTCAGCCTTCTATCGCTGTTCCAGAATCTGCTTGATCGCCGTGAGACGTTCCTGGAGCTTCTCGCGGCCCCCCATCTTGTCCATCCGCTCCTTCTTGCTGTCGGGCAAGAACTCCACGTCGGTGCACTCGATGATCGCGGCGAGCTCCTGCGCCTCGCGCTCGAGCGTCTGGGTCGACGGCATGAAGCCAGCGAGCGCGGAGACGAGCGCGTCCTTCGTGATCGTGCGCGAGCCCCCGAGCAACGACGTACGATACGCCCGGCCGACGATGCCCTCGATGTCCGCGCCCGACAGGTTGCCTTTGTGCGCGATCTCTTTCGGAACATCTTCCTCGGCGACCGAGGTGCCGGACTTCTTCGAGAGCACCATGATCATCGTGCGCAGCTCTTCGTCGCTGACGGGATAGAACAGCGGGATGTGGACCTCGGCGCGGCCTTGGCGCTTGAGATCGATCGGCAACAGATCCGGGCGCGCGGTCAGCAGCATCCAGATGATCCGGCCGCGATAGGCGGTGTCGCCCATCTGCGACGCGATCATGCCGAACGTGCGCGCGCCGACGCCGGAGTCGCCGCCCTGGTCGCGGTCGCCGAGCATCGCGTCGGCCTCGTCGACGATCACGACGACCGGGCCCATCGAGCGCAGCACGCCGAGCACCCGCTCGAGGTTGCCTTCGGTCTCGCCGACGTACTTGCTGCGGAAGTTCTTGAGCACGACCGCCGGCGTGCCGATCGAGCCGGCGAGGCAGGTCGCGAGGAAGCTCTTGCCGGTGCCGACCGGGCCGCAGAACAGATAACCCATCGGCACGGTGTCGAGCTCGCCGCGCTTGATCAGCTCGGCATCGTCGAGCAAGCGCTTCTTCGCGGCGACGTGACCGACCACGGTATCGATGCCCCACTTGGGCTCGACAAACTCGAGCATGCCCTGCGCCTGACGCTCGATCAGCCGCTTCTTGAGCTCGCGGAAGTAATTGCGATCGAGCCGGCGCCCGCCCTCGAGCGAGCTGCGCACGAGGACCTCGAGATCGGTCAGGCCGATGCCGGCGGTCAGCTTGCCGAGCTCACCCGTCGTGTAGTCGGAGAACGTGGTGACGTCCTTGCCGGTCGCCTTGATCTGCGCGCCGAGGAATGCGGTGCGCTCGTCGGCGTTGGGCAGCGGAATTTCGACCGCCG
>JBBRED010000530.1:0-4577 GCA_038203335.1 Haliangiales bacterium | reverse complement strand
CGGAGAGTGGAGGTCCCGAGATCATGTCGACACCCGTCGGCGTGCCCGCGTTCGACACGTTCGTGGCACCGGGGTACGGCTGCTGCGTGACCTGCAGCGCGGGCATCGCGGCCTGGGTCAGACCGGTCTTGTCCTTGCCGCCGATCATCCCGATCAGCAGCAGGATCAATCCGAGTCCCGCGGCGCCACCGCCGCCCGCCGCGAGCGGGATCGGCATGCCGCCCTTCATCGGCGGCACGACCACCGTGACCTGCGCACCGGGTTGCGACGGGATCGCCATGGTCTGCGTCGTCGAGCCCTCGGGCGCGGCCGCGCCGATCGCGCGCCGGTTGCCGCCGACCTCGATGGTCGCCGACAGCCCTTCGGCCTCGATCTTCGCGATCGCCGGCTTGAGGTCGAGCACCTGACTGACGGTGACGAAGCCATTGAGCTGCTTCGCGACCTCGGGATCCGAGGGCATCACATCGACGGTCTTCGTGACGAGCAGCTGATCGCCCTGCAGCTCCGCGGAGCCGCCGACCACGCCACTCTTGCTCGAGCGCATACCGCCCTGCGGCAGCACGAGCAGCGAGATCGAGGCACCGGTCGGCTTCGGGTTCTGACCGAGCTCGATGACCTCGCCCTTCGCCGGCTTGAACGCGATCTCGCGGCCCACCATGTCGGCGGCGGTCCCCGGATCGGTCGCGACGGCTGCGCGGATCGAGGCGACCTCCGCCAGCGTGGTCGCTCGCTGATCCACCGACGCGCGTGCCGCCTTGATGTCGCCGTCGAGGCTGGCCACCGCCGCGCTCATCACTTCGATCTTCTGCGGCGGCAGGCCACCGACCGCGTGCCGCGTCACCGCGTAACCGAGCGCCGCGCCGCCGAGGACGAGCAACGCCGCACCGGCGGCGATGACGCCTTTAGCCACGCTTGCCTCCGAATTTATCCGGCTGCGGTCCGGTCGGCGCATCGGCGGAGACGCCGACGGTCACCTCGTTCTTGCCGACCTTGATCGTGATGTCCTGCGTGATCGGCGCCTTCGTCTTCTCGTTCCAGGCCTTCAGCTTGTACTTGCCCGGCGCGAGGCGCTTGAACGAGAACGCGCCCTTGTCATCGGTCACGACATACGACGGAGCGGACACCACCGCGATGTATGCGCTCATGTTGGCGTGAAGGTTACAGCCGAGGCGAATGATGCCTTCCTTCTGGAAGGTGAACTCGCGCGCCTCGCCCGCCCGGTAGATGCCGAGGTCGAACGCACCGACCGGCGAGCTCGAGAACACGTTGTGGAACACGGTGTCGAAGTTCGGGAACGACACCGTTGAGCCCACCGAGATCGCGGCGAGGTGCGGGAGGAACTCGCGGCCGCGCTGCTCGATCACGTGGCGCTTCGGCGTGCGCGCCTTGGCCTTGCCGCCGATCGGCTCGAGGGTGATGAGGCCAAACGACCCGGCGGCGACCTTGCCATCGATCTGAAGCGTGCCGCTGAGCGTGCCGACGGCGGGAGGCGGCGGGACCTTCGCGGCCTCGTCCTCCTCCTCGGAGGATCCCTCGACCTTCGGCTGCGGCGCCGCGGTCGTGTCGACCTTGATCGTCGGCGTGGTGATGCGCGGCGGCGCGCCCTCTCGGAACTGGCTCGCGACCGAGGCCACGGCCTCGGGACCGACGAAGATCTCGGCGGTCGAGAACAGCTGCTCCGCGAGGTTCTTGTTCCCGCGTCCCAGCGCGTCCGAGGCCTTGTCGAGCTGGTCGGCGGCTTGACGGAACAGCTCGGCCTTCTCGCCCACCGGGCCGAGCGGCCCCTTGCGCTCGGGCTTCGCGGGCGTCGGCGTCACCACCACGGGTGCGGTCGTCGTCCCGCCTCCGCCGCCCCCACCACCACCCGGGGGGTTCTTCTGAACGGACGCAGAGCACGCGATCACGGCAGAACATGCCGCCAGCCCGAAAAGGGGGGTCCGGAGCTTCATGTGTCGGCAATTGTACGCGTCGGGCGGGCCTTGTGCCTACCCGGGGGACGACCTACACGTATGCGTAATGGTGTTTGGCCTATTCTCGAAGGAAAAGTCGCTGCAGAAGACGATCGAGCGCGCGACGAACAAGCTCGCGCAGCAGCCTGATCGTTGGGGAGCGCTCGAGAAGCTCAAGGAGGATGGCTCCGAGGAAGCGCTCGTCGGTCTGTGCAAGCGGTTCGGCGTCACCTCCGGCAAGGCCACCGAAGACGAGCAAGAGAAGCACTGGGTCATGGAGTCGCTCGTCGCCAACGGCGGCGGCTCGCTCGCACCGGTGGCCCGCTATCTGAAGAACGCCGACCACCTCTCGTTCCCGCTCCGCGTCGTCGAGCGCGTCGGCAACCACGACCAGATCCTGAAGATCGCGGACGAGCTGTTCGCCAGCGAGGCGCCCGGCTACGTACGCATGCCCGAGCGGCGCATCGATCTCATCCACTGGTTCTCCGAGTGGAAGGGCGCCACCGAGGACGAGGCGGTCGCGCGGCTCGCTCCGTACGTCACCGACTTCGACGAGAACTCGCGGTTCGCCGCGATCCAGGGCATGGCCGGTCGTGATGGCGCGCTGATCGCTCCGTCGCTTGTCGCCGCCCTGCTCCGCCCCGAGGAGGAGTCGGGTCGGATCAAGCGCACGATCGTCGAGGTCCTCGTCAAGGCGAAGGCCCCGCTCGGTGACAAGGCGAAGGAGGTCGCCGCCGCGCTCGCGGGTCCGCTCGCCGACGACTTCAAGGTCGACGGCGGCGTTCTCAAGAAGCGCTGATCGTCCCGGCATTTGGCCTATCGACGGATGCGCGGGTCGGCGGGACACTCCTCGCCATGTCTGCCACCGCCGAAGCACTGGCCGAGGTCCCGCTGTTCGCCGGCCTCGACGACAAGGAGCGCACGATCCTCGCGGAGCGCGTCGACCTCGTCACCCTCACCGAGGGTGAGAAGCTGTTCGACTACGGCGATCCCGGCGACTGGATGATGATCGTGAAGTCGGGCCGGGTGGAGATCTCGGTCAAGACCAAGACCGGCGAGAAGGTGTTCCTCGAGAGCGCCGAGCCCGGCGACTTCTTCGGCGAGATCTCGCTGCTGGATGTTGGCCCGCGCACCGCCTCGGCAGAGGTGACCGAAGCCGGCGAGGCGATCATCGTCGACCGCGAAGATCTCGCCGAGCTGCTCAAGATCCGGCCCGGCGCCGCGATGCACCTGCTCGCCGCGACCGGAAAGCGGCTCCGCCACAACGCCGGCGTGCTGCGCAACACCGCCGCCCGCAACGTCAACGAGCAGGTCGAGAAGGAGAGCAACATCGTCCTGCGCGTCGCGGACTGGGTGGCGAACTTCTCGGGCTCGATCACGTTCCTCGTGCTCCACGTCGGGTTGTTCGCGCTCTGGCTCGGCGTCAACTCCACGTCGTACGCGTTCGACCCGTTCCCGTTCAACCTGCTCACCATGACCGTCTCGCTCGAGGCGATCATGCTGTCCACCTTGCTGCTGTTCTCGTCCAACCGCGAGGGCGCCCGCGAGAAGGTCCGCTCGAACATCGAGTACGACGTCAACCTCAAGGCCGAGCTCCAGATCCAGCACCTCCACGAGAAGGTGGACTCGCTGCACCGGGAGATCCTCGCCCGGCTCGACGCGAGCACGCCGAAGCACCCAGCCGGCTGGACACCCGCACCGCGTCCCTACGACCAATCGGGCTGACCGCGACACGGGCGCACGGCATCCCCGAGCGATCTCGTGCGTGACCGCACGAGATGGTCTCGATCGTGCGCGAGCGCCCACGGACCGTGCGCCCCGGACTCCGTAACGTGGAACGTACGTCGGGTTTTCCTGTGGCAACCACATTGCAATGACCGCTGGGCACCAGGAGCGGCCCGATGGACGAGATCGAGACCACAGGTAGGGATGATCGCGCGAACGTGACGCCGGTCCCCGTGATCGTAGGCATCGGCGCGTCTGCCGGAGGCCTCGAGGCCCTGCAGAACTTCTTCGACAACCTCCCGGGCGATACCGAGCTCGCCTTCGTGGTGGTCCAGCACCTGTCGCCGGACTTCAAGAGCCTGATGGACGAGCTGCTCGGGCGCCACACGGAGCTCCCGATCCAGCTCGTCGAGGACGGGATGCGGGTCGAGGCCGGGCACGTGTACCTGATCCCGCCGAAGAAGGAGATGATCATCTCCGGCGGACGCCTGCTCCTCAGCGAGCGAGATCCGCAGCAGGAGCTGTCGCTACCGATCGACGTGTTCTTCCGTTCACTCGCACAGGACTGCGGACCGCGCGCGGTGGCGATCGTGCTCAGCGGCAGCGGCAGCGACGGGTCGCGCGGCGTCCGCGATGTTCACGATTCCGGCGGGCTCGTGATCGTGCAGGACCTCGCGACCGCGCAGTTCGAGGGCATGCCCCGCACCGCGGCCGAGACCGGGGTGGCGGATCACACGGCCCCTCCGCGCGACATGCCGCGTCTCCTCGAGGATCACGCGAGGCGCGGCGTGGCGGCGCGCGACGCCACCGCGCGAACAGCACGCCCGCGGACCGCGCGCGCGTCGGCGTTCACCGACGTGTACCGGATGCTCGAAGCCGAGTACGGAATCGACTTCACGCACT
>JBBRED010000529.1:0-4588 GCA_038203335.1 Haliangiales bacterium | reverse complement strand
GGGAGGATGCGGTGTTTCTCCTCCGCGATCCCGAGCTCGCACGCGCGATCGCCTATCGCCTCGTGCCCGATGTCGGCCCGCGCGATCAGGTCGCCGGCCCGGCGCGGCTCGCGGCGGCGTTCGAGCAGATGCTCGAGCGCGCGCCCGACGAGGCGGATGTCCGCGCGGTCGCCGCGTTCCTCGTCCACATCAACGCGCTGTTCTGCCTCGCCGAGATCAATCTGCGCGAGCCCGGCGCGAAGAGCCCGCTGATCTCCACCGTGCTCGCGCCCGAGGCCGCGGGCCAGCGTCCGCGCGGTCTCGCGACCCTGTTCGCGCTGCCCGGCGCGCTCGCGCTCGTGGAGCCGCGCCTCGCGATCTTGCCCGGCATCGCCGAGCAGAAGGCGCTCGCGCAGCGCTGGGCCGTGCATCGCGCGCAGACCGCCGAGATCCTGTCGGACGCGGTGGTGGATGCGCTCGCGGCGCGGCTGCGTCGCCACTTCCGGCTCGCGGCGCGCGACCCATCCGAGATCGTGCAGCTGCCGGATCCCGCGCCGCCCGCGCCGCCGGTCGTTGGATAGCTACAGCGTCGGCGCGACCAGCAGCAGGCCGGTGTCGTTCGCGATCAGCAGGAGATCGTCGACCCGCGCGATATCGAAGTTCGGGCGGCGATCGAGCGTGCGCAGGATCTTCGTCTTGCGCTCGACAGGATCGAATCGGTCAGAGACGTCGAGGTCGACGATCACGTCCCCGCGGGACGCGCAGATCAGCTGATCGCCGTGGAGGACGAGGCCGCCGGCGAGCCCACCGGGGGAGTCGTGCACGAGCCTCGGTGCGGTCAGCGTGGTGATGTCGGCGACCCACACCGTGCCGCCGTTGCCGGCCGCACCGTAGAGCGCGTTGCCATTCTTGAGCAGGCGGGTCGCGGTGGTGATCGACGCCATGCCGATCGGTGCGGCAACACCGTTCACCACGTTTGGATCGGGGAGCGTGAGGATCGTCAGCATCGCGGCTCCCGACGTGAAGATGTGGCCGCCCTCGACGATCATCGAGTCCACGGCCTGGGCGCCGATCAGCTGCGGCGCGCCGGGCTGCGTCGGATCCGTGACGAGCGAGCGCTGCATGTTGATCCCGCCCCAGTACAGATAGTCACCGTCCCACGCGAGCGCGCTGCTCGTGCCGGTGGAGCCGATGTCGATCGTCGAGAGCGTGCGCGGCGCCGCGGGATCCGCGACGTCGACGAGCGCGATGCGGCTGCCGTGCGGCACGGCGAGCGTGGTGCCGTGCAGCGCGAGGGGCTGGTTCTGCTGCGCGGTCTCGGGCTGCACGATATACGCCGCGATCTGCTCGGCGTCGTCGGTGTGGTTGAGCCGGAAGCTGCGGAAGCCGGCGCGGTCGGAGACGTAGGCAATCCCGTGGCCGTCGGTGACCACCGAGTAGGCGGTGCCGACCCCATCGAGCGTGAAGCGCTTCACCACGGTCAGGTCGTCGAGATCGATCGGCGATGACGAAGACGTGCACGCAGCGAGGGCAGCGACGAGTACAACCAGCGTGCGCACGAGCGACCATGGTACCATGGTCGGGTTGTTGTTCCGCCGTACCCTCGTGATCGCCGTCCTCGCCACGGCGTGCGCCGACGAACCCGACCAGATCTCGTTCTCCGGTGGCGAAGGCGCGGGCAAGGACTTCGGGGCCTGCAACTGCACGTACGACGACGGCTCGCACGGCGACCCGTTTCTCGAGATCACGTGCTTCACGAGCTCGTCGATCGGCGACGTCAGCTTCTTCCTCGACCCCACCGTGCTCGACGCGGATCAGAGGATGTCGCTCCTGTTCGTGCCGGACTCGGTGCCGGGTGACTACCGCGCTACGGGCACGGGCCGCCACGGAGCGATCGGCAGCGAGCGCCGGATCAACGCATCGAAGATCGTTCGCTCGCTCGAAGGCGTCGAGGTCCGCTGGGACGAGCAGGACGCGTGCGACGCCGCGTATGGCTGCAGCGCGCCGAAGTTCCACCTCGCCGCGGGTGCCGCGCACGGCGGATCCGGTGGTTGCCAGGACTTCTGGGCGAGCGTCGATCAGTAGTTGGCACG
The DNA here is from genome assembly GCA_038203335.1 of Haliangiales bacterium. Classification (GTDB taxonomy): domain Bacteria; phylum Myxococcota_A; class Polyangia; order Haliangiales; family Haliangiaceae; genus JABFXX01. Next base: position 2,516 of record JBBRED010000529.1, on the reverse strand, counting down.
GGCTAGACAGGGCCGGTTTTCGGGTAATGTGGCCCTGCCTGCATGGTCGCTCCGCCCAGTCCTCCGCGTAGTTTTGCCGTCGATGTCGCACGGGCCTCTGCCTCGTTCCAGGACCTCGCGCGCCAGATGGGCGCCCAGTTCCTCGACAAGCAGGAGATCATCCGGCTGATGACCGTGTCCGCGATCGCGGGCGAGCACATGGTGATCGTCGGGCCGCCGGGCACCGCGAAGTCGGCGATGATCGACATGTTCGCGAAGCTTATCGACGCGAAGTACTTCGAGTACCTGCTCACCCGGTTCACCGAGCCGAACGAGCTGTTCTGACCGGTCGACATCGCGGCATTCCGCGAGGGCCGCTACACGCGTCGCCTCGACCACATGCTGCCGCAGGCCGAGATCGTGTTCCTCGACGAGATCTTCAAGTCGAACTCCGCGATCTTGAACTCGCTCCTGCACGTCATCAACGAGCGCAAGTTCCAGAACGGACCCGACGTCATCCAGGTGCCGCTGATCTCGCTCTACGCGGCCTCGAACGAGGTGCCAAACGACGAGAACCTCGCCGCGATGTTCGACCGCTTCCTCGTGCGTGTGCTGTCCGACAACCTCGACAGCTATCACTTCCACGAGCTGATGAAGAAGGGCGTGTCCCTCGAGCTGCGCAAGATGACCGGGCGCGGCGTCGACTCGCAGGGCAAGCCGATGGGCGAGCTCCGCCCCGTGATCTCGTCACGCGACCTCCGCCAGATCCAGCAGAACTTCGACAAGTTCATGGTGTTTCCGGAGGAGTTCCTCACCAAGTACAAGGGGCTGGTCTTCCAGATCCGGTCCGAGGGCATCTCCGTCTCCGATCGACGCGCGGTCAAGCTGCTGAAGCTGTTCGCCGCCTCGGCCGTGTTCGATGGCCGCACGCGCGTCCACGACGGCGACTTCTTCGTCCTCCGCCACATCTGGAACAACCTCGATCAGGTCGAGCTCCTCGAGGAGATCGTGAACCCGGTCGTCGACTCGTACTACCGCGAGCATCCAGACGAGCGGCGGTTCATCGGTCCGTCGGCGTCGCTCGATGATCTACTGACCGAGCTCGGTCTGATCCGCGAGCTGCTCACGAGCGGCACGGAGCTCTCCGACATCCAGCTGTTCAGTCAGCTGAAGAACCTCAACGAGATCAAGGTCGCGCTCGCAGCGCTGCCAGGCGACGCCGCGGCGCGCATGATCCGCGAGGTCGACCAGCTGCTCGAGACCGTGTTCGCGTCGTCGAAGTTCGGCCTCTGAGCACGCCATGATCCCCGCCGCGGTCGCGAATCCAGAGCCGAGCTTGAAGGTCGCGATCTTCGACGACGTGGTGGCGGCGCGCGGCGAGCAGTTCCACATCCCCGGCTGCGAGGTCGAGGTCTACCCGCACGCCGACGACGCCGTGGCCATCGCCGTGCGCGGCCGCTACGACGTCATCTTCATGGACTACGCGATGGGCCCGGGCCGCAAGGACGGTGCCACCGCCACGCGCGAGCTCCGCGCCGCGGGCTGCCGCGCGAAGATCATCGGCATCTCGAGCGACCCCGCCGCGAACGCCCTGATGCGCGCCGCCGGCGCCGAGGAGGCGCTGGCGAGCAAGTCGCACCTGCGCAGCTACCTCGTGCACATCGGCGCGAACAAGCTCGCCGCTCGCTAGCTCGGGATGGCGTGTTCTATCGGGCGACCCGCCGTCCGGGGGCTCGTCCGAACGAGCATGAAGCACGCAATTCCCGCCCTCTCGATCGCCGCCATCCTCTTCACCGCCACCGTGGCGCACGCGTCGATGACGCTCCGCTATTACAACGAGGACTCCAAGGACTACACCTGGAAGGCCACGTGCTCGGGGAGCGACTACTCCGTGACGTTCGACCACAGCAAGACCTCGTCGGTCTCGATCCAGGGCTCCACGCCCTGCATCCTTCACACCGGCAATGGCGACGTGAAGTTCACCGGCGACGCAAAGATCCACATCAAGAACGGCACCGTCACCGTCGAGTAGTCCCTACGCGGTCTGGAACGGCAGCGAGACCATGTAGTCCTGCTTGCCGACGTCGACGCCGTTGTGGCGGAGGATCGAGTACGCGGTCGTCAGGTGGAAGTGGAAGTTCGGCAGGATGTAATGGTCGAGGTAATCGCCACCACGCATCGGGCCGGGCATCCACGAGTGCTTGCACGGCCGTTCCTCGGCGCCCGCGAAGTCCTCGCGCTTGAACGTGGCCATGTAGTCGAGGACCGCCTGCACGCGCGCGCGCACCTCGGCGACCGTCTTCTCGGTGTCCGGGTGGCTCGGAGGCTTGGTGCCGGTGAGGTTGGCGCACGCGAACTTCGCGTTGTCGCACGCGCCCTGGAACTGCTGCACGAGCGGGTACTGATCCGGCGCGAGGCGCGCGAGGAGCAGGGTCTCGAGGTCGAACTTGCGTGCCTCCGCGTGCGCCGCGGCCTTGTCGAGCCACTTGCTCGTACCGCCGAGGAGCTTCGTGAAGATCGGAACAGTGGCGTCGTAG
>JBBRED010000528.1:0-4593 GCA_038203335.1 Haliangiales bacterium | reverse complement strand
GACCACGGTCCCGTTCAAGCAGATCGTGATCGCACTCGGCGATGGCGCGAAGGCCAGCCTCGGCGCGTTCGAGTACCTGATCCGCAGCGGCGTGGCCACGACGGCGGGCGCCGCCGTAGCCGCCTGAGCTGCGACGATCGTTGGACCTAACCCGGGTTAGCTTGGGTTGATCGCGAAATTGCGGACCAGGCGCGTGCCTTCGCTGCGCAGGTCCGGTACGCAGTGGGCGTGCTGCTGCGGTTGCTGCGCAGATTTCTCCGGCCTCACGCGAAGCAGATCTCCGCGGTGGTCCTGCTGCAGCTATTCGGCACGGTCGGCTCGCTGTACTTGCCCAGCATCAACGGGCAGATCATCGACGAGGGCGTCGCGACCGGGGACACCACCTTCGTGCTGAAGGCCGGCGGCGTCATGCTCGCGATCACCGCGTTCCAGATCACGTGCTCGATCGCTGCGGTGTACTTCGGAGCGCGTGTGTCGATGGGCTTCGGGCGCGACCTGCGCGGCGCGATCTTCCATCACGTCGGGGCGCTGAGCGCGCGTGAGGTGGCGAAGGTGGGCGCGCCGTCGCTGATCACGCGGACCACCAACGACGTTCAACAAGTCCAGATGCTCGTGCTGATGAGCGTCACGATGCTGATCATGGCGCCGATCATGTGCATCGGCGGCATCGTGATGGCCGTGCGCGAGGACCTGGAGCTCTCGAAGCTGCTCCTGATCTGCGTGCCGATCCTCGCCGGCAGCATCGGTTTCATCATCAGCCGGATGATCCCGAGGTTTCGCGCGATGCAGCCGAAGATCGACACGGTCAATCGCGTGCTGCGCGAGCAGATCACCGGGATGCGCGTCGTTCGAGCGTTCGTGCGCGAGCCCGCGGAGGCCGATCGCTTCGAGGCGGCGAACGGCGACCTCACCGCGATCGCGCTCCACATCGGCAAGCTCCAGGCGCTGATGTGGCCGATCGTGATGCTCGTGTTCAACGCGTCGAGCGTCGCGGTGATGTGGTTCGGCAGCAAGAACATCGCCGACGGCTCGCTCGAGATCGGTGCGCTCACCGCGTATCTGGCCTACCTGATCCAGATCCTCGTCGCGGTGATGATGACGACGTTCATGTCGATCATGATCCCGCGCGCCGCGGTGTGCGCCGAGCGAATCATGGAGGTCCTCGACATGGTGCCGGCGATCGCGCCGCCGGTGACTCCGGTCACCCCCGCGCACACCGGCATCGTCGAGTTTCGCGGCGTCGAGTACCGCTATCCCGGTGCGGCCCACGCCGTGCTGACCGACATCTCCTTCCTCGCCAAGCCCGGCCTGGTCACCGCGATCATCGGGTCGACCGGCGCCGGCAAGACCACGCTGCTCGAGCTCGTCCCTCGCCTGTCGGATCCCACGGCGGGTAGCGTCCTCGTCGACGGGATCTCGGTTCGCGAGCAAGAACCCGAAGCCTTGTGGGCGCGGATCGGCATGGTGCCCCAGCGCGCGTATCTGTTCTCGGGCACCGTCGCGTCGAATCTGCGCTTCGGCAATCCCGACGCCACCGACGAGCAGCTGTGGGCCGCGCTCGAGATCGCGCAGGCGAAGGACTTTGTCGACGAGATGCCCGAGAAGCTCGAGGCGCCGATCGCGCAAGGCGGCACCAACGTGTCGGGCGGGCAGCGGCAACGGCTCGCGATCGCGCGTGCCCTGCTACGCGAGCCCGCGGTGTTCGTGTTCGATGATGCGTTCTCTGCACTCGATCTCGCCACCGAGGCGAGGCTGCGCGTTGCCCTCGCCTCGCGCATGGCGAGCGCGACGGTGATCGTGGTCGCGCAGCGGGTGGCGAGTATCCGCGATGCCCATCAGATCCTCGTGCTCGACGGCGGCAAGCTCGTCGGCAAGGGCACCCATGCGGAGCTCGTCGAGAGCTGCCCGACGTATGCCGAGATCGTGACCTCGCAGACGGAGGACCGGGCGTGAGCAAGGCTCCACCACCCGCACGCGGCGCCGGTCCGGCGATGCGCGGCGGTCCGTTCGGTCAGATGGGGCCTCCGCAGAAGGCGAAGAGCTTCGGCCCGTCGGCAAGGCGCCTGCTCGGATTACTGAGGCCGCAGCGGAAGGCGATCTACGTCGTGATCGCGCTCGCGGTCGGCAGCGTCGCGCTCTCGGTCGCCGGACCCAAGATGCTCGGTCGCGCCACCAACCTCATCTTCGCCGGATCGATGGGCGACGGTGGCAACGCCAAGATCGTCGACGCGATGAACGTCCACGCCGGGCAGGGCATCGACTTCGACGCGCTCGCCGAGACGCTCGCGATCGTGATGGCGCTCTACGTCGGCGCGTCGCTGCTGATGTGGCTGCAGGGCTACTTCCTCAACGTCATCGTCCAGCGCACGATCAAGGGGCTGCGCACCGAGGTCGACGCGAAGCTGATGAGGATGCCGCTGGCGTACTTCGATCGCCAGCCGCACGGCGAGGTCCTGAGCCGAGTCACCAACGACATCGATAACGTCGCGATGGCCCTCCAGCAGACGCTCAGTCAGATCCTGGTCGCGCTGCTCACCGTGACCGGCGTGCTGACGATGCTCGTCGTGATCTCGCCGCTGCTCGCGCTGATCGCGCTGGTCACCATCCCGATCTCGGTCGTCGCCACGGCGAAGATCGGCAAGCGCTCGCAGAAGGGCTTCATCGCGCAGTGGAAGCATGTCGGCGCGCTCAACGGCCAGATCGAGGAAGCGTTCACCGGTCACGCGCTGGTCAAGGTGTTCGGGCGGCGCGCACAGATCGAGGACAAGTTCCGCGCGAAGAACGGCGAGCTGTTCGACGCCGGCTTCCGCGCGCAGTTCGTGTCGTCGCTGATCATGCCGACGATCAACTTCATCGGAAACCTCAACTACGTCGCGATCGCCGTCGTCGGCGGGCTGCGCGTCGCGTCCGGAACGATGCTGCTCGGCGACGTCCAGGCGTTCATCCAGTACTCGCGGCAGTTCACGCAGAACCTGTCCCAGCTCGCGCAGGTCGCGAACGTGTTGCAGTCCGGCGTCGCCTCCGCGGAGCGGGTGTTCGAGCTACTCGACGAGCCCGACCAATCCGCCGACCGCCCCGGGACGATCGCGGTGACGCGTGGTGAGGTCGCGTTTGACGACGTGTCGTTCCGCTACAAGCTCGAGGTCCCGTTGATCGAGCACCTCTCGCTGGTCGCAAAACCGGGACAGACGGTCGCGATCGTCGGTCCCACCGGCGCCGGCAAGACCACGCTGGTCAACCTGCTGATGCGGTTCTACGACCTCGACTCCGGTGCGATCCGCGTCGACGGTGTCGATCTCGCATCCGTACCGCGCCGCGATGCACGCGCGAAGTTCGGCATGGTCCTCCAGGATACCTGGCTGTTCGGCGGCACGATCCGCGACAACATCCGCTACGGCAACAGTGCCGCCACGGAAGCGCAGCTCCTCGAGGCGGCGAAGGCGACGTACGTCGATCGCTTCGTACGCGCACTGCCGGACGGCTACGACACCGTGATCGACGAGGAGTCGTCGAACCTGTCGACCGGCGAGAAGCAGCTGATCACGATCGCGCGCGCGTTCCTCGCGGACCCGGCGATCCTGATCCTCGACGAGGCGACGTCCTCGGTCGACACCCGCACGGAGGTGTTAGTCCAGCGCGCGATGGCGACGCTGCGCGAGAGCCGCACGAGCTTCGTGATCGCGCACCGGTTGTCGACGATCCGCGATGCCGATCTGATCCTGGTGATGGAGAGCGGCAAGATCGTCGAGCAAGGCACACACGAGGAGCTGCTCGCCGTGGCTGGCGCGTATCACCGCCTCTATCACGCGCAGTTCGCAGCACCCGTCGCTGCCTAGCGCCAGAGCAGCCCGCCGCGAGGCAGAACACCCCAGCAACGAAACGATCACGAGCGAGCGGATATCGCGAGCGTACCGTCGTGCGATGGTCGGCGCATGAAGCAACTCCTCTCGATCCTCGTGCTGTTTGGTCTCGTCCTGTTCACGCGCACGGTGCACGCCGATGCGAAGGCCGATGCCAAGACGGTGATCAGCGCACAACTCGAGCTCCTCAAGAAGGGCGACCTCACCGCGATCAAGGCCGGCTTCACCAAGCGCCTGCAGGACAAGATCACCGCCGAGAAGGTCGAGAAGGGCAAGAAGGAGGCTGGCAAGTTCACGATCGACGACCTCGTCGAGTCTGCCGAGGCGAAGGGGCCCACCGCGATCAAGATCAAGATGAAGGGCGGCCGCACGCTGACCACGCTCGTCAAGGAGAACGGCAAGTGGCTCGCCGATACGATCTGGTTCAACTAACGCGAGGCGAGGGGAACGATTGGCGAGTCACTCGAGCAATCGCGTGAGCTCCTGTGAGCTCACACCGGCGGCGACGCCAGAAAGGTCGCGGTCAACGGAGGTGAGCTGGATCAGCCTGCAGCAGCTCGATCCGGTTCCCGAACGGATCTCGAAATTCGAAGCGCGCGAACGCGGGCAGCTGATCGCCTTGGACGATCGCCACGCCCGCCGCGGCAAGCTCCGACCGCGCCGCCTCGAGGTCACCGACCTGAAAGGCGACGTGCTCGCGGCGTTGCTTAGTTCGATCGAAGCTCGCCTCGGC
>JBBRED010000527.1:0-4601 GCA_038203335.1 Haliangiales bacterium | reverse complement strand
GGATCGGGATGTCCTTCACGGGCGAGGGGGCCGGGGTCTTGAACCCATGTGGCAAGCGAGACTTCTTCATGCTTCGTCCCCGTCCGCTGCGGGCAGCATCTGATCGCCGTGCACGAGCATGCGCACGGGACGCTGCAAGGTGATCCGCGCGATCGCCACCGCGTCACGCGCCCAGGTGTCGCTCCAGACGTTCTCGCCAATCGTGTCGTAGGGGCGGCTGACGCTCGCCATGCGGGTGAGCGGCACGTGCGTCGCGGTCGACGCGGCATCGCCGAGCGCATGGAACCACGAGACGTCCTTCCACAACGCGGGAACGGTGCCGGCCTCGCTCGCGTCGCCCACATCGAGCCCAAAGCGCGGTTCGGTCGGTGGCTGTTCGAAGGCGAAGAACCATCCCGCGCGGCCGTCGGAGCGCACCGGGCTACCGATCACGTCGGCCGCAACATCGGGCGCGTCGAAGGCAAACCCGAGGAACACGACATCGGGCCCGAGCGCGCCAACGAAGCTGGGCTGTACTACCTCCGTGCTCTCGATTCGCTCGTCGACACCTTCGTGCTCGGACCACGCTGCGCGCACGGCGTAGATCAGCGTGTTCGGATAGCGCCGCAACAACTCGCTCTTCACGACCAGTACGAGGACCTGATCCGGATCCGGTGCACGCCGGGACTTGTGGGTGCCGAGCGGCGTCGATTCCCAGCTCGCGACGCGCGCGATATCGCCCGCCGTGCCGGTGACCGGATCCCAGAACGTGCGCATCCAGGTATCGCTGGGATCCACCGGCACCTCGCGCCACACCAGCTCGCGCGCGAGCTCGTGATTCGCGCCGAGAAGAAATGCTTCGACGAACGCCGCGTTGACCGTGGCCAGGCCCACCGTATCCGTTGCCAGCTCCGACACGCCCGGGCACAGCAGCTCGGGGGAGATCCGGCACAGCAGCTCGTACGCCGGCACGTGCAGCTGTGGCGTCGCTTGCATGCGCGCCGGAACATCGGCGGTCCACGCCGTGGCGGGAGCCGTGACGAGCGAGCGCACCCGCACTCGCAGCACCGCGGCCGGATCGAGCTTGTCGCGGACGAGCGCGGCAGCGTCACCGAGCTCGAGCGCGCCGGCGTCCGCGGCGTCGATGGCGACAGGCACGGTGTTCGTGAGGACGATCGGATTCGACGCGACCGACGTCGCCGGCGCCGCCCTCCCCTCGATCGCGAGGCCGAGCCGCGTGGTCACCGACCGCATCGCGGGCTCGCGCACGATGGCACCACCGGTGCCGACGCCGATCACAGCGTCCAGATGGATCGCTCTCAGCTGGACAGCGACTGGCTCCGCGGTCTTCACCGCCTGGCTCTCATCCGTGAACACCGTGCGATACGGGACGGTGAACTGAGCGAACTCGAGCATCTCCGCCGGGTCCTTCACGAACGCCGTGGTCAGGCGCGCCGAGAGCTCGGCCGCACCGCTGGTCCTCGCCACGGCGCGCATCACCGTCGTCGACCGTGTCTTGCGCCGGAATGCGCCGGAGATCAGACCAGCGGGGAGCGCAGAGTCCGCGAGGCGCCCGTGCAGCGTCTGATCCATCCCCGCGCCCTTCAAGCGCGTGTGCACCGGCCGGCTCAGCTGCAGCAGCGCACCGTCGTCGAGCGTGGCGAAGCGCGACTGGATGCGCGTGCCGACCTCGAGCGCGAGTCGCGCACGACCGAGCGTGCGGTTGACCTGACGAAGCGCGCCGACCTGATCCCAGATCTCCGCGGCGAGCTGCTCCTGGTTCCGGCGGATGACCTCGGCGCCGAGCCCCGCCGCACTGCGATGGACTGGGTCGAGGTTCGCTTCGGCCATCCACGCCGGCGAGCCCTCGGGCGCCGGTACGTGATCGATCCGCGCCGGCAGTGCTCCATAGACCGGCGGAGCGACGACCGGATCATCGCGGCCCGCGTCGTACGGATCCGGATCGGCGGAGGCGGCCAGCGACTCGTCGAGCAGCTGACGCAGGCTGCGCTGGAACTCGCGCTTGTGGCTCGTGTCCCATGTCCCCGCCGCAAGCTCGGGTGCGATCAGCGCCCCGCGCATCTCCACCATCGTGCCCGGCGCGAGCGGGAGGCGCGTCGAGCCAGGATCGCCGATGTCCATCGCATGCACGCCGAGCCCGGTCAGCGGCCGCGCGACCAGCCGCTTGACGAGCATCTCGAAGTCCGCCGGCTCCGCCGAGGTCCCGAACCGCCACGAGCAATACACCGGAAGCTCGACGGCCTCCGTGTCGTCCGCCCAGGCGAGGCGAAGCTCTGCCGCCGGATCGCTCGTGCGACCGAGTCCCGCAAGCACGCCAGGCTCGAAGCTGGGGACGACGCACGCGATGTAGCGCTTGCCCGCCTCCAGCCGCCGCGCGCACAACAGCCGCGCGACGAACGCCTCCGGACATGCCGCGAACGCTGCTTCGACGCCAGCGTCGAGCGAGGTCGTCGCCTGCACATGGGCCCATGCCCACGCCTCGCGAAGCGCCGGGAGCTCGCGCTTCGCGTCGTCGATCGCCAAGACCTCGAGCGGCGCCCCCGCACGTACGCCGAGCGTGACCCCCGCGCGGTCCTCGACGACGACCAGCACCAGCCATGGCATCAGCTTTCGATCGGGTGCCACCGACGCCGCCGCCGGCGTGAACATCCATGGCAGATCGGGCGACAGCAGCTCGATCGCAGGGAAGTAGCTCGCGTCGAAGTCGCTCGTCCCCGGCAGAGGATCGCGCCGCACGATCTGCGTCGGCGCGAGCCCGATCACCGAGCCCGGACCGCGAACCCGCAGCGTACGGGAGACCTCGGTCGATCCGATCGTGACCGCCGCCTCGAGCTCGCCGAGGCCTGCAGACGGAACACCGTCCGCATCGGCGTTCGTCGCGAGCGACTGCACCACACCACGACGCATCCACGGCAAGAAGCTCGTCACTTCATCAGCTCCCGCTCGTACGCGTGCACCACGACGTGCTCCGTCGCCGCCGCACTCCGTGTCACGAAGTACGAGGCGCCAATGCCGGCCGCCGCGCCGGTCGTTGCATCGATCCCCACGTACACCGGATCGCTGACCGCGAACGCGCCGGCGGACTTCGTCGATCGCGGCGCGCGCGTGATCGTTCGCGATACAAGTGCACCGCCGAACGCCACGGCCCGCTCGATCGCCTTCGCGCTCGCCGCGACCACCGCACCCGGTCGTTCGCGGCCTTTGCTGCGCCCGTTCGGATCCCGATACACCACCTCGTGATCGCACGTGAACGGCTGCGCGTCTCCCGCAGTGGTCCCACGGTCGCCAAGCACTTCGCCTGCAGTCATGCGCTCGAACGACGGTGACGACAGCTTCTCCTGCTTCGATAGATCGAAGAACTGCGCCGCCGCGAACCACTCCACCGCTGACTCCCGCGCCACATCCTCGATCGCGTGAGTCCCCAGCCGCGGCGACGTCAGCTCGAACCGCGTCGCGCCGCCGAGTGCCGCGACGCCGTAGTGCTCGATGTCGATGCCGAGTGGAACCAGCCGCTGTGCCACGCGCACGCGCCCGGCGGGATGGACCTCGCACGCATCCTCGCTCTCTTGCACGAGCACCACCGGATCTGGATCCCCTTCCGGGCCGACCGCGGACCACGCGTCCTCGCGCTCGAGCTCGGCCACCAGCAGGTCTTCCACAACGACCACCTCGCGCGGCGGCTCCTGCTCCTTGGTCCCGAACGTCGCGGCGACATCGAGGTGCTTCTTGACCCCGCAGATCTTGAACGTCGCCGTTCCGGACACCTTCCACGGATTCGGACCATCCAGGTGACCTGCCAGGTCCACGCCGAGCAGATCGAGGTTCCCCGCGCGGATCGAGAGCCAGGCATGCAGATCGACCGTGAAGTGAAACGGCGAGAACTGGATCAACGCGTCGAACGACGTCCCGCCCTCCGCCGTGAAGCCAAGCTCCTTTGCCCACAGCGACAGCTCCGCGCCGAACTGCACCGTGTTCGACGTCAGCGCGAAGTACCCACCCAGCTGGATCCGCAGGTCGTCGCCGGTATCGAACGACACCGCCAGGCGCCGCATCGCCGGAAACCCTGCAGGCGGCGTGAAGTCTGGATGAAAGCCACCGATCGCGATCAAGAACGTCGGATCGTCGAGATACGACGCGCGTACCTCCATGTCCCCGCTCAGATCGAGCTGGAGCACACGCGAATCGCGCAACGAGCTCGAGATCTGCAGCGTCCCCGCCGTGACATCGAGCGTCCCCGCCACGTCCACGTTGAGCACGACGATCGGCGCCTCTTCCGACGGCAGCACCGACGACAGCGATCCGAGCAACGAGATCGTGAACGGATCCGGCACCTGCAACACGACGCCGACGTCGATCTCGATCAGCGTCGGTGTTCCCCAGCCGATCTTCGCGACGGGCCCGAACACGTATTGCCCCTGCTGCTTCGGGAACACCGCATCGAGCGCCGCCAGGATCCGCGGCGCCTCAGCGACGGCATCCTCCGGGAACAAGATCGCGTCGAGCGCGCCCGTGCGGACACCTTCGCCGAGCGCCTCCTTGTCGAGCCCGCGGTTCACGCCGATCAATCCGCCCAACCCGTTCAGCGTGAATCCGAACCCGAG
>JBBRED010000526.1:0-4630 GCA_038203335.1 Haliangiales bacterium | reverse complement strand
GCAGAGACGGCACGCCGTGGTGTACCGCGACGAGCCCGCTCGGCGCTGCGACAGCGGTCAAGTAGCGAACAACGCTGGCGAAACGGGCGATTCGTGCCTCGTGCGCGACATATCGGGGCGTCCCGCATCCAGAGGTACCCAACCCTGGAGACGTCATGTTCCGCTGTGCTCTCGCTCTCTCTCTCGTCCTGTCCGCATGTGGTGACCCGTCCACCGGTGACGACCAACCCGTCGACGCCCCGTCTGCGAACCTCGATCCTTCCGACTGCACGGCGTTCGCACAGAGCTTCGCCAGCGCCGGAACCACCTGCGGTACGCCGCTCCCGCCCGGAGGTCAGGCCGCGTTCGAAGGCTGGTGCAAGAAGGGCATCGCGAAGGCGGCGATGTGCGGCGGCAGCCCGTCGGCCGGGCTCGATTGCTTCTCGTCACCCGATGCGAACGACTGGGTGTGCCAGGGTGCGGCGGGGCCGTATCCCGCATGCAATGGCGATCTGGGCGCGGCGCTCGGAGCGTTCTGCGTGATCGCGCTCGGCAATCCGGCGTGTGCGACGGGCGTGAAGTGCCAGTTCGACGTCGACTGCAGCAATGGCCTCGTCTGCAACAGCGCCACCGAGGAGTGCATGAGCAAGACCGCATACTGCGTGGGCCTACCGTGCCAGTTCGATGTGGACTGCCCGAACCACGAGAAGTGCAACAGCGCCGAAGGCGCGTGCATCGGCGAGTGATCACTCGCGCGAGAGCGTGTGGCGCAGCGAGTAATCGACATGCTCGGCGAGCTTTCCCATCGCGCTCTCGAGGTCCGTTCCCGTGAGGAGCATGGCCTCGGCGATCCGGCCGCGCGTGCGGCGGAGCAGGGTGTCGCGAATCTGCGCGAGCCAGCGCGCCGCGGTGGCGCGGTGAACCCCGTAGAGGGCGCCGAGCTCGTCGATGGTGGCGCCGTAGACGTACTGTTGCTTGATCAGGTTTCGCTCGCGCGGCGTCAGCGTGGCGAGCGCCGCGGCGAACGCCTCGCGATACGCGCGATGCTCGTCGGGCGAGAGGCTCGCGCCGTGGTCGTCGATGCGCTCGGCGAGGTCCTCGCTGATCGGCGCCTCGCGCTTGCGCGCGCGGAGGATCTGAAGGGCCTCGCGCACCGCGACCACGCGCAGCCAGCCGCGCAGATCGCCGCGCCCTCGGTAGTCGGCGATCTTTCCGTTTCCATCGCTGCCGATCACCCGCTCGCGAACCGCGGCGGTGACATCGGCGAGAAGTGCGCTGCCACCGTCGAGGTGAGCGATCGCGGGAGCGACGGCGGTCAGTCGACGATCGAGCTCGCGGAGCGCCGCTGCCGAGCCACGGGTGATGCCGCAGGCGAGCCACACGTCGGCCACCACCAGGACTTCGAGCGCGTCGTCGAGCGGCGTGTCGATCCGCGCGGTGAGGTAGGCGACGAAGTCCTCGTCAGAGATCTCGATGCCAGGCCAGGCCGCGCGTGATGCGGCGAGGACCTCGGCGAGGAGCGGGGACGCCACGGGACGCCATGGTAGCGTGGGCCGTGTGCCCGGGCGAGGAGACGATCGCCGCCTATGCAGAGGCGCGGCTCGAGGGGCCGGAGCGCGACGCGCTCGAGAGCCATCTCGACACGTGCTCGATCTGCCAGGAGCTGGTGGTCGCGCTCGCGAAGCTGTCGGCGCCGGCCGCCGGTGTCGCTGAATCCGGCGAGCCCGATCTCGCGGGTCACCTCGGGCGCTACGTCCTCCTCGCGCGGCTCGGCGCCGGCGGCATGGGCGTGGTCTACGCGGCCTACGATCCGGAGCTCGACCGCCGCGTCGCGGTGAAGGTGCTGCGTCGCGCCCGCGCGGGGGAGCAGCTGCGCGAGGAGGCCCGAGCGATCGCGCGGCTCGCCCACCCGAACGTGATCGCCGTGCATGACGTGGGCGAGGCCGACGGTGAGGTGTTCGTCGCGATGGAGCACGTCGAGGGCGTGACCGTGCGCGACTGGCTGCGCGCGCCGCGGCCGCCGTTCGAGATCCTCGACGTCTTCGCGCAGGCGGGGCGCGGGCTCGCGGCGGCGCACCGCGTGGGCCTCGTGCACCGCGACGTCAAGCCGAGCAACATCATCCTCGGTGTTGATGGCCGCGCGCGGGTGCTCGACTTCGGGCTCGCGCAGAGCGAGCGAGGGGAGGACGAGCCGCTGGTGGCGGGCACGCCGGCGTACATGGCCCCCGAGCAGAAGCGCGGCGAGCCGGTCGACGGGCGCGCGGATCAGTTCGCGTTCTGCGTGGCGCTCGCGGAGGCCCTCGGCGAGCGTGGGATGACGGAGCGCGTGCGCCGTGCGATCCACCGTGGCCGGTCCGAGCGCGCTGCCGATCGATTTCCCGCGATGGAAGACCTCCTGCGCGAGCTCGCGCCACCGCCGGTGCGCGTACGGCGCTGGGTGATCGCCACGCTCGTGCTGCTCGCCGTGCTCGGTACGGCGGTGGTCGTGCTGGCGCGCGATCGCGGCGCGGATGCCTGCGCACGGGCCGGGGATCCGATCGCGTCGCAGTGGGGCGATGAGGAGCACGCGGCGCTGCGGGCGGCGTTCGCGGCGACCTCGCTGCCGTTCGCGACGGGCGTGGCGACTTCGACGACCGCGCAGCTCGATGCCTGGAGCACGCGCTGGCGCGCGCAGGCCGACGCCACGTGTCGTGCGACCATGATCGAGCGCGTGCAGCCGATCGCGGTCCACACGCTGCGGCAGGGCTGCCTCGATCAGCTCGTGGTGCAGCTTCACTCCGTGGTGACGCTGGCGCTGGCGCCTGACGCCGAGGTCATCGCGCGCGCGGGGGCCCTCGCCGCGAGCCTGCCCGCACCGGAGCGCTGCGCAGACATCGCAGCGCTCGGTGCGCTACCGCCGCTGCCACCCGCCGAGGGCGCGCGGGCCGAGATCGAGGCGATGCGCGCGGAGCTCGCGATCTACGAGGCGGCACTCCTCGCGGGCCGCGCTCGCGAGACCCGCGCGGCGATCCTCGGGCTCCGCGCGCGCGCCGCGAAGGCCGGGTACGAGCCGCTGCACGCGCGCGCGGAGCTGCTGGTCGGGCGGCTCGAGATCGCGGCGGCGCACTACCCTGAAGGCATCGCCGCGCTCCACGTGGCCGCCCGCACCGCGACCGCCGCACGGGACCTCGAGACCCTCGCGGATGCGTGGATCGAGCTCTCGCAGGCGCTCGGCAACGATCTCCGGACCTACGACGAGGCGGTGCTGTTCGATGGTTATGCCGAGGCGCTCCTCGCGCAGCTCCCCGACCGCGACGCGCACGCTCTCGAGCTCGCGCTCGCGCGATGCAATCGCAACGTCACCGCGTCACAGGCCGCCGAGGTCGGCGCCCAGTGCTCTGCTGCGATCGCGCTCGCCGAGCGGGCCGTCCCGCCTCGCCGCGAGGTCGCGAACACCGCGCGGGTGCGGCTCGGGCACTTCCAGCGGCTCGAGGGCAAGCCCGCCGAGGCGCTCGCCACCATTCGCGCGGCGATCGCCGAGGGCGTCGCGATCCACGGGCCGCAGCACCCCGAGGTCGCGATCGGCCACTACGTCCTCGGCATCGCGCTGCTCGCGCAGGATGACTTCGCGCCGGCCATCGCCGAGCTGCGGAGCTCGCTCGCGATCCGCGAGGTCGCGTTTCCCGGCGGCAACGTTCAGGTCGCCGAATCGCACATCGGCCTCGGCGATGCGCTCGGCGCGAGCGGAAATAGCGCCGAGGCCGTGGCCTCGATCGAGCGCGGGCTCGCGATCCTCGCGGCCGTTCATCAGGGGGAGAGTGCGCACGCGGTCAACGCCCACATCCTGATCGGCATGTCGCTCGAGGAGATCGGGCGCGTCGACGATGCGATCGCGCACTACCTCCGCGCCGCCGACATCGCCGATCGCAGCCTGCAGCACCGAGAGAGCCTGGTTGCGATGGGCCTGCGGAGCGCCGCGCGGCTCGAGGCGGGGCGCGATCACATCGCCGAGTCGGTTCCGTACCTCGAGCGCGCCGTTCGCGTGCTCGAGCGCGGCAAGGCATCCCCGCTCGATCTCGGGAAGACCCAGTTCGCGCTCGGCCAGGCGCTGTCGGAGCTTCCGCGCGAGCGCGATCGTGCCCGCGCCACGATCGCCGCCGCGCGGGCCAGCCTCGTGCTCGGCGGCGGCACCTCCGAGCTGGCCACGCTCGATGCGTTCGTTCGCGCCCGGTGGTGAACGTTCACCACGATCGGGCTGGCGCGCGGGTTGCTGTTGCTAGGTCGCGATGAAGCTCTTCGCACCATTCGCGCTCGCCGCCCTCGCCATGACCGCCGGTGCCTGCACGGATACCACCACGGTGTACGGATCCTGGCGCGATGGTGACGCTGCCGGTGCTTGCCACACGGGGTTCTTCGTCACCGATGCTCACGTCCAGATCTTCGACACCGACAGCGGTCACATCGTGGCGAACGAGGAGATCGATTGCGACGAGCTCGGGTTTGCCCTCGAGGTCCCGCTGGAGACGATGCATGTCCGCGTGACCGCCACCGACCCGTGGGGCGGCCATTACGACAAGGAGCTCGCCGTGGTCGACGGGTTCGTGGACTGCGGCGTGATCTACTTCGCGCAGGACACGCAGCCCGACTAGAGGATCAGCGCGAGCAGGGCACC
>JBBRED010000525.1:0-4650 GCA_038203335.1 Haliangiales bacterium | reverse complement strand
TCGGTCACGCCCGGGTTCATCATGCCGCCCAACATCCTCGAGTGGGTCGACTCTCCCGACGAGAAGAAGAAGGTCACCCGCTCCCACGGCAAGAACGTGGTCCGTCCCGACGAGAAACAGAAGGACGTGACGTTTCGGATGGCGCGCAATCCCTAGGAAAGTTGGCCGGGCTTGCGAGGCGGAAATGAGCCTGTGTGTATAGTCCAGGCGGTATGAGCAGCGACGTCGACCAGCTCGTCGAGATCATCGCGAAGCGCGTCCAGGAGCGGCTGAACGGGTCGACGGGAGCGAGCGCCAAGCTCGCTCTCGCACCCCGCGACCGCGGCGAGTGCAACGACGACTCGGCTCCAGGCGAGGACTGCGCGGGCTGCGGCGCGTGCGTGGTGCGCCGGCCGTGGAGCGTGCGCGCGATGGAGGGCGCCGGTGCGATGCGCGTGGGCGCGATGCCGGGCGTCGGCACGGTGCCCGGCGACATGGCAAAGCTCATCGATCACACGCTGCTCAAGCCCGAGGCCACGCGCGACGAGATCGTCAAGCTGTGCGAGGAAGCGCGCAAGTACCGGTTCGCGAGCGTGTGCGTGAACACCACGTGGGTCGGCCTCTGCAAGTCGCTGCTCTCCGGTACCGACGTCATGGTGTGCGCCGTCGTCGGCTTCCCGCTCGGAGCGATGGCGCCGGGTGCCAAGGCCTACGAGGCGCGCGATGCCGTGCGCGCGGGCGCCAAGGAGATCGACATGGTGATCAACATCGGCGCACTCAAGTCGCGCGATTACGAGACCGTGTTCGAGGACATCTGCCGCGTCGTCAAGTCGGCGACGCCCGCAGGCGTCAAGGTCATCCTCGAGACCAGCGCGCTCGATACCGAGCAGAAGATCATCGGATGCACGCTCTCGAAGCTCGCGGGCGCGGCGTTCGTCAAGACGTCGACCGGCTTCGGCAAGGGCGGCGCCACCGTCGAGGACGTGGAGCTGATGCGGCGGATCGTCGGCGGCGACATCGGCGTCAAGGCGTCGGGCGGGGTGCGCACGGCCGAGGACGTGCTGAAGATGGCGCAGGCGGGCGCGAACCGGGTCGGTGCGTCGGCCTCGGTCGCGATCGTCTCGGGCACCGCGGACGGCAAGAGCAAAGGGTACTGAGTGCTTCCGGTCCAGCTGATCCGCAAGAAGCGCGACGGCGGCACCCTCGATGATGCGGAGCTCCGCGCGTTCATCGAGTGGGTGACCGCCGGCAGCATCCCCGACTACCAGATCGCGGCGATGCTGATGGCGATCTTCTGGCGTGGGCTCGACGATCGCGAGCTCGCGACCTGGGCCGATGCGATGACCCGCTCGGGCGACGTCATCGATCTCTCGGCGATCGCCCGCGCAAAGGTCGACAAGCACTCGACCGGCGGCGTCGGCGACAAGATCTCGATCCCTCTCGCGCCCGCCGTGGCCGCGTGCGGCGTGGCGGTGCCGATGGTCTCGGGCCGCGGCCTCGGCCACACCGGTGGCACGCTCGACAAGCTCGAGTCGATCCCCGGGTTCCGGGTCGACCTGGATGTCGAGACCTTCAAGCGACTCGTCGACTCGCTCGGCGTGTGTCTGATCGGCCAGACCGCGCGGATCGCGCCGGCCGACAAGCGCCTGTACTCGCTGCGCGATGTCACCGCCACCGTCGAGTCGCTGCCGCTGATCGCCTCGTCGATCATGTCGAAGAAGCTGGCCGAGGGCATCGACGGCCTCGTCATCGACTGCAAGGTCGGCAACGGCGCGTTCATGAAGACGATCGAGCGCGCGCGCGAGCTGTGCGCGCTGATGCGGACGATCGGCATCCGCGCGGGCAAGAAGATCACCTGCGTGCTGACCGACATGGAGTCGCCGATCGGCCGCACCATCGGCAACTCGCTCGAGATCCGCGAGTCGATCGAGGTGCTGAAGGGCGGCGGCCCGGTCGATACGCGCGAGCTCACGCACGTGCTCGGTGCGGAGATGCTCGTGCTCGGCGGCGTCGCGAGGGATCAGGCCGAGGGCGTGGAGCGGATCAAGGCGGCGCTTGGCGATGGCAGCGCGCTCGAGGTGTTCCGCAAGGTCGTCGCGGCGCAAGGCGGCGATCCGCGCGTGTGTGATTCGCCCGGCAGCGTGCTGCCGAAACCGAAATCGCGCGACGAGCTCACACTCTCGCCCGGTCGCGTGGTCGCGATCGACAGCGAGGCGCTCGGCATCGCGGCGCTCGTGCTCGGCGCGGGTCGGCGCACCGCCGAGGATCGCATCGATCCATCCGCCGGCCTCGTGGTCGACGCGTACCTCGGAGAGGTCATCGAGGCCGGTGGTCCGCCGAGCGTGATGCTGCAGCACAGCCTGCCCGCCGGAGATTCGCGGCTCGCCGAGGCGCGTGCGATGATCGAGCGCGCCTTCGTGATCCAGCCCGCCGACCAGCCCGCACCCGCGATCCGGAGCTCGCGGATCCTCGAGGTGATTCGATGACCGAGCTGCCCGATACGCTCTACGATCGCGTTCACGCCGCCGCGCAACTCGTGCGCGCGCGCTGCGACTTCGTCCCGCAGGTCGGCCTCATCCTCGGCTCGGGCCTCGGCGCGTTCGCCGACACCCTCGAGAAGCCGATCACGATCGACTACGGCGATATCCCGAACTTCCCGCGCTCGCACGTGCAGGGCCACAAGGGCCGGCTCGTGCTCGGCGAGAAGCAGGGCACGTGTTGCGTGGCGATGCAGGGCCGCGTGCACATGTACGAGGGCCACAGCGCGGCGACCGCGGCGTTCCCCGCTCGCGTGCTGGTGGCGCTCGGCGCGAAGGTCCTGATCATCACGAACGCGGCCGGCGGCATCAACCCCACGTGGGCACCCGGCACGCTGATGCTGATCCGCGATCACCTCGACATGCTGCGCGATCACGCGCTGCGCGGTCCGAACGACGAGCGCCTTGGCCCGCGGTTCCCCGACATGACGACCGCGTACGCGCCCGAGCTGCGCGCGCTGGTGAAGAAGGTCGCCGCGAGCGCGGGCATCGCGTTGCAGGAAGGCGTGTACGTCGCGATGCCCGGGCCGACCTACGAGACGCCCGCCGAAGTGAAGATGCTGCAGACCATGGGCGCGGACGCGACCGGCATGTCGACGGTGCCCGAGGTCTGCGTCGCGCGGCACATGGGCGCGCGCGTGATCGGCATCTCGTGCATCACGAACCAGGCGGCCGGCATCACCGGTCAGCCGCTGTCGCACGAGGAGGTCACCGAGACCGCCACCCGCGTGCGCGCGACGTTCGAGGGTCTGCTCGAGGCGATCCTCGCCGGCCTCGTCGCATCGGGAGAGCTCCGGTGAGCGACGACCTCGTGGCGAAGGCGATCGAGGCGATGCGCGGTGCGTACGCGCCGTACTCGAAGTTCACCGTCGGCGCGGCGCTCCGCGTCAGCGGCCAGACCTTCACCGGCGCAAATGTCGAGAACGCCTCGTACGGCCTCTCGATGTGCGCCGAGCGCACCACGATGTTCCACGCCGCGAGCCACGGCGCGCGCGAGCTCGAAGAGGTCGTCGTGTGCACGGAGGCCTCGCCGCCATCGTCGCCGTGCGGCGCGTGCCGGCAGGTCCTGTTCGAGTTCGCGGCCGATCCCACGAAGGTGATCGTCACGTCGGTGAACCCGGCGGGCGAGCACCGGAGCTGGACGCTCGCCGAGCTGCTGCCCGACGGATTCAACGGACGCGAGCTGCCGTGAGCGAGGTCATCTTCCGGGGCGGGACGATCTTGACGATCGACCCGCAGCACCGGGTGGTGGCCGGCGACGTGGCGAGCGTCGATGGTGTGCTCGTCCACATCGGCGGCGACTACACGCCGCAGACCCGCGACTACGAGATCATCGACTGCGCCGGATGCATCGTGATGCCCGGCCTCGTGCAGGCGCACGTCCACACCTGCCAGACGCTCGCCCGCGGCCGCGCCGATGACATGGAGCTGCTCGACTGGCTGCGCACCGTGATCTGGCCGTACGAGGGCAAGCTCGACGAGGCCGCCGCCACCGCGAGCGGCGAGCTGGCATGTGCGGAGCTGCTGCTCGGC
The DNA here is from genome assembly GCA_038203335.1 of Haliangiales bacterium. Taxonomy (GTDB): domain Bacteria; phylum Myxococcota_A; class Polyangia; order Haliangiales; family Haliangiaceae; genus JABFXX01. Next base: position 601 of record JBBRED010000525.1, on the reverse strand, counting down.
GGCACCACCGCGATCCTCGACATGGGCACGGTGCACCACACCGATCAGATCTTCGCCGCCGCCGAGCGCTCGGGCATCCGCGCCACGATCGGCAAGGCGATGATGGACGCCGACGATCCGCAGATCCCGAGCGGTCTGCGCGAGTCCACGCAGGGCTCGCTCGATGCATCGGCGAAGCTGATCGCGCGGTGGCACGGCGCCGCCGAGAATCGCCTGCGCTACGCGTACGCGCCGCGGTTCGTGCTGTCGTGCACCGACGAGCTGCTCCGCGAGGTCGGCGTCCAGGCGAAGGCCAAGGGCGTGCGCATCCACACGCACGCAAGTGAGAACCACGGCGAGGTCGCGCTCGTGCGCCAGCGGTTCGGCAAGGACAACATCGTGGTGCTCGACGAGCTCGGCCTGCTCGGCGATCACACCTGCATCGCACACTGCATCCACCTCTCCGCGGAGGAGACGCGCTTGCTCGCGGCGCGCGGTGCGCACGTGTGTCACTGCCCGTCCTCGAACCTCAAGCTCGCCTCGGGGGTGTGCCCGGTGCCCGAGCTGATCGCCGCCGGGGTCGCGGTCGCGCTCGGCGCCGATGGCGCGCCCTGCAACAACA
>JBBRED010000524.1:0-4721 GCA_038203335.1 Haliangiales bacterium | reverse complement strand
GGGAGAAGCTGTACGACGCGTCGTTCCACACCCGCGGCCGCGGCCAGGGGGCGTACGCCGATACGATCGCGATGATGTTCGACACGACGATCAAGCGCCTCGGCCTCAACCTCCGTGACGAGGAGGCCGAGCGGGCCGACGACGCACCGACCACGTTTCAGCGCCCGACCCCGCGGGCCAACCAGCTCTCGCTGTTCTGACGTACCATCGCGCGATGCGGCGACTGGTCGCGTTGCTCGTGCTCGCGTCGTGCGGCGACGGCGTGCCCGGCCCGGATGCGACCAGCGCGCCCGATGCGAACGTCGGGCTCGTGCGCGTGCGCTTCCCCGGGCACGTCGAGACCGACGTGTTCTTCCAGAACGCCGACTCGTCGCTCGTGCTGGCAACGCACACGGATCGCGATGGCGAGGCGAACGCGTACATGGCGCCCGGCGGGTTCGTCACGATCGTCAGCCGCGACATGTTCAGCACCACGCTGTTCACGTGGGCGGGCGTCGAGGGCGGAGACGAGCTCGAGCTACTTCGCGATGCGCCCTCGATCGATCCGGCGACGGTGTTCCTCTCGATCCCGCCCGACGACCCGTCGACGTTCTTCTACCAGCTCGTCTCGAGCTGCGGCGTCACCGCGATCAACGGCGCGGAGATCGACGTGCTGCCCATCGAGCTCGAGAACTGCCCGGCGGCCACCGTCGGCATGCTCGTGGAGACGTTCGGTGATACCAGCCGGTTCCTCTACCGCGACGCGGTGTCGATCCAGCACGGCGCCGTGATCTCGATCGGCGGACCGTACCTCGAGCTCCAGCCGCTGACGGTGCACGCGGTGCGCGTGCCGCAGGCTCTCGATCCGGCCAGCGCGCGGGTGGCGCTGATCGGCAGCGGCTCCGAGCTGTACGTCACCGACGACGTCGCCATCGACCTCGCCCCTGCGGGAGTGACCGCCGCGCTGATGCAGATGCCACTGCCGGTGTCGGGTACCCTCGCGTGGCAGATGCGCACCCTCGCGACGTCGCATCTCGGCATGACCACGGCCACCGCGTGGGGACCGGTGAGCAGTGACGTCACCGTGGATTTCGGCGCGCCGATCCGGCACTACACGTCGGCGCCGCACTACATCGCGCAGCAGCACGCGGTCCGCTGGACCGAGGACCCCGGCGGGCGCGTCGCCGACGGCGTGGTGATGGCGCTACCGTGGCAGCACGAGGGCACCGGAGAAGGTCTGACCTGGCGCGTGATCGCGCCGCGCTCCGAGGATCCGGTGGTGCGGTTGCCGGTGCTCCCGCTCGCGGACGTCATGCCCGGCGAAGGGGACATCGTGTTCGATCCGAACGTTCTGTCGAACTTCATCATCGACGGCGGATACGCGAGCGTGCGCCCGGATCTTCTGGGCCGCATCGATCAGGTGCAGACCTGGCCGGTGCGCGGTCCGTCGGGACATGTCGTCGTCGAGACGCTCGCGCAGTAGTGCGCTAGCATGTCGCATGCGGCGAGGGATGCTGCTGGTGGTACTCGCCGCGTGCGGCGATGGCTTCGCGGTGTCCGATGCGACGCTCGCGCCCGATACCGAGGTCGGACTCGTGCGCGTGCAGTACAAAGGCGGCGCCCCCGAGGGCAATCCCGTCGTCTTCCTGTCCGCTGACGGATCGACCGTGCTCGCGACCCACACCGACGCGAGCGGCCAGGCCAACGCGTACATGAGCCCGGGCGGGACCGCGACGATCATCGGCACGAACGGCAACTCGCACCTGCTCTACACGTGGACCGACGTGCGGCCCGGCGACGAGCTCGTCCTCGATCGCCGCGCGTTCAGCGACGTCCCGTTCACGCGCGCCTACCAGGTCACCGCTCCGATCGCACAAGGCGCCGACTCGTACCAGCTCCTGACCTCGTGCGGTTCCTTCGTGGTTCCCCCGTTCGATGTCGAACCCGAGGTCGTCGTCGATCTCCGGCGCTGCGTCGACCAGACCGACATGCTCGTGCTCGCCGGGTCGAACTTCATCGCGAGCAGCTACCTGCATGTCGCCGAGGTACCGCTGACGTCGACCGGAATCCACCTCGGCGGTCCCTACCAGTCGATCGGCACGGCCACGATCAACGTGGTTGGCGGTCCGGCCGACAGTCGGTTCGGCATCGCGTCGCAGTCGCTGATCGCGCAGGACAACGTGCTCTACCGATCGTCGACGATCGGCTTCGACGTCTCTGGTGGGCTCGGTCAGGCGATCCACGAGATGCCGCTCCCGAGCGCGAGCACGCTCGAGACCCTCGTTCGCTTCGATCCAGGCCCCACCTCGATCGGCGCGTACTTCGCCAGCACCTGGGGACCCGCAACGCCGACGACTCCCGTCGACCTCAACGGCACGCGCCTGCGCGCGTATACGAGCCGCGGGGTCTACGATCCGAACGCCCAGCGCGTGACCTGGACCGAGGACGCCAGCGGCGCGATCGGCGACGCGGTCCTCGTACAGGTCGGGTGGTTCCGGCCCGGTCTCGGCGAGAACTACCAGTGGCAGGTGATCGCGCGACGCGGCGCGGATCCCATCGTCGAGTTGCCTCGACTCCCCGGCCGCGACCTCACGCCGCGTGCGGGCGACACGCTCGTACCGCCCTCGATCCTCGCGACCATCAAGATCGACGGCGGCTACGATCGCATCCGCACGTCGCTGCTCGGTCGGTGGACGCCGGGCGACACGTGGCCGATCGACACGGCATCGGGCTCGGTGGTCTACGAGGACCTCGGTTCGAGCTTCTAGCGCGCCCGCGGTGTCTTCTTCTTGCCCGGTTTCTCGTCAGCGACCGTGCGCCACGCGCCGGTGATCGCAGCGCGGACATCGGCGGCACGCGCGAGGCGGAGCTCGATCAGCACGGCCGCATAGCCGTTGAAGTGCTGGATCGTGAAGAACCCCGGCAGGTCCATCGCGAGCAGCGCGTCCTTCGCGTCGAGGCTCTCGACCTTCACGGCGAGAACGTCGCCGAGCGGCGGGGCCTCGTCCCCGAGGCGCTTGAGGTCGGCCTTGTTGAGTGGACGCTGCCAGGCGAAGCCGCGGTCGCCGACCATCCAGGTGCGATTGCCCCACTTCGTGCCCACCGTCACGCCCGCGAGCTTGCCCACGAACGCGGCCACCGCGTCGAGCTTCATCGGGCAAACGTATCAGAGGTACGATGATGCGCATGCTCCGTATCGCCATCGTCCTCGTCGCGCTCGCGACCGCCGCACACGCCGAGCGTCGGATGATCGAGATCGGCGGCGGCGTCGCGTTCGACGTGCTCGGCACGTACGACGTGGGCAAGGAGCTCGGCGGCGCCGCCGTGCACGACGATCTCGGCCCCGGCACGCTCGGCGTCTACGCGGCCGGCGGCCTCTGGCTCACGCCCGCGCTGACCGTCGGCATCGAGGGCACGCTGTCGGTCGGCGGGCTGGTCCGCACCGACGAGCGCTACTTCGGAGGGCGCAGCACTGTGGGCTCGACGCTGACCGTCTCGAGCAAGCTGGTCGCCGGATGGCGCGGGCTCGAGCGCGGCCATCTCGCCGGACGCGCTGGAATCGACGTCGGCGCGGAGCGAATGTCGGAGGCAACGGGCGCAGGCTCCGTGCATCTCGACAGCATCGTCGGCGGGCCGTGGCTTGGCGTCGAGCTCGGTCGCTTCGTGGTGGTCCAGCTCCGCACCGACCTCCATGTCCCGGTGCGGGCGGAGATCACCGGCCAGAGCCACGGCGATCCGAGCGGCGTGGTGTGGAGCGGTGGCGTGCGCGTCGCCGTCGCGTTCGGCGTCGGGCCCACGCTCTAGCTCGCGAGCACCCAGACCAGGCCGGCCACCGCCAGGCCGGCGATCGTCGCCGCGATCACGAACGCCCATGGCGATCGTGCCGGCGGTACCGGCGCGGCGCGGATCGCGCGCGGCGTTACGGCCTTCGTGCCGCCGCGCAGATGACGCTCCGCCGGATCTGCGAACCGCAGCACCACCTTCCCGAGCGAGATCGCCATGCCGTCGGCGAGAGGCGTGGGCTCGGTGATCTCCACACCATCGAGCTTCGTACCGTTCTTGGAGCCGAGGTCCGTGATCGTGACGCCGTCCCACCCGCGCCGCACCTCGGCATGCGTGCGAGAGAGATCCTCGTCGAGGATCACCCATGTCGCTTCATCGCCGCGGCCGATCACGAGCGTGGCCACCGGCGGCGGTAGTTCGCGCTTCGCACCACGCACCGGCCCGACCTCGACGACGAAGGTCGGCGCCGCGTTCGCACCGAGGATTCCGCGCACGAGCTCGCGCGCGAGGCTCGCCGTGTGCGCGGGTGACGACGCGAGGCTGCCCGCGGGCGCCGGTACGATCGTCACGCGGAACATCCCGAACCCGAGCGTCACGCCCGCACCGATCGGCCCGCTCTCCCCCGACGCGCGCGCCACCCCATCCGCGTCGAGAGGCGCGAGCGCGACCCAGCGACCATCGGAGAGCACGGCGTGCTCGTCGCGCGCGACCTCGGCAGGCAGCCGGAGCTGCGCGGACGGCGCCGCGCCGATCACGATGCGCGGGCCATCGAGATCCACCGCGGGCAGTGCGTCCTGCCCGGTCTCGCTGACCGTGAAGCGCAGCATCACCGCACGCGCTGGCGAGCGTCGTCGGCCTTGTACTGGTAGTAGCGCTCGAGCACCATCTTCAGATACTGGCGCGTGTACGTGTACGGCGGGACCGTGTAGCCGAACTTCGCGAGCGAGCCGAGGCCCGCG
>JBBRED010000523.1:0-4726 GCA_038203335.1 Haliangiales bacterium | reverse complement strand
GTCCGCTACCCCGGCAAAGCACAATTGCCGCGTCCTGAACGACCACCGGTAAGCCGTGTGCGGGAAATCCGCACGCACGGTTTGAACGGGGGTCTCAATCGCATCCGTCGTCAGACGGAAGAAGGTTAGATCTACCAATGGCGACGAAGAGCTCCGGGCGAAAGGGTGACGCCAAGACCACGGCGCGCTCGGGAAAGGCCACCCGGGCGATCCCGAAACCCGCCGCGTCCTCCGGTCGGCTCTCGGACCGCGGCGAGATCGCGCGCGGCGGGCAGGGCGTCATCCGCAAGGTCTACGACCGCCGCCTCGAGCGCTACGTGGCGCTCAAGGTGATGGACCCCGATCTCGTGCACCACACGGATGCGATGAAGCGGTTCGTCGACGAGGCACGCATCACCGGCCAGCTCGACCATCCGAACATCGTCCCGATCTACGACTTCGCCCACGAGGCACAGGCCACGCCCGAGTTCATGATGAAGCTCGTCGAGGGCGAGACGCTGTCGACGCGGCTGAAGAAGCTGAAGAACCGTCCGGACCTCGATCTCGCGGTGCTGCTCGAGATCTTTCTCAAGGTGTGCGACGCCGTCGCGTTCGCGCACAGCCGCGGCGTGATCCACCGCGACCTCAAGCCCTCGAACATCATGATCGGCGAGTTCGGCCAGGTCTACGTGATGGACTGGGGCTGCGCGATGGTGCTCGAGCGATCCGGCAAGGCCGCCGCCGAGGTCAAGCCGCGCCGCTCCGCCGCCGAGGAGCGCGGCACGGTGATCGGCACCAGCGCGTACATGGCGCCCGAGCAGGCGTGGGGCAAGACCGAGGAGATCGACGAGCGGACCGACGTGTTCGGCCTCGGCGCGGTGCTCTACCAGATCCTCACCGGCATGCCGCCGTATGCGGGGGCGAGCGAGGCGGCGGCGATGACGGCGGCACGCGCCGGCCTACCGCGCCCCCCGAGCGAGGTCGCGCTCGGGCGCACGCCACCAGCCGCGCTACAGGCGATCGCGATGAAGGCGCTCTCGCGCGAACGCGCGGATCGCTACGCCTCGGTCGGCGCGCTGCGCCACGAGATCGAGCGGTTCCTCCACCGCGGTGCGTTCTTCTCCGCGCGGCCGTTCCCCGCCGGCACGCTGATCGTCCAGGAGGGCGACCTCGCCGACGAGGCATACGTCATCACCTCGGGCACGTGCGAGGCCTTTCGCGAGGAGCGCGGGCGCAAGATCTCGCTGCGCATGCTCGGCGCGGGCGACGTGTTCGGAGAGGCCGCGATGTTCGCGAGCGAGCCGCGCAATGCGAGCGTGCTCGCCGTCGAAGATGTGCGCGCGGTCGTGGTGACGCGCGAGGTGCTGCAGCAGGAGCTCGGGCCCGAGTCGTGGATCGGCACCTTCATCCGCGCGCTCGCCACCCGCTATCGCGATCTCGAATCGCGGCACGTGCTCACGCGCCGGGTCACGGAGAATGCGCGGATCGCGACGACGATCATCAACCACGTCAGCCGCGCCGGCACGTGGATCAAGCCGGGCGTGCTCGGCGCGAGCTGGTCGCACACCTGGGACGTGATCTCCGCCGAGTGCGGGATCTCCGAGGACCAGGCGATGTCGATCATCGGCCGCACACCGGATCTGCAGTTCGACCCCGCGACGGATCAGATCACGCTCGAGCTACTCTCGATGGCGTAGCGCGAACGCCCCGCGCTCGTGCTCGAGGAGGAACGTGGCGCCGTTCGCGATCAGCGGCACGGTGGTGCCGAGCAGCGCCATCAGCCACAACCGCATCACGCCGCCGTGCGAGACCACGAGGGCGGGCCCTTCCTCGCGAGCCGCGATCCGCTCGAGCGCGCGACCCATGCGTATGACCGCGTCCGCGCGCGGCTCGCCCCCCGGCGGCGAGCTTGTCTGCGCGAGCCACGCCGCCCAGTGCTCGGGATGCTGGCTCGCGCACTCGTCGCGGGTCAGGCCCTCGAACACCCCGAACTGGCGCTCCCGGAGCTCGGGATCGGTGCGCGGGGCGGCGAGCCCGAGCGCGGCGGCGATGATCGCGCCGGTCTCTCGCGCCCGCTCGAGATCGCTCGTCCAGACGGTCCGGATCCCGGCCGGGGCGAGGCTCGCGGCGAGCGCCCGCGACTGGTCGCGCCCGGTGTCGTCGAGGGCGATGTCGGTGTGGCCCTGGAGCTTGCCCAGTGCATTCCAGGAGGTTTGCCCGTGGCGCGCGAGCAGGAGGCTTCGCATGGCGATCCACTGTGCCAGCGATGGCGGCGGTTTTGCGGTCCGTGCGATCATCCTTCGCCCCCGATGCTCAAGCCGGACCTCCAGATCGGTCGCTACCGCGTCATCCACGCGCTCGGCCGGGGCAAGCCCGATGGCCTGTTCGCGGTGGTCGACAACGAGGGCCGGCACTTCGCGATGCGCTCACCGATCGCAGATCTCGACGAGAGCGGCAGCGCGATCACCGATCGCTTCCTCCCCGATGCGGAGGCGCTGAAGACGGTGATGCACCTGAACCTGGTCCCGCTGTTCGAAGTGTTCGTCAACCAGCAGGGCTACCTGTGCATGGTGATGGAGCGCGTCGTCGGCAGGGATCTGCGGTTCGCGATCGACAACGGCCCGATGGGACCGCGCACCGCGCTGATCATCGCACGCCAGATCCTCGACGGTGCAGCGGCCGCGCACGCGAGTGGGCGCGTGCACCGTGGACTCCAGCCAAGCCGGATCCTGCTGATCCCGCTCGATGGCTGGGAGCTGGTCAAGATCGCCGACTTCGGTCTCAACACGCTCCGCGACGACGCCGTTCTCGAGTTCGGCAACGATGCGCTGACCGGCAGCGTGCGTCAGCCCGCCGCGGCGTACATGGCTCCCGAGCAGGTGCGGCAGCGCTCCGTCGACCAGCGTACGGACCTCTACGCGATCGGCTGCATGCTGTTCGAGATGCTCACGGGCCGCACGCCGTACCGAGACTCCGATCCGCAGAACGTGCAGAACATGCAGGTCTCGGGGCGAATGCCGAACCTCGACGACGTGTCGCCCGGCGAGCCGTGGATCACGAAGCCGATCAAGGAGCTGGTCAACCGCGCCCTGGCCAAGGAGCGCGAGGAGCGGTTTCAGAACGCCGCGCAGATGATGCAGGCCGTCGAAGCGGCGTTCATCTCGATCCAGCACCTGCCGGCGGAGTAGTCGTCAGCGTGCACGTCGCGATGTCGATACCGGCGCTGGAGATCTCGCGCTGGAGGGCAACGCAGGTGGTGCCGGGGCGCGATGCCCGCGCGAGCCTCGCCGGCGGGTCGCCGGGGCGGCCGCACACCAGCAGCGGATCGGCGCCGGGCTTCTCGACGCACGCGATGAACCACAACTTGTCGTGGCGATACGCGGCTGCGGTGCCGCAGCACTCGCTGCGCGTGACGACGAGCTCCGGCGCCGTGGCGTCGCCCTTGAACATCTTCCCGTGCGCGTACCGGCGGCCATCGTAGGTGTACACCCAGTACGCGGTCACCTTCGACGGTGCGTCGAGTGGAACCTTCACCGTGATCTTGTTGACCGGATCGCAGCTCACCGCGATCAGCGCGCACGCGAGCAGGGCGGTCCGCATCACCCGAGCATAGCTCGCTCACGGGAAGCGGTAGCCGAGGTGGATCGCCGGAAACACGGTGAACGGTGACGCGTCGTAGGTCTTGCCACCGAGCATCACGTCGTCGGCGCTGAACGAGTAGCCGACTCCGAGCCACGCGGTGACGTAGAACCCAGCCGGGAGCGAGATCCGGTAGCCGGCGTGGAACCCCGCGCCGACCTGCGCGTCGTCCGCGCCGAGATCGGACCCCTGGAGGCGGGCGTGCACGCGGATGACCCCCGCATCGACGCCGGCGAACAGGCCGGTCTGATCGCCGCGGAACCAGTACTGCAACTTCGCGCCATAGCCGTCGAACGTCACATCGAAGCCGTCGTCGCCGTGCACGAACTGGGGAAGCGCCATCGCGAAATTGCCGAGATCGAGCCGCAGGTGATCGCGGCCAATGCCGACATGGATCGAATAGCCCGACAACGCGTACGCGGTGGGATCGATCTCGACATCGCCATGGATGGGCGATGCGGAGGCAGCGGAAGCGAGGACAGCGACGGCGATGACAGCGGTGAGGCTCTTCATGTCCCTACAGTGGGGACTGCAAGAAGGAATGGAAAGTGCCAGAAAATGCATGTCACCATACGCCGGTGCATATCCCCTGGAACGATGTCCAGCTCGTTCTCGCGATCGCGGATGCCGGATCTCTGTCGGCGGCGGCGCGGGCGCTGCGGCTGACGCAGCCCACCGTCAGCCGCCGCCTCGCGGACCTCGAGGCGGAGCTCGGCGAAGCGTTGTTCGAGCGCGCCGTTGGTGGCACCACGCCGACGAGCTTCGCCGAGCGGTTGCTGGCGCCCGCGCGACGGATGGCGGAGTGTGCGGCCGAGGTCGACCACGCCGTCGCGGATGCGGATGCCGAGCCCCGCGGCGTGGTCCGGATCAGCGCGGCCCCCGGAATGGCGCACGCGTTCGTGGCGCCGTTCGCCGGGCATCTGCGCACGAAGCTGCCCGACGTGCGGCTCGAGGTCGTCGTGACCACGCGCTACGTCGACCTCGTGCGCCGCGAGGCGGACCTCGCGCTGCGCATGCAGGCGCCCGCGCAGCGTGACCTCGTGTCGCTCGCGTCCTCCGAGCACGGCGTCGCCGCGTTCGCGACGCCCGAGTACGCGCGCTCCTTGCC
>JBBRED010000522.1:0-4745 GCA_038203335.1 Haliangiales bacterium | reverse complement strand
CCTTCGTTTGCCTGACCCACAACATCCTCAAGCTCTTCAGAGCGCGACGACCGGCGCTGGCCGCATAAACGGAAGCCTCGGGCGCGGGTATGGTGCTCGGCCGGCCTCGCGCCGCGGAGCAATGAACTACAGGCTCCTAGGCCTCGCCGGTCCGCACGAACCGCGCGGCCGACGTGGCGGTGAGCTTGAACGTGGGGCTGGTACGCCCCGTGCGGAGCATCTCGTTCGTGCGCTCGTCGAACGCCGCGATCATGGCGTGCGGGTCGTCGTCATCCGGGACGATGTCCAGGTCGATCCGGATGCGCTGCCCATCCTCGCCCGCGTACGAGAACGTGGAGTGCAGGCGGGCACGCGCAGACTGCTCGTGGCGGCGCAGGACCTCCGTCGTGGTCTTCACGAGCGTGTGAAAGGCCGCGTGATCCAGGGGCTTCGGGTTCTTCTTGTCCCGGCCCATGGTCCAAGGGCTGACGAGGGCGGGCTCGGAATCTCCCTGGCGGGTCATCTCCACGGCCCAGCCTTCGTCGTCCTCGTTCTTGACGATGCGGGCCACCCAACCGTCCTTCTTCCAGAGTCGTGGGTCCGAGGTCTCGTCCGAGGGCGCGTCGATCATCGAGGGAGTATCCACTCCGGCCCTGACATCAGTTGCCCTCGACGGATGGTGCCCGGGAGCGCGCTGGTGGTCGTGGTCGCTCTGGTCGCCACGGGGTGCATGCTCGATCGGCGACGCGAGGATCGCCCGGCGCGCGTGCGCTTCGGCGTCACCACGCATCGGCTGTCGAACGAGACCGGAGATTCGCTGACGAGCGAGCGTGGCAGCGAGCCGATGACCTCAGCTCGCGGTCACCGCGCGCGACTTCCTGCGCGACGCGTACGTCACGCCCCGCCGGCCGACGTGCACGTTCGCTGGAAGCCGCTGCTCGACCAGCTCGATGCGGCGCGGTTCGGCGGGGCGAAGACCGATGCGGGACAGCTCGGGACCGAGCTACGCACGCTGATCGGGTGATACGCTCTGCGCAGATGTCGCGGACCGAGGTGACGGTTCACGGGCTGGTGCACGAGGTCGAGATCCATGACCTGTCACCGTCCAGCATGTATGTCGTCGGGCTCCCGACGCTCGACGTCGGCACCAAGGTCGCCGTGGCGATCATCTCGAGCGATCAGTCCCGCGTGGGCACGCTCGGGCAGGTCAAGTACGCGCTGACCGGCGCGGTCGCCGCCAGGTTCCGGGTCCGTCCCGGCGCGAAGATCGAGCTCCGCGATCCGGTCAGCCCCGAGGACGAGCGGTTCGCGATGGTCGTGCGAGCCCTCGCCAACGAGCGAGGTGGTGGCGCGTCGGCCGCGCCCGCGTCGAACAGCAAGGACTTCCAGCCGACCCTGCGCCTGACCGCCCCGGCGCTGACGTTCTTGACGTCGGCGATGAATCAGCTCGAGGCGGCGCAGACCGCGACGGCCGCGTTCGCCGGCTCGATCGAGGATCTCGACCTCGAGAGCCTGCTCTCGATGCTGGAGCTCGGCCGGAAGTCGGGCCGGCTCGAGATCGAGCGCGCGCGCGCCCGCGCGATCCTCCACCTCGCGGAGGGCCGGATCGTCGATGTCACCGCGGAGCCGATCAACGGCGATCCGATGACCGTGCTCGACGACGTGCTCGGGTGGACCGCCGGTCAGTTCCAGCTCGTCGCGTGCGAGCCGACCAGCCGCACCATCGATCTGGGCGTGACCGAGCTGCTGCTCGAGCACGCGCAACGTCGCGACGAAGCGAAGCGCCGCTAGGTCATCGCGACGGTCGCGACGATCCCGCTGGCATCGAGGCTGATCTGGCCGTGCATCCACGCGCACGCGTGACGACCGAGGCGATGGCCCTCGACCATCGCGCTGCCTTCGAGGACGAACACCACGACGTGGTCTCCCGCGAGCACGAGCTGCGTCGCGCCGCGGTGAAGCCTCACGTCGGCCGTGATCGAGGGGTGCGCCATCACGTTGAGATCGCGGCTCGCCCGCGCGACCTCGGTGGCGGCGACGCTGGCCTCGCCCGCGAACGCGAGACCGTCGGCGACGGCGGTCAGCGTGGTGGCGTGACCATCGATGGTCAACGTGACCGGCCCGCCGTCGAGCAGGTAGAGGTGGCGGCGATAGCCGGCGAACGACGAGAACGGCGCGGGCCTCGTGATCTCGGCGACGCTGACTCGCAGCGCGAACTCGGCTCCGAGCGGCACGCGTACGAGCTCGTGGGTGGTCCCGGCGCCGTTGCGCCAGGGCTGCGCGATCCAGTCCTGTGGCTCGATGATCGTCACACCAGCACGACGATCTCGCGCAGCATCAACTGGCACAGGTGACGACACGCGTCGCGCATCGGTAGCCCGCAGGTGACGAGGAGCTCGCGCGCCGAGAGCGTGCCGTCGATCCGCGTCAGCAGAAACGCCGCGCGCTGATCGATCGCGATGCCCACGAGCTGCTCGAGCTGATGGGACATCGCGGTCATCCGCGACTGATCGCCGATGAAGGCGGTGAACGCCGCGAGCACCAGCGATTCGTTCGCGGCGAGCAGCGCATCGATACCGTCGTCGGGACGCGCGGCGGAGAGCGCGAGCTCGAGGGACAGCACGGCCTCGTCGAGATCGCCGCGGGCGTGCTTGCGCATCGCGCGGCCGATCAGCAGCGCGACCGCCGCCGCCGGGAGGTCGCGCGCATCGGTGGTGCCGGGGGCGATGCTCTCGAGCAAGGCGTCGCAGCGCGCCGCGATCCGATCGATCGGGATGCGATCCGCGGCCGTCAGCTCGAGCGCGGCCACGCTCTGCGGCCCGAGATCCATCACCGTGGGCGATGTGCGTAGCTTGTGGGCGAACGGGGCCTCCGGAGGCGGATCGCCGCGCCCGAGCAGCGCGATCACGTGCGCGATCAGCCGCTCGTTGGACAGGTCGAGACCGTGCGCGGAGATCACGCGGTCGAGATCGACGAGCAACGTGCCCGCGTTCGGATAGCGATCCGTAGGGCGCGTTGCCAGCAGGCGCATGACGATCTGCTCGAGGTCGGCGGGATAGCCGGGCACCACGCGGGATGGCGGCGCGAGCTCGCCGCGCACGATCGCCTCGAGCGTCTCGAACTCGCTCGCGCGCTCGAACGGACGCGCGTTCGTGGTCAGCTCGTAGAGCACCACGCCGAGCGAGAACAGATCCGAGCGGCCATCGAGCGGGCGTGCGCGGCACTGCTCGGGAGACATGTACGGGATCTTTCCCTTGATCTGCCCGCTGCCCGTGCGGTTGACCGAGCCCGTCTCGACGCGTGCGATGCCGAAATCGACGAGCTTGATCGCACCGTCGAGGCTGACCAGGATGTTGCTCGGCGACACGTCGCGATGAACGACGTTGAGCTTGGCGTGCGGACCGTGAGGATCGTGAACGTACGCGAGTGCGCACGTGGTCCCGTACATGATCGACATCGCGATCGCGAGCGGCATCGGGCGGTCGCGCGTGTGGGCCGCAGCGAGCAGCGCGCGGACGTCATGGCCGCGGATGAACTCCATCGCGAAGTAGCACGCACCGTGATCGACCCCGACGTCGAACACCTCGGCGATGTTCGGGTGGTGAAACGTCGCGGCCAGCCGCGCCTCCGCGACGAACATGTCGATGAACCGACGCTCGTGCGCGAACGAAGGCAGCAGCCGCTTGATCGCGACCCGCGCCTCGGGCGGACCGTTGCGCACGCGGGCGAGGTAGACCTCGGCCATGCCGCCCGCTCCGATCTTGCGGACGATCTCGTAGCGCCCCACGAACGAGCCGGGTGTGAATTCGATGGTCGCCACGCGTGTTCACCAGGCTAACGCTTCTGCGGTCCCTCGTGTGAGACGCTCCGCCGATGAAGTTCGTGCGCGTGGCGGTGGCGGTGGCGCTGGGTGTAGCTGCGTGCAAGGGCAAGACGGAGCCGCTGCCGACCAAGGCCGCGAAGACGGAGCTCGCGAACGCGGCCTGTCCGCGCGTGACGGGCGCGTACTTCTTCGAGGTCACGAAGGACGGCCGCACCTCGCACATCCTCGGTACACGGCACATGGGCGTCGGACTCGACAAGTTCCCCGAGCGCGTCCGCAGCTCGCTCGACGAAGCATCGCTGCTCGTCAAGGAGATCGCGCCCGGGCAGCATGACAAGCCAGCGTTCGCGTCCGAGCCGCTTCGCGACGAGCTCGGCCCGAAAGACTGGGCCCACTTCGAGGAGCTGGTCAGCGCGCCGGCGGCAGAGCGCATGGCTTCGATGAACAGCGTCGTCGCCGCGCTGGTCCTCGTCATGATGTTCGAGGACCTGACCGTGGCGCTCGACCGGCAGATCGAAGAGCGCGCGAAGGAGAAGTCGATTCCCGGCGCAGGTCTGGAGACATCGCAGTTCCAGTTCGATCTTCTCGCCCGGCTGATCGATGTGAGGCTGCTGAAGGCGCTCGTCGAGCAGACCCCCGATCGCGGGCTCTTGCGTCGGCTCACGCGTGATGGCGTCGAGCGGTACTGCAAGGGCGTCGAGAAGGAGGTCGCGGTGGTCGATGGGGTCTCCGACGAGCAGATGCTCGGATACGGCTACACCCGTGCCGACCTCGACCGCTTCCAGGACGAGCTGGTGTACAACTGAGGGATCCCCTCGGTTCGATCGCGTAGACGATCGAAAGCGCTCCGGAATTTTGGTCACGTAGGGAGGAATTTCGGGGACCGAGCGTCGGTTCGGACGGCATGATGAGCCGTCGATCGATGTCGAACTTCGCAAAGGAT
>JBBRED010000521.1:0-4757 GCA_038203335.1 Haliangiales bacterium | reverse complement strand
TTTGCCTTCGAGGGCGACGAGGAACGGGGAGCGGAGGACTTCATGGTGATTCTCCGAGGGTCGCATCGGGTGACTCATGTCTTCTCGGGGATCCGCCCCGCCGGGATGCCCTGCACGCGCATGGTCGCGCCGGGGGTAGCTGGTTGACCGAGCTCGACGAGGCCGCCCGGTCCCGTGACGTACGACGCGTCGCCGATCGTCAGCGACACGCCGGCGCCGGGCGCACCGTGCTGGTCGGCCACGAGGATACGGCGGCGATCCTCGCGCACGGTCACGGTGGGACGCCGGAGCGCGATGCGGGCCGCCGCCGACAGCGACACGCGGCCGCCCGCGGTCCGCGCGCGCACGTGAACGCGCACGGCGAGGACGTGCGCATCCGGCTCCGCAGTCGATACGGCATGACCCGCGGTCGTCGGCGTCGCGTTGTCCCACACGACTTCCCAGTCGGGCTCGGCACCGACGACGGCGACGGCGAGCGGCACGCGGACCGGCTCGCGGCTGATCCACAGCTCGGAAGGGGCGACGATCGCCGCGATCGGATCGAGGACCGGCTCGGCGACCGCTCGCCACCGCGCTTCGATCCGATCTGCGAGCCACGCGGCCTCGCGGTCGGCAAGGGACGCGACCGCGGCGGTCAGGTGCGCGTCGTCGGCGAGCCGCGCGAGCGCGGAGGTGCCATCGGCGAACCGCTTCGCGCCGATCAGCGGTGCGAGCTGCGCGGGGAGGTGCTTGCCGAGCGAGCGCACGAGCTGCACGAGGCGCTCACGCGGCGGAAGATCCGGAAGATCGCTCACAGGCGCCTCCCCCGCTTGCGCACCAGGCGCGACAGCGATCGATCCGCGCGCGCGAGTTGCGCGGGCCCCGCGCTCCACCGCAACCGGCCACCGCGCAGCCAGATCGTCGACGGTGGAGCCGCTGGAACGAGATCATCGTCGAGCTCCGGCTCGATGTCGTCGTCGAACACCGTTTCACGCGCGAACGGATCGATGACCTCGGGCGGCGGGGTTGGCACCCGCGGCGGTTCGCTGTTCTGCTCGCGCGCACGGCGAGGCAACGGCGGCGCCGCGTGGTGCGGATCCCCGACCTCGTACGCCCGCTCGAACACCAAGGTCCCCATCGCGGGTGCGCGACGTGCGCGCACCGTGGCACGCGTCTCTGCGACGCGGAGCGACGCACGAGCTCGGCGATGAGGCGCCGCCGGCGAGCGATGGATCGCGGCGCGTTCGACGGGCAACACCGGCGCGTCTGCGCGATCCACCGGCGTGCTCGGATCGGCGACGCGTGGGGACTTCGCGCGCACGTGCGCCCGTCGCGAGGGCGCTGCTGGTGCCTCGCGACGTCGACCGAGCGTCGGCTCCGGCGTACGGATCGGGGTCACCGGTACTGGAGGTGGCTGCTCGGGTGCCTCGAGTCGTGCGCGCGGGATCGCGGGCGCGATGTCATCGGCCATCGTCGTCGTGACCTCGCGTGCACGCTCCGCCGGTACCGCGCGTGGTGTGGCCGAGACCTCGACGACGGCTTCGTCGCGCGCGACCGGCGCGCGCGGTGCCTCGCGCTCCGCGGGCAGCGACGGGCGAACCACCTCCGCAGCGCGCGGCCCGGGCGAGCTCGTCGCGGGCTCGGGTGCAACGGAGCGCTGCGTGATCTCCACGAGACTCGACGCGGTCGTCGTCGCCCGCTGCGCACCGGGTGGCCGAGGCGGAGCGCGTCGAGGTGCTGGCGCGATCGCGATCTGATCCTCCATCGCACGCGCGGGCTGCGCTCGAAGGCGCTCGATACCTCGCTCCGCATCGAACGACCGCCTGCTCTGTCCCGGACCGGGCGAGCTCGGACCACGACTCGCGTTGCCTCCGCCGCGCGGCGCTTGCGGTAGCGACGGTGGCACCGATGGCGTCGAGACCAGCTCCCCTCGCTCGTCGATCGCAAGCGGGTTCAGGGCGCGCTCGAGCTCGTCGAGCAACGCCGCGACCTGGTAGAGGTCGTCACGCGCGTCGCCGCTCACTTCGGCTCCTTCGGCAACCAGTCGTCGAGAACGCGCCACGCGACCTCGAGCTCGGGATCGCGACGCGCGCCGGGAACCAGCGTCGTATTGTCGAGCTCTTCGGGGAGCATCACCCGCGTCATCAGGCTGCGCGGGCCGAACCCCAGGAAGTCGCGGTGCAGATATGCGCCGTGAAGCTCGGTGACGTCACCCGGCAAGTAGCAGGTGCGCAGGTAGACCACCATCACCGGCTCGTCGTCCTTGCAGCAGGTCGGCGTCGGCGTTGCGCCACTGCCATCGTCTCTCTTCGCCTCCGCGCCCGTCACGACCACGACGTGGTCGACCTCGACGGCGGTCTGCCAGCTCTCGCCGTCGACGTCCTTGCCGGTCAGCAGCAGGATCTCGCCGGGCGCCGCGAGCGCCAGCTGCTCGCCAGTGCCGGACTTCGACGCCTGAGGCAGCGTCTTCAGGAACAGCCGGTTGTCCTGCGCGGTGACCGTCCCCTCGAGCGGGAACGTCGAGATCGTCGCGTACGGACGCACCATGGCCGGCGGAGCGGGCCGATCGGTGCCACCACTGTTCCCGAGCACGAGTGCGAGGCGAGAGCGATGCGCGATCAGCGCCTGGACGAGCCCGTCCTTCGCACGCGCGGGCTTGCCATCACCCGGCAGACCCGGCTCGTGCGCACCCCGCAGCAGTTCGTCGTGGGTGAGCGCCCGATAGTGATCCGTGATCGGGGTGGCCACCGGGATCAACCCGGGCGTGCCCGGCAGCTTCGTCCCGGTCTCGACCGACACCGCGAGCGGCGGCACCTTGAGCCGGATCGGCGGCATCTTCTTCCAGTCCACGAGGCCCGCGACCGCGATGCCCGCGGTGGGTCGATCGCCGAGGATGATCGCGATGCGGCCCGCTTGCAGGAGCGATAGATCGGGTGCGCTCGACAGCGGAATCTCGGTCGCACCGACGAGGACTTGCTTGCCGACCTTCGTGTTCCCCGGCAGTGGCACACCGGCCGCACCCTGGGTGTTGCCCGGATACACGATGCCGCTCGTCTGGCCCACGAGCACGCGCTGCAGACTGTTCGTGAAGTTCTCCATGTACGCGACGTAGAGGGGCGTCAGGACGCGCACGTGCCGCCAGTTCATCCAGCCGCGACGGTGATCCCAGAAGAACCGGAGCGTCCACTGCAGCATGCGGAGCTGGCGGAGCGGACCATCGGGATAGCCGATGCGATTGTCGACCGCGTCGTTCATGCCCTTGATCGCGGCCTGGTCCAGCTTGTCGATCGCGGTCGGCAAGCCCGAGAGCGCCGTCGTTCCCTCGGCCTTCTCGAGCAAGTCGACCCAATCACCACGCGTGCTGCTGCCCGGAACCCCATGCCCCGCCATCGCCGTATAGGCCTTGTCGTAGTTTGCCGCCTGCGCGCTCATCGCCTGCACGGCCGCTGCGATCGCGCCGAGCACGGCGTCGTCGACGCCGGCATCGGTCAGGTCCGTCTTCGCTGCGTTCAGGATCGTGATATCGCTCCGCGCTTGCGACGCGAATCCCTGTGCCGCGTTCGCGGCGATCGTCACCTCGGATGCCGTCGTCGACGAGGTCCACTTGCTCACCTGCTGGCTGAGCGGCTCCGGCTTGTCACCTTCCGCCGGATTCGCGATCGCGTTGATGCGCCCGGTGCGCAGCGATGACCAGCTATGAAAGTTCGCGGGCACGGGGCTGCCGTCGCCGTCCTTCGCATCGCCGTTCGTCGCCTCTTTGCGCTGATCCTGGTCGAACAGGCCGCCGTCGCCGATGTCCATGATCTTCCACGGCTCGCCGAAGGACAGCGTGCCGACCTCGTAGGTCGGGGTCTTCAGCGTCACCTCGCCGTGCTTGATGTCACGGAACTTCGCGAGCGTGATCGTGCGCTGGAGGATGATGCGCGGCGGCTCGTCGAATTCGATCGTGCCATCGTCGGTGGTCTTCGTCGCGTACGGTGCGCACGCGAACTCGCACTCCTCCGTGCCGGGGATCCGGGTGCTCGCGCCGCCCAGATCGCCGTGGCTCCCCATGCCGAGGCCCTGCACCGCCGCGGAGACAGCGTCGTCGAGGCCATACCCGACGGACCGCTTCCGGGCGTGCTCGACCACGCCGAACACCTTGAGCAGTGCGCACATCGTCTGCGCGTAGGGCTTGTCGTTATCGAGTGCGGATTCGATGCGATCGAGGAACGCCTCCGCGCTCTGCCACACCGCGCGCCATGTATCGCGCTCCGCGGCCACGCGTCTCCCGAGGCCGCTCACTTGGTCTCCTCCGGATCGGTGTCATCGCGAAGCAAGTTGTCGGGCTCCTTCGATCCGAAGCCGAGCGCGAGAGACCGCGCTCCGTGGCGTTGGGCCTGCCTCGTCTGCGCGATCGCTTCCTCGATCTTGTCCTCGGTCGGCACCCACACGTCCGTCTGGTCCAGGGCCTCGACCGCCGCCACGCGCATGTTCTCCGCGTCGCGCTTCAACTCGTCCCAGGTCGTGCCGAGGGCCGCGGCGAGATCCGGGCGCAGCTTCGATGCCTCTTCGACCGCGGTCACGAAGTCCTCGGCGGCTTCCTTTGTCGTCGCGGCGAACTTGTCGGTCGCCGCCGCTGCCTTGTCGTAGGCGCCCTCGAGGATCCGCGCGCCCGCACTGTTCGCGATCTGCTGGCCGACCTGCTCGAGGGTGATATCGCCCTCCATCAACTGGATCGCCGTGGTCCCGCCGAGGAGATCGAACAGCATGGCCGCCTTCGCGAGGTTTGGCCCCGA
>JBBRED010000520.1:0-4759 GCA_038203335.1 Haliangiales bacterium | reverse complement strand
CGCCTACGCCGGCCTCGGCCCCGCGTATCGCCACGAGGACACGGATCGCGGCACGGTCAGCGACGGTGGCTTCGCGTACATCGCCGGCGGGATGCTGCAGCTCGAGCTCCACACGCGCATCGCGCTGACCGGCCGGCTCGGCTACGTCAACGCGCACGGCGAGCGCGCAACAAACATGCTGTTCGGTCTCTCGGTCTACTAGCTACTTCTGGTACTTCGCCTTCCACTCCTCGTGGGGCATGCCGTAGATCAGCTCGCGCGCCTCGGGGTCGGATAGTTCGACGCCGCGCTCGGTGGCCGCCGCGCGGTACCACTTCGAGAGGCAGTTGCGGCAGAACCCCGCGAGGTTCATGACGTCGATGTTCTGCACGTCGGTGCGCTCGCGGAAGTGCTCCACCAGGCGGCGGAACGCGGCTGCTTCGATCTCGGTGCGGGTGGGCTCAGGAATCTCGGTCGCCATGCCGACTGTGTAGCCCGAAATCCGCGACTCGCGTGCTATGCCAGCCCGGTGGATGGCGCTCCCTCGTTACCGGCCTCGGTCACCGAGGTCGTCCACGACGGAACCACGTACTACATCGTCGGAACCGCGCACGTCTCGCAGCGCTCGGTCGACGAGGTCCGCGCCGTCATCGCGCAGCTCGAGCCCGACGTCGTGTGCGTCGAGCTCGACAAGGCGCGCCACGAAGCGCTGACCAAGGACAGCGCGTTTCGCAACCTCGACGTGTTCAAGGTCGTGCGCGAGGGCAAGGGCCTGTACCTGCTCGCGCACCTCGCGCTCTCGGCCTACCAGCGGCGGATCGGCGCCACCCTCGGGGTCAAGCCGGGCGCGGAGCTGCTCGCGGCCTGCGAGGCGGCGACCGCGCAGAGCATCCCGGTCGAGCTGATCGATCGCGACATCAACATCACGCTTCGCCGCACCTGGCGAAACCTCGGCCTCTGGAAGCGCTCGCAGCTCCTGACCTCGCTGTTCGTCGGCTGGGACGACGACGACGACAAGGACGCACCGGTGAAGCCGATCGGCGAGCAGGTCGAGGCGCTCAAGGAGCCCGAGGCCCTCTCGGAGATGCTCGCGAAGCTCGGCCAGAAGGTACCCGAGATCAAGGAGCCGCTGATCGACGAGCGCGATCGCTACCTCACCTCGAAGATGATCGAGGCCGGCAAGGGCCACAAGCGCGTGGTCGCCGTCGTCGGTGCCGCGCACGTGCCAGGCATGCTGCCGCAGATCGGCAAGGACATCGATCGCGCGGCGCTCGACCGCATCCCGCCGCCATCCCTCGTGTGGACGATCATCAAGTGGATGGTGCCCGTCCTGTTCATCGCCGCGCTGATCTACGGCTGGCGCTGGAGCGACAAGTCGAGCTTCGCGGAGATCATGCTCGCCTGGATCCTGCCGACCTCGATCGGCGCGGGCGGTCTGACCCTGCTCGCGGGTGGGTCACTGCTCAGTGTCGCATCGGCCTTGCTGGTCGCGCCGATCGCCGCGATCCACCCGCTCCTCGGCACCGGCATGGTCGTGGGCGTCGTCGAGGCGTGGCGCCGCAAGCCCAGCGTGGCCGACTGCGAGCGACTCCCGGACGATATCCAGAGCTTGAAGGGGTTCTGGCGGAACCCCGTCACACGGATCCTTCTGATCGCCGTCGCCTCCGGGATTGGCACCGCCGTGGGGTTCTGGGTCGGTGTGGGCTGGGTGGCCAGCCTGCTCTGAACGCGCTTGCTGAGGTCCGAGGTTTCCGTCATGCTTTCGCCCATGAAGAAGCTCGCCCTGACCCTCGCCACGCTCGGCCTCCTGTCTGCCCCGGTCCTCGCGTGCCCGCACTCGGAAGAGAAGGCGTCCGAGGAAGCCCCGGCCCCGATCACGGCCGCGAAGGAGAAGGCCAAGGAGCAGCCCAAGGCCGAGGCGAAGCCGGTCGAGAAGAAGGTCGAGAAGAAGACCGACACCGCGAAGAAGACCACCGAGAAGAAGGCCGACAAGGTCTCCTCTCGCTAGTCAGCTCTCGCCAACGCGTCAAACGGCCGGTCGTGTATCGGCCGGTTTTGCGTTTCAGACCAGGACGTCGAGCAGCTGCGCGCGCGTCAGGTAGTTCTCGAGCGCGCCGGCGTACTCGTCGATCAGCAGATCCAGCTCGATCGTCACCTTGCCGTTGGTGACGCGGTGGACCTTCCCGGAGATCGGAATCTCGGAGCCCGCGAGCGAGAGCACGCCGGAGAGCCAGCTCCCCGCCTGCACGGCCGCCGCGGGCGGAGCCACGGTGACGTGGCTACGCGAGATGTCGACGACCTTGCCGCTGCCGGTATCGAGACGCAGGCTGACCGGCAGCGCGATCGGCGGCTCGACGCGGTAGTTCACGCGGCGGTTCGTGGTGATCAGCTTGTCGAGCGTGTCGTGGATCGGCGCGGAGATCGGAGTCTCCGCTTCCTCGAGCACGAGCTCGCGCAAGCGCTTGAGGTCCTTCTGCGTGGAGATCAGATTGCGACGCATGTCGCCCATGCGGGTCTGATCGCGGTGGACCTTGTCGGCGACCACGGTGAGCAGATTGACCAGGAACCGCACGCCGAGCTCCTGGTTCGAGGCGAAGAAGTCCTGGATGGTCTTCGTGCGCAGGCCCCACACCGTGGAACCAGCGGTGACGTCCGCGCGCGTCGACCGCGGCAGGCCGGTCAGCGCACCGAGCTCGCCGATCAACGCCGGCGGATGCAGGCGGAACAGGTCATCGCCCGGGCGATCGAGAACGACCTCGCCGGCCGTCAGCAGATACAGCTCGGTCGCCTGCTCCCCCACATCGAACAGCGGCTTCGCCGGGTCGACGGTGACCTTGGAGAACAGATTGCTCAGCTTCCCCAGCTCCTCGTCCCCGAACCCGTGGAACAACGGAATGGTTCTCAGCTCGATCGCGCTCGGCCCCATGCGCGGCACCATAACACCCGCCCGTGTAGTGTACCGTCGGAGCGTGCGCTATCCGCTCCTCGCACTGACGCTGCTCGCCTGCGGCAAGGGCGCCGCGCCCGCTGCGAAAGAGCCGCCTCCCATCGCGGTGGTGAAAGATGCCGCTGTCGCTGCAATCGCGCCCGATGCACCGCCGAAGCCGCCCGAGGGCATGTACGCGACCCTCGCCGACGCGCTCGTCGCGATCATCCCCGCCGATGCGCGCGTCGTCGGCTTCGGCGAGCTCCACGCACGCGTCGATCGCGCGCAGGTGAAGTCCTCGCTCGCGCTGTTCACCGCCGCCCTTCCCGCCTTCGGCGGCAAGGTCTCGGATCTCGTCGTGGAGACGTTCATCGTCGATCCGAAGTGCGGGCAATCCGCGGCCACGGCGACGCAGAAGATGGAGACCGAGGTCAAACGCCCGGTCGCGACCAAGTCCGAGATCCAGCTGCTCGCCGACGCGGCAAAGGCGGCGAAGATCCAGCCGCACGCCATGACCCTGTCCTGCGCGGACTACAAGACGCTCGTTCCGAAGGGCGAGATCGATCCGCTCGCGATGCTCACGATCACGACGCGCGAGCTCAAGCGCATCGCCCTCAGCGCCGTCGCCCACCGCGACAAGGAGCCGGACCACCGGCCATGGGTCACGCTCTACGGCGGCGCGCTCCACAACGACCTCGTGCCCGACAAGGCCCTCGTCGAATGGAGCTACGCCGCCGCCGTGGACAAGGCGACCGATGGCCACTTCGTGGAGGTCGACCTGATCGTTCCCGAGCTCGCGGCCGCGGATGCCGCCTCGCAGAAGCAGCCGTGGTTCGCCGTGGTCGAGAAGGCCAACCAGTGGATCCAGGTATGGAAGCGTAACGACCACTCGTTCGTCGTCATCCTAGCCAAGACAATATGACGACCGACATCCTGGTGCCCGTCGCCGAGGCCTGGGCCCTCGCCGCGACGCTGCAGCTCGTGCTGTGGGCCGTGCAGCAGCGCACCCGGAACGCGGGTATCGTCGATGTCGGCTGGGCGCTCGCCTTCACCCCCGTCGTCGCGCTGTTCGCGTGGCGCTCCACTGCCTGCGCGTGCGGCTGGGGCGTGATCGCAGCAATCGTGTGCGTCTGGAGCCTGCGCCTCGGCGGGTATCTGATCTCGCGGGGCGCGGCGAGCGGCGCCGAGGAGGGTCGATACAAGAAGCTGCGTGAGAGCTGGGGGCCGCACGCGTCGCGGAACTTCTTCGTGTTCTTCCAGGCACAGGCGGCGCTGGTCGGGATCCTGTCGATCGCGTTCGTGGTGCCGTTCGTCGTGGAGCCGACGTCGGTGGGGCCGCGCGCGGTGGGGGCCTCGATCTCGATCATCGGGATCCTCGGCGAGACGATCGCGGATCTGCAGCTCGCGAGGTTCAAGCGCACGCAGCAGGGCAAGGTCTGCGACGTGGGCCTGTGGAGCTGGTCGCGACATCCCAACTACTTCTTCGAGTGGTGCGTGTGGTTAGGGTACGCAATACACGGTTTGGCATTTCTGCCGTACGGACTGATCGCGATCGTTCCGCAAGCGTTGTTGCTCGCGAGCATCTTGTTCGTCACGGGTATTCCACCGACGGAGAAACAGTCGATCGCCTCGCGCGGCGACCTGTATCGCGCGTACCAGAAGCGCGTGAGCAAGTTCGTTCCGTGGCCTCCGAAGCGCTCGTGATCTGACGTCCGGATTTCGGACACATTTTACGTTCTACACCGGTTCTACACCGCTATGTCAGCACCCTGTTGTACGCTCGGCTGCCATGATCAAGGTGCACGTCGGCACGGACGGAACGAGATCCTTCCAGGTCTACGGCCGCTCGCGGGT
>JBBRED010000519.1:0-4785 GCA_038203335.1 Haliangiales bacterium | reverse complement strand
GTGCGCGGCGCTCGCGCATGATCGACGCCGCGCATCCCGAGGGCATCGAGCTCGACGGCACCCTCGAGGCCTGGACGAACCACTCGACGTGGGCGGTGCTCGACCGGCTCGGGCCGCTCTCGCTCGCCGACGTCGAGACGGCGGGCACCGTGCTCCCGCTGCCCGCGCACGGCGGGGAGTCCACGTCGCTCGTCCTCGGGGATCGCCTCGCCTCGGCGAGCCGCGATGGCCCGGCGTTCTTGTGGGACATCGGCTCCGGCGACGCGACCGGCCTTCTGCTCGGGCACTCGGGCGAGCTGGTCACCACCGCCGTGCGCGGCGACATGATCCTCACGGCGGCGCACGATGGCAGCGCACGCGTGTGGAGCGCGACCGATGGTCGCTCGCTGCTCGTCGTCCCCGGGGCGTCGGAGCTGACCGCGGCCGTGTGGCTCGGCGATCACCGCATCGCGCTCGGCGATCTCGCCGGCCACGTGCGGGTCTTCGAGATCCCGAGCGGCACGCTGGTCTCCGACACCACGCTCGCGGCGCCGATCTCCGCGCTCGCGGTGTCACCTGATGGCGCGCGACTCGCGATCGGAGCGCTCGATGGCTCTCTCCGCGACGCCGATCGCACGATCGAGCACACCGCGGGTCCGGTCACGGCGCTGGTCTACAGCACCGATGGCGCGCGCCTGATCTCGAGCCACACCGACGGCACCACGCGCGGGTGGCTGGTCGCGAGCGGCGCTGCGATCGGCATGCGACCGGATCCAGATCCCGTCGATACGCCCGAGGATCACGAGGGCGACAGCGCGCTGTTCGCCGATGGCGACGCGATCCTGGCGGTCCGCCCGGCAGGCACGACGCGCGTGCTCGCCGCGGTGGATCTCGCACCGCGCGCGATCCTCGAAGGCCGCGTGATCGCGCGCAGCGCGCAGCGTCAGATCCGCGCGCTCGGCGAGGGCACGCTGGTCGTCAAGGACGAGCAGGGCGAGCGGAAGCTCTCCGGTCATCGCGCCGCGATCACCGCCGCCGCGCTGTCGCCCGATGGCGCGCGCCTCGCGTCGGCGAGCGTCGACGGCGCCGTACGCGTGTGGGATCCCGCGCGGAGCGAGCCGGCGCTGCTCGTGATCGCGCCCGCGGGCCTCGGAGCTCCGGTGACCCTCGCGTTCGCCGGCAGCTCGCTCGTCATCGGCTTCTCCGGCGGCAGCGTCCGCCTCGTGCCGACCACGCCCGCGGGCGCGCTCACCCGCGCGTGTACGATCGCGAGACGCTTCCGCCGCACCGTGGACGTCGCGCCCTACTGCGACTGATCTCCGGCAATGGCGGCAATGCGGCAATGCGGCAATGGGGTCCGACCCCTTTATCTGGAATGCGGCAATGGGGTCCGACCCCTTTATCGGACGCCTTTATCGGACGGCGACGTCGCGGACCAGGAGCGCCGAGCGCATGCTCGGTGCGCCCTTGAGGCCGAGGCCGATGTTCGCGGTCGCGCGCGCCACGTCGAGGTCGTACGCCGCCACCTGGGCCCCGTCGATCGTCACCGTCACCCGATGCGCGTCCTGATGCACCACGAGCGCGTGTTCTGCGCTCACCGTGTTCGCCGCGATCGGCTTCCAGTCGCCCTGCGCGAAGCTCGCGTTGTCGTACGCGTAGAACGCGATCGCGCCGGTCTTGATCAGCACCACGCCGCCCGCGACGAGCACGTGCAGCGACCGGCCCGCCTCCGGCCCGAGGCGTCGCCATGTCGCGGTGAGCGTGAACGGCAGCGCGACCGGCGCCGTCGTGATCATCCCGGCCTCCGAATAGCGGCCGGGCGCCGCGTCCGTGGTCAGGACGAAGGTCCCGGGCGCGCGGCCGGCCGCGAGCGTGCCGCGCGTGGTCGTCCAGGGCGCGGCGCTCGCGGATCCGGCGAGCGCGGCGACGATCGCGAGCGCGCGCATCACGTGAACAGCACCGGCGAGCGCCCTCGGAAGCGCTCGCGCAGGCGCGCCTGGCCCGCGCGGATCAGCGCCTTCGCGCGCGCCGGGTCATCGAGATCGAGCCGCTTCGCGATCTCGGCCGGCTCGGCATCGTCGAGCCACATGATCACGGCGATCCGCATCTCCGCCGGGAACGTGTCGATGTGCTCGGAGACCTCTTCGACGAGCTTCGAGACGGTCAGGCGGTCCGTCATCGGTGGCCGCGCTGCGGGCTCGGGGTGATCGCTGAGCGGCAACGCATCTGTGGTCAGGTCGCGCTTGCTCGGCGCGCCATCGCGCTGGCCCCAGCCGAGCCGGCGGCGCACGTGGTCGCGCGACGTGTAGTCGACGAGCCGCAGCAGCCATGCGCGCAGCGGCGTGCCCTGGTCGGCGTCGACCTCGGCCGCGTCCTCCTCGTCGAGCTTCGCGAGCCGGATCACCTCGGCGACCAGATCGGGCTCCGGCGCCGCGAGGTCCTTCTGGCCGAGGAACGACGACAGGTTCTGGTAGTCGTTCGCCGCGAGGCGCTCGAGCACCGCGACCATCACGGCGCGCGCGTCGTCATCGCCGGCGAGCCGGCAGCGCCGGAGGAGCCGGTTGTTGCGCGCCCAGCCCTCGAGTCGAGGCGCGATCTTCACCATCAGGGCGCGCCAGGCGTCCTGCGAGCGGGTGTCGATCAACCGCTGGACGAGCGCGACCACGTCACGCTCGAAGTCCGCAGTCCAGGGCGACACACCCCAGCATAACTCAGAAGAAGGTCATCCCGAGCCCACCGCCGATGCCGGTGAACTCGCGCTCCTTGTCGGCCTCGTCGTCGGTGCGGTGGAAGGACTCGACATACACCTCGTACGCGCGCTTCGACCCTCCGGTCCCGCCCGGGCGGTACCACACCGATGCGCGGTAGAGGAGCTCGTCGTAGTTGCTGGTGCTCGCGCTGTTCGGGGTCCAGCTCGCGCTGACCTCGGCGTCGAGCTTCGCGGGCACGATCACGAACGCCGCGCGGCCACGGACATAGCCATAACCATGGGCGAGGTTAAAGCCTGCGCCGAAGGACCCACCCACACGCAGACTGCCGGGCCCACCGCGGCCGATGTTGAACAACGAGACCGCGGTGCCGAACTGGAGCCAGAAGTCGATCGGCGTCGAGCGCAGACCGGTCGAGACCTCGATGCCGTGGAAGTGGCCGAAGCTCGAGGGGAGGCCGAGGTACACGCCCTCGAAGGCGACCTCGCCCTGCGTCACGTCCTTGGTCTCGCCGGCCGTCACCGGCATCGTGCCGTCGGCGGAGGCCATCTTCGGCGCCGTGCCGGAGAGGACGCCGAGCGCGAGCCGGGCCTGGTGGAACATGCCGATGCCGCGCTTGCGATCGTAGTAGTCATCGACGAACGCCTTCTCGGCGGGCGGCGGCGGAGGCGTCACGACCGCGACCGGCGGCGGCGGCGGTGGCGGTGGCGTGACCACCGCGGGCGGCGTCTCGACGGGCGGCGGCGGTGGCGGCGCCTCGGTGGGCGGCGTGGTTCCGTCGGTGGGCGGCGTGGCCGCCGGAGTCGCCTCGGGCGCCGGTTCGGTCGGCGCCGGAGCGGGTGGCGTCTCGGCCCACGCGGTGGACGCGAGGACGAGGGACAGGGTGGTGGCGAACAACTTCATGGAGGAACTCAAAACATCACTCCGGCCTGGAGGAAGTAACCGAGCTTCGTGGGCTTCTTGATCTCTTGCGCCGTGGCGCCGACCATCAACGTCACGCGCTTGAAGGCGACGGTCGACATGTCGAGGTGCCACGGGTGCGACGTCACCGCCGCGACCTGGTTCATCTTGTCGTCCATGTGGAGCTGACGATCGGAGTCCTCGGTGCCGTACTTGAGCCAGTTCCACTCGTACGTCAGCCCGACGCGCACCGGCCCCGCCGCCTTCGACAGCCGGAACGGCATGCCGAGGTACTTGTAGGTGAGCTTCGTCGGCACACCGGCGACGTCGACCATCGATTCGACGTTGCCGAACCCGAACCCGCCCTCGAACGCGAGCGAGTCGCCGGCGCCGATCATGAAGTTGATCTTGTAGCCACTCGAGTCGCCGAACCCGAAACGGTCGCGCGAGTAGAGCTGCAGCTCCATGTCGGAGTACTTCGTCGAGAACACACCATCGATCGTCTTCGAGGTGTTCTCGCGCATCTGTGCCTTCTCCGCCTCGGAGTAGTAGGTGGTCGTGGTCTCCGTGACGAGGTAGTTCCCCGAGACGTAGCTCTTCGACTCCACACTCTTCGGGCCCGACTGCGCCAGTGCGCCGGCGATCGCGATCAGCAGGCCGATGACCATGCGCGACGACATGCCGTTGCGATCGCGCAGGATCAGGCCCTGCGCGGTCGGGTTCAGGCCGAGCGTGTTCGACGCGTACTCGGTACGGCCACCTTGCATGATCGCGCCGACCTCGATCCCGAGGCCATCCTGGCGGAGCGTGCCGTCGAAGGGCCCGGCGGCAGCGGTGGCAGAGAGCACGCCGAGGGACAGCGTCATGGCGACGAGTCGTGAAACGATTCTGGGCACGACGGACAACACGCGGCGATGCGGGCCCCCGTCAGCCGTCGCTACCCCGGTCGTAACCCGTGGTCAGAGGTACGGGCGGCGGCGACATCCGGTCGCTCGGTCGCCGGCGGTAGTGCCCGCGAACACCACCCCGACGCACCATCGAGCCATCAGTCTCGATCCTAGTACCGGCGCCCTGAAGTCCGATCCGCATTCCGGAAATACCGCGTCGCGGTCGCTGGTTTAGGCGGGATGGCACGCGGCCCGGACCCAGAGCGTCTGCGAATTCCACGACAGGAGCGCCGGGAGCTGCGGTTGCTGGT
>JBBRED010000518.1:0-4799 GCA_038203335.1 Haliangiales bacterium | reverse complement strand
CTTCTCGGTGTCGCGCTGGAGCTTCTTGACCTTGTCGATGATCTTGCAGACGCGGTCGACGTAGAACTGCTCGTTGAACTCGGCCTCGTCCTCGTCGATGTCCTTGACGACATCCTTGACGCGGACCTTGCCGTGGCGGAGGCGCTCGCCGATCGCGATCAGCTCCTCGACGGCGACCGTCGAGTTGAGCACCGCTTGCAGCATCTTGCGCTCGCCGTCTTCGATGCGCTTCGCGATCTCGACCTCGCCCTCGCGGGTGAGCAGCGAGACCGAGCCCATCTTGCGGAGGTACATGCGGACGGGATCCGAGGTCCGCGAGTACGCGTACTCCTCGTCCTCGTCGACCTCTTCCTTCTCGTCCTTCTCGGCGCCGATGCCGAGCGGGCCTTCCTTCGGCGGCTGATCGACGAGGTCGGGGCGACGGTTACCCGTGCCGTCGACGACCTCGATGCCGTGCTCGCCAAGGGCGGAGAGCCAGCCATCGATCTGATCCGTGGACACGACGTCCTCGGGCATGTGGTCGTTGACCTCGTCGTACGTGACGAAGCCCTTCGACTTGCCGAGCTCGATGAGCTTGTCGCGCATCGAGTTGCCGTCGCGACCGCCTTCCTTCGGCTGGCGACCGCCCTTGCCCTTGCGGGTCTCGGCGTCGAGCGCGGCGGCATCCGCCTCACTCGACGCGCTCGGGCGCTTCACCGGCGGGAGGGTGATGTCGTCCTCGTCGTCGCCTTCGAACGATGCCATCGGCACCACGTCGTCGTCGTCGCCGAGATCGAGCTCGGGGCGCGGGGTCTTCCCCGCGGGACCGGGCTTGCCCTTGCCCGCAGCGCCGGCTTTCGGCGCCTTCGGCACCGCAAACTCGTCGTCCTCGTCGTCGTCGCCGTCGAAGCCGTCCCCGTCCTCGCCGCGCGCGCGCGCCGGCTTGGCCTGGGCCTTCGCAGCGCCGGCCTTGCCGGCCGCCTTGGCGTCCTTCTTGGCAGCGCCGTTGGTCTCGCCCTTCTTGGCGTACTTCGACTCGAGCTTCTTGCCGTCCGGCTTCTTGGCGTCCTTGACGTCCGGCTTCTTCGCCGTCGCCGGGGCCGTCGCCTTCGGAGCCACCTTGGTCTTCGCTGCTGGAGTACGCGCCATGACTAGTCGACCTGCTTTCCTTGAGTCTCGGAAGCCTTCGCTTGCAGCGTCGCAAGCTCCGCTAACTTTCCGTTGATGCGAGCGATCTCGTCCTGATCTCCACGCCGCTGCGCCACCGCGAGCTGCGCCATCAGGCGCGAGCGATCTCGATCTCCGCCACCGCGCTGTGCCTCGACGAGGCTCTTCTCGAGCTCGTCGCGACCGACCTTCTGCGCTCGATGCGTGAGATTGGTGGTCATCTTGATCAGGTCGGCGCGAGGGTCTTTCGTCTCGGCATACTTGCCGGAGAGGACTTGTTCCGCCGAGGACTTGGGCAACTGCACAGGAGCGAGCTCGTGGAGGGACTTACCCTCCCGAGCGCCGGAATACATGGCGCGAAGGCGCTGATCCGTCAAGAGCCAAAAAGCCTTGTCTGCTTCATCGGTTGCGATCAGCGTGGAGTGATCTGCGAGTAGGCAGATGACCTCCAGCTCGTCGATCGGCACCTTCAGCTCCGCCACCGGGCTCTCCGGCACCTGTGGGCGGGGCTGCTGGTCAGGTGAATTCGGATACCCCGTGGGGCGCTGGGGCCCGCGCGAGACAGCATTCCGCACCACCGCGATGTCTACGCCGAGCGCGCTGGCCAAGGTGTGGAGGAGTAGATCACGCTTGACCTGGTTCGCAACTTTCCCGAGGAGCTTCCCGGCATCCTCGAGGGCCCGCGCCCGCGCGTCGGCGTTGCCGCGCGCCTTGCCCCAGACCTCGTTCGCGAAGTACTCGATGCCGCCCTGGGCGCGGTCGACCGACTCCCGGAGCACCGCCGCGCCCCCGGCGGCCACGATGCTGTCCGGATCGCTCCCGTCGGCGAGCGGCCCCGAGCCACCGGACTTGCCGTGCCCCGGTCGCCGCGCGACCTGGACCTCGACGTCGGCCTCGACGCACATCTGGAGCGCGTGCATGGTCGCCTTGTAGCCGGCGCGATCGCCGTCGTACAGGAGGACTACCCGCTCGGACAGGCGCTTGAGCGCCGTCACCTGCTCGATGGTCAGCGCGGTTCCGAGCGGCGCGACGACCTCGACGAACCCCGCCTGGTGCAGCGTGATCACGTCGAAGTTCCCCTCGACGAGCACCGCCCGCTTGGTGACGTGCATGGCCTCGCGCGCCTGGGCGAGGCCGAACAGGAGCTTGGACTTCTTGTAGACCGCGCTCTCGGGGCTGTTGATGTACTTCGGCGGCTCGCTGCCATCGGGAGCGACCTGCGGAGGGCCGACCAGCCGTGACGAGAACCCCACGACCTCGCCGCCGGGCACCATCACCGGGCACACGAGGCGCGCGCGGTTGCGGTCGTAGTAGCCGCCGCTCGATGGCCGTGGCGAGATCAGGCCGACCCGGACCGCGAGCTCCATGTCGACGTGCTTTGCCTTGAGGTAGTCCGCGAGCAGGCCCCAGTCGTTCGCCGCGTAGCCGAGCTGGAACTTGTCGGCGGTCTCGGTCGTCACGCCGCGCTTCTCGAGGTAGGCGCGCCCCGGCTCGCCGCGCACCTTGTCGGCGAGCAGCTCGCGATAGAACGCGGTGGCGGTGCGGTTGATGTCGAGCATCGAGACCCGCTCGCCGCGCGCCTTGCGCAGCTCGGGAGCCTCCTCGATCCGCGGAACTTCGATGCCGAACCGACCCGCGAGCTGCTCCGCGGCCTCGACGAAGCTCTTGCCCTCGAGCTCCATGATGAACGTGAACACGTCGCCGTGCTTCTGGCAGCCGAAGCAGTGGAAGAAGCCCTTGTCGGGCGACACGTTGAACGACGGCGTCTTCTCGCCGTGGAACGGGCACAGGCCCTTCCAGTTGCGGCCCGCCTTGCGGAGCTGCACGGTCTGCCCGATCACCGCGACGATGTCCGCGGCATCTCGGATCTGGGTGATGACGTCGTCGGGAATCATGACGAACGGGTCTCGTCCCCACGACGTTCACCCGAGCGGGGAACCATGACCGATCCGATGGCCAAACGCGAGCGCCGCGGCACTACGGCTGCGTCGACGGCGACGATGTAGGTGCGGTCGGGATCGGGCCCTTCGGCCGGCTGCCATCGACGAGCACGTACACGACGAGCGCGAACGTCAGCGCGATCCACAGGCCGAGGATCATCTGCAGCGTCTTCGTGGTCCCGGCCGCGAGCTTCGCGCCGTGGTCCTCGTGTCCCAGATCATGCCGGTGCTTCTTCCGCGGCGTGCCTGCGATCTCGGAGTCGGCGGTCATCGAGGCGAACCTGCCGCAACGAGCGGGCGGCGTCAACCGCGCTAGCGGCTGGCGTCGCGCATCAGCCGGGCGAACGCCGCGCCGGCCGCGACGGCGATCGACTCGGCGGTGCCGAGCTGTGCGTCGCGCTCGGTGACCATCGCGATCACGCACAGCACCTGGCCGGAGATCGACACCGGCACCACGCACAGCTCGCCGGTCGCGCCGAGCGACGCGAGCAGGAGCTGGTCGATCGGCCCGAGCTCGCTCATCGGCGCGCGCACGGTGGCGTTGCGCTGGGTGGCGCGCGGCACCAGGCCCGGCGCGTCGAGCGGGACCGACACCTCCGCCTCGGGCGCACCGGAGCGACAGAACCCGCGCCAGCTGGTGGCGATGCCGCCGCGCACCACGAGGATGGTGGCGGCGTGGCACGACGGCGCGAACCGGAACAGCGCTTCGATGACGAGCGCGGCGACCTTGTCGCGATCGGTGGCGCGCCGGATCCCGCGCGTCGTCTCGCCGAGCGTGTTGCCGTCGTCGGGCGCGCCGACGGTCTTCTTGACCCGGCGGATCGCGATCCGGCCGAGCGCGCCGGCAACGGGGATCGGGCCGGAGCCGAGCGGGACGATCGGGACCGCGACCGACTCGCGATCGACCGGACCGTCGGCGAGCGTGCGCGCGTACTTGCGGCGCTCCTTGCCGGACGAGTTGTCCTCCTCGACCAGCGTGGGCACGGCGAGATCGTCGCCGGGCTCCGAGGGCGGCAGGTCGTCGAGCGCGAGCGCACCGGCGGGATGGTCCTCGACGTCGGTCGGAGCGCGCTCGCGCGTGGGCTCCATCATCAGATCGTCGTCGTCGAGCTGGTGGACCGGCTCCTCCGCCGGCTTCGCGCCCGAGAGCCCGAGGTCGACATCGATCGAGAGGTCGTCGAGTGGATCGCGGTACGGCTGGAGATCGACATCACTATCGGCGACATCGACCTCGAGGTTGTGGAACGACTGCCGGTCCTCGCCGGGCGCGCGCATGAACCGCGACGGCCGCTGGATCGCGTAGATGCGTTCGAGCTGGTAGCGCATGCGCAGCTCGGCGGCGATCGACGGGATGATGATCCCCGGATCCACGCACAGCTCGTCGGCGACGATCGCGATCCCCTTCGCGGTCAGCGGCGAGCACGAGGCGATGACGACCTTGCGGTCCGCGCCCACGCGCATCAGCGGCACGCAGGTCAGCTTGTGCGCGACGTCGGGCGACAGCAGGAGCTGGAGCTCGCGATCGGCCTTCTCGAAGTGCCGTGCGAGCGCGGCGGGCAGGCCGTGCTGCTGGCTGAGCACCGTCGACAGCTGATCGAGATCGAGGAACCCGAGCTCGATGAGGTTCGTGCCGAGGCGCGCGCCCCAGGCGACCTGCGCACGAAGGGCCTGGTCGATCTGTTCGGTGGTGAGCAGACCACTCGCCACCAGAAG
>JBBRED010000517.1:0-4808 GCA_038203335.1 Haliangiales bacterium | reverse complement strand
TGATCGGGCTGATGCTCCGATGGCGGCTCGATCCCCATGCGGTGTTCACGCTCGCCGTGCTCAACCCGGTGGAATCCGCGCGCCTCGCTCTGCTGTCGCACCTCCAGCCAGATCTGTCGACCTTCGGCCCTGTGGGCTTCTATCTCGCGAACCGCATCGGCGGTGGCGCGCTGTTCGCGATCGGTGTCGTGTGGCCCGCTGTCGTCGGACTCGGGGCCTGGCTCGTCGCCTACCTCGGCTTCCGGCGCAGCGATCGCATCTGAAGGAGTCATCACGTGCAGCAAGCAATCGACCAGTTCTATGCCTTCCTCGATCGCCCCCTTTACATGTGGGCGCGACCGATCCTCTTGCTCCTCGTGATCCCGCTCGCGCTGACCATGACCAAGCCCCTGTGGAAGATCTCGATGACCGCGCCCCAGTATCCCGACGGGCTCTACATGGAGATCTACGCGCACAAGATCGAAGGCGGCAACAACGGCCAGCACATCAAGGAGATCAACACGCTCAATCACTACATCGGGATGCACAAGATCGATCGCGCCGAGCTCTCGGATCTCGACTGGATCCCGTTCGCGATCGGCCTGTTGATCGTGCTCACGCTGCGCTGCGCCGCGATCGGCAACGTGCGCGCGCTCGTCGATCTCGCGGTGGTCGCCGGCTACGTCGGCGTGTTCGCGATGGGCAAGTTCGTCTACAAGCTCTACGTCTTCGGGCACAACCTCGATCCCGACGCACCGATCAAGCTCGAGCCGTTCACACCCGCGATCTTCGGGACAAAGAAGATCGCGAACTTCACGACATCGAGCTACCCGCAGCTGGGTTCGCTGTACATCGGCATGTTCTTCGCCGGCATCCTGGGACTGCTCGGGTGGCACCTGATCGCCGGCCGCCGGCAGGCGAAGCGCGCCAGGGCGGCGGGCGCGGCGGCGCCGACGCCGGCTGCCCAGACGTAGAATGCGCGAAAAAGGCCCGCGCTGACCCAGTCACGCCATGGTACGCAATGCACCCCATGGCGAACACGATCACTCACTTCATCGACGGAAAGCTGTTCGAGAAGACCGCCGAGCGGCACGGCGAGGTCTACAACCCGGCCACCGGCGACATCGCGAGCAGGGTCGCGCTCGCGTCGCCCTCCGTGGTCGACGAGGCGGTGGAGTCGGCATGGAAGGCGTCCCAGTCGTGGCGCTCGGTGTCGATCGCGAAGCGCACGAAGATCATGTTCGCGTTCCGCCAGCTCGTGGACAAGCACCAGCACGAGATCGCGAAGCTGTTGACGCTCGAGCACGGCAAGGTCACCGGCGACGCGCTCGGCGAGGTCAACCGCGGTCTCGAGGTCATCGAGTTCGCGTGCGGCATCGCGGACCTCGCCAAGGGCGAGTACTCGGAGAACGTGTCGACCGAGGTCGATACCTACTCGATCCGCCAGCCGCTCGGCGTCGTCGCCGGCATCACGCCGTTCAACTTCCCGGCGATGGTGCCGATGTGGATGTACCCGATCGCGATCGCGTGCGGGAACACGTTCGTGCTGAAGCCGAGCGAGCGCGATCCGTCGTGTGCGAACTTCTGCGCGCAGCTGCTCACCGACGCGGGCCTGCCGCCCGGCGTGTTCAACGTGGTCCACGGCGACAAGGTCGCGGTCGATCGCCTGCTCGAGCACCCGAAGGTCGCGGCGATCTCGTTCGTCGGCTCCACGCCGATCGCGCAGTACATCTACGAGACCGGCACCAAGCACGGCAAGCGCGTGCAGGCGCTCGGCGGCGCGAAGAACCACATGATCGTTCTCCCCGACGCCGACATGGAGCTCGCGGCCGACGCCGCCGTGTCCGCGGGCTACGGCTCGGCCGGCGAGCGTTGCATGGCGATCAGCGTGCTGGTCTGCGTGGGCAACGCGGCCGACAGGCTGGTCCCGCTGCTCCAGGAGCGCATCAGCAAGCTCAAGGTCGGCGACGGCCTCGAGAAGGGCAGCGAGATGGGCCCGCTGATCAACAAGGCGCACCGCGACAAGGTCGCCGGCTACGTCGACCGCGGCGTCGCCGAGGGCGCGACGTTGCTCGCCGATGGCCGCACGCTGAGCGTGCCCGGACGCGAGAAGGGCTTCTTCCTCGGACCGAGCCTGTTCGACAACGTGAAGCCGAACATGAGCATCTACAAGGACGAGATCTTCGGGCCGGTGCTCGGGATGACGCGCGTCGCGACCTACGACGAGGCGATCCAGCTCATCAACTCGAACCCGTACGCGAACGGCGTGGCGATCTTCACCAACGACGGTGGCGCGGCCCGCAAGTTCCAGCACGAGGTCGAGGTCGGGATGGTCGGCATCAACGTCCCGATCCCCGTGCCGATGGCCTACTACTCGTTCGGCGGGTGGAAGGCGTCGCTGTTCGGCGACCTCCACATCTACGGCCGCGACGGCGTGCACTTCTACACGCGTATGAAGGCCGTGACCTCGCGGTGGCCCGATCCGCGCCACCGTGGCGTGGACCTCGGCTTCCCGACCAACTCGTAATGGACGCGACCACGATCGACGCCATCACCGGGGGCTGGTCGATCGCGCAGCGGGTGAAGGGTCACCGGCACTCGACCGATGACCTCCTCACCGGCTGGTACGCGGCCGAGACCGCGGCCACGGCGACGCGGCTGCTCGACCTCGGCGCAGGCATCGGCGGCGTGGGCCTGCTCGCGCTGTGGCGAGCGCCGGCGGGCGCGACGCTGGTGGCGATCGAGGCGCAAGACGTGAGCTACGCCCTGCTCGAGAGCAACATCGCGCGCAACGAGCTCGGCACCCGGGTGCGCGCGATTCACGGCGACCTGCGCGACATTCGCCTCGCCGATCGCTTCGAGCTGGTGACCGGGTCGCCGCCGTACTGGGATGTCTCGGAGGGCGTGATGCCCGCCGACGACCAGAAGGCGCACGCCCGCTTCGAGCTGCGCGGCACCGTGGTCGGCTACTGCGAGTCCGCCCGCGCCCACCTCGCGCCCGGCGGCCGCTTCGTCTTCTGCTTCCCGACCGTGCAGCGCGCGCGCGCCGAGGCCGCGGTCGCCGCCGCGGACCTCGCCGTGATCCGCTCGCGCGACGTCATCCCGAAGGCCGGCGCCGCCCCACTGTTCTCGCTGTTCGCGTGCCGCGGCACCGAGGAGCCGGGCGCCGCGCCGATCCTCGAGCCCGCGCACGTCGTCCGTGATGCGGACGGCGCTCCGACCGCCGCGCATATCGCCGCCCGCGCCTCGTTCGGCCTTGTCCGGTAAACGCAGGCCTGTCCGAAAGGGGGCTGTCCGAAAGGGGACGGTTTCAACTTAGACAACTTGCGATCCCTAACCCCGCGATTGCTGGCGCAGGTTGTCTAAGTTGAATGCGTCCCCTTTCG
Organism: Haliangiales bacterium; assembly: GCA_038203335.1. Taxonomy (GTDB): domain Bacteria; phylum Myxococcota_A; class Polyangia; order Haliangiales; family Haliangiaceae; genus JABFXX01. The sequence continues at coordinate 1,443 of JBBRED010000517.1, read as the reverse complement.
GACGCCCTTTCGGACGTCCTTTCGGACGTCCTAGTTCGGGAGCATCGGCTCGATCGCGTCGAGCTGGCACCGGCTGCACAGGATCGTGCCGTCCTTGCCGATGAGGAAGTAGGTCGGGAACCGGTCGACGCGGAACGCGGTCTGCGCGGCGTCGTCGATCGCGTCGATGCCGGCGGCGTTGTCGCCGAGCACGGCGCGCGGGTCGTCGTCGGTGGGCATCGCGATCGAGAGCAGCTCGAAGCCGTGCGGATGGTGGGATGCGCGCATCGTCTTGAGGCGCGGCATCGCCGCGATGCACGGCTTGCAGAACGTCGCCCAGAAGTCCACGAGCACCACCTGCCCGCGCAGGTCCGAGAGCTTCACCTGCTTGCCCTCGAAGCTCGTCACCGTGATCTCGGGCGCGGGCGTGCCGACCTGGAGTGCGGGCCGCGGCGGTAGCGCCTTGGCCACCGGCACCAGGGTGATCGCCGAGCCATCGAGCTCGACCTGCAGCACGTAACCCTGGCCGTCGAGCGTCACCGTCTGCTCGAACATGCGGACCTGCTCGGGCGCATCGAGGGTCGCCAGGTCCATCGCACCGTCGCGGTTCAGATCGAACGCCACGATCTGGTAGTCCTGCCCGAATCGGCCGCGATCGCCGAGCAGCGCGAACGCCATCGGTCCCCTTGGCAGCCCGAGCGTGCCCCGGCGCGCCGCGGCCTCCTGCGCGAACAGGCCCTTGGCCGTGCGGCGGATGCGGACCGGCGCGTCGACGAGGGAGCCCTCGATCGCGCCGGCGACGTGCTGCACGAGGGTCAGCTCGTTCTCGACGAGCTTCGCCGGCGGATCATCGGTCAGGTCACCGTTCGCATTCGCGTCGTAGACGAACGTGTCGCCATCGATCACCCAGCTCACGTTGTGATCGCCGGCGTAGAGGTTCACGCCCGCCGCCGCCGCAGGGGACAGCTTCGCCGGGAACTTCGTCGCGACCACGACCGCGCCGGCGCGCGCCGCGATCTCCTTCGTATACGTCGCGAGCGGCAACTCCTCGAGCTTCGCGCCGTCGGAAGGCAGCAGCTCGGCCGGCATGGTCGATGCCTCGACGGGCGGCGGCGCCACGACCGGTGCCGGTTTCGGCGCGGGCTTCGGCCGATCGGCCTTGTCGCTGTTGCACGCCACGAGCGCGAGAACGATCCAGACGCTGCGCACGATGCGGAGTGTACAACGTCACCGTCCTCTGCCGCCGCTTGGCTCGAGCGCATGGTCCGCTGCGGTCGTGCGGCGCAGCTGCGGCAGGTCGCGAATCGCTAGGGCTTGGGTCGGCGTTCGAGCTTGATCGCTCCGAGCGTCGCGACCCGCGGCGTGGTCGGTAGGTTCCCGAGCGCGGGCGTCCAGCCGCGGCGGCGCGGCACGGGAGGCGGGAGGTGAGAGATGTCGACCAGCTCGACCGCGACCTCTTCGATA
>JBBRED010000516.1:0-4893 GCA_038203335.1 Haliangiales bacterium | reverse complement strand
ATGGCTGGCTCGCGATCATCGGAGGCCAGGTCTATCGCGGCGCCTGCTACCCCGACATGGTCGGCTGGTACTTCTACACCGACAACAGCCGCGGTCGGCTCTCGAAGGCCCGGCTCAAGTCCGATGGCACGCTCGAGGTCGTGGAGGTTCCCGGCACGTTCCCGAACAGCCCGGCGAGCCTTCACGCGGATTCGCGCGGCGAGCTGTACCTGACCACGGCGTCGACGCCCGGCAAGATCTATCACCTCGAGATCAGCCCCTGAGGGCGCGCGCGCTCCGGCTCGCGACGGGCATCGACTACAACGTCCTCGAGTGGGACGGCCCGAGCGACCGCACCATCGTCCTCGTCCACGGCTTCACCGATCTCGCGTTCGCGTGGCGCGAGGTCGCGGAGCGGCTCGCCCTGCATGGCCGGGTCATCGCGCCGGACCTGCGCGGCCACGGCGATAGCGGCCGCGTCGGCGGCGGCTACTACTACTTCATGGACTACGTCGCCGATCTCGACGACGTGATCGCGCAGACCGCGCGCGGCGAGCTCGTGGTGGTCGGGCACTCGATGGGCGGCAGCGTGAGCGGGTACTGGGCTGGTACGCGCCCCGACAAGGTCGCGAAGCTCGCCTTGCTCGAGGGCCTCGGCCCGCCCGACCAGGCGAGCATGGATGGCCCGGTGCGCACGGCGATGTGGATCGACGCGTGGAAGACCGCGCGCGGCAATCACAAGGTCCTGGCGTCGGTGGAGGCGGCGGCGGCGAAGCTGCGCGCGAAGGATCCGCTACTCACGGAGGCGAGCGCGCACGAGCTGGCGGTGGCGGGGACCCGCCCGATCGAGGGCGGCGTCACGTGGAAACACGATCCGCTTCACCTCACGATGGGGCCGTATCCGTACCGCCTCGACACCGCGATCAAGTACTGGACGCGGATCACCTGCCCCACCCTGATCGTCGACGGCGCGGACTCGAAGCTCAACCTTCCGATCGCCGAGCGCGCTGCACGGCGCGCTCACTTCGCGAATCATCGCCATGTCGTGATCCCGGGCGCGGGTCACGCGATCCAGCGCCACCAGCCGGCGACGCTCGCCGAGCACCTGATCGAGCTACTCCGTACCTAGATCGGGCGGCAGCTCCACGACCGGGATCTCGATCTGGGCCGTGGTGCGGCCCTTCCAGATCTGCGGCACGCGCAGCCGGAACGTCGAGCCCTTGCCGACCGCGGACTGGAGCTCGACCGTGCACGCGAGCAGCGTCGCGAGCTGCGCGACCAGCGCGAGGCCGAGGCCCACGCCGCCGTAGCCCTTCGCGTCACCGCGCTCGGCCTGCCGGAATGGCTCGAAGATGGCCGCTTGATCCGCGGGCGCGATGCCGATGCCGGTATCTGTGACCTCGAGGATCACCTCGCTCGCGGTGGCGCGTGCGCGCACCGTGACGCGCCCCCCCTCGGGCGTGAACTTCACCGCGTTCGCGACCAGGTTGACGAGCATGTGCGCGATCCAGCGATCGTCGGACTGCATGGTCGGGAGGTCGGGCGCGAGATCCACGTCGAGCGTCAGCCTCTTCGTGCCGACGATCCATGACGTCGACGCGGTGACGCGCTCGACGAGCTCGGCGACATCGATATGGCTTGGCCGCGCATCGATCTTTCCCGCTTCGGCGCGGGTGAGCTGGAGCACCTCGTCGACGAGCTGGAGCAGCGATTGGGCGCTGCGCTTGATCGAGGCGAGCGCCTCCTTCTGCTTCTCGGTCACCGGACCGTAGACGCCGGCGGCGATCACATCCGACAGCCCCTGCACGCCGTGGATCGGCGTGCGCAGCTCGTGCGTCATCGACGCCACGAACTGGCTGCGCTGCGTGGCCGCCGAGATCAGCTGTCCCGTGCGCGCCTCGAGGTCGCGCTCCTTGCGGCGCAGGAGGCGCACCGTGGCCGCGGAGAAGAACCCCGGCACGCCGACGACGAGCGCGCAGTAGCCGATCGCGGTGACCACGTACCCGATGGTCGGCTGCTGCCCCGGCGCACCCGGCACCGGGGTGGGCGGCAACACGCCCGTGGTCATCAGGATCAGCATCACGGCGAAGCTCGCGACGATCAGCGACGCCATCACGATCGTGATCGCGAGGTTCGCGAGCAGTGACAGCACGGTCACCACGATCACGTACGTGGGCAGCAGCGGGCTGTACGGCCCGCCGGTGAAGTAGATCGCCGCGGTCAGCAGCACCACATCGGCGACCGTGTTGAGCCCCTGCGTCTCGATCACCCACTTGTCGTTGCGCAGACCGAGCCACGCGAGCGAGTTCGTGAGCAGCTTGACCGAGACCAGCGTGATGTACGCCCACTTCCACGGCGTCAGTCCGAGGAATGCCGCCGACGTCGCGAGGATCGCGAAGCCGATCGCGACGGCGAACCCGCTCCAGATCCCGTACCAGAGCTTCGGCCGGTTCGCGGGCGCGGCCATCTCGCCGAGCGCCGCGGCGAGCGCCCCCCCGCGACGCGAGGCGTCGCTAGGCTTCACCGAGCAGCTGCCGGACGGTGGTCAGGAGCTGCACGAGGTCGAACGGCTTGGACAGGTATCCATCGGCGAGCGTGCCGAGCTGGATCGTGCGGCTCGATTGGTCGCGATCGTTGTAGACCGCGCTCATCAGGAGGATCGGGATGTTCTTGCCGTTCGGTCGGCCCTTGATCTCTCGCACCAGCTCGAAGCCGTTCTTGCGCGGGAGCTGGACATCGACGAGCAGCAGGTCCGGCGCATCGCTCTCGAACCGCTCGATGCCCTCGGGGCCCGTCGAGGCGGCGACCGTCTCGTAGCCATTGGCCGCGAGAAAGTCCGACAGAATCATCTGATTCACCGGATCGTCCTCGACCACCAAGATCTTCTTCACGCCCCCGGAAGGTAGCACGCCCTACACGAAGCGATTCGAGGAGACCGGTCCTCCGGCCCAGAGTCTCGATCGCGGGCCGACCTGCGGCGGCCACGTCGCACCGACCAGAGCGTCCCAGCGCGCCGGATCGTCGGCGATCATGTCGTCCGCGCCGAGCCCGGGGCTCGCGGCGATGGTCTGCGCGACCTCGAGCACCGAACGCTGGTCATGGGCATCGGCCCACGGTGACACCAGCGACTGGTAGAGCAAGGTGGTGACCTCCGGAGCGATCGGGCTATCGGTGGTCCACGGAGACGCGTGCGCGAACACGATCTGATCGGGCCGGCGCTGCTCGAGCTGAGGCGCGAAGTGCAGCGGGAGCTCGTGGAGGTCGTAGATCGCCACCAGCCCCGGTGCCGGCACGCCGACGGACGGCCACGGCGCGCGCGGGATCCCGAGGCGCAGCGAGATGGCCTCGGCGAGGATCTCGTCGTCGCGGCGCGGCGGCGCGTACACGCATGGCAGGCCGAGATCGCGCACGAGCACGTGCAGGCGATCGAGCCCCGTCGCGATCAGCGGCAACGAGTCTGCGAGCCAGGCGTAGCGCCCGTGCATCGGATCAGCGAAGCCGTACGGGGATTGATGCGCGAGCAGTCCGCCGGTCAGCACGTAGTGCCAGCCGCGCAGGTCACGCGTGTCGAGCGGCGAGATCGCCTCGATCCGGTCGGCGCGCTCGACGATGCCGGCGATCGTCGCGTGCAGGGTCTGCGTCTCGTCGCCGGTGGGTGCGAGCGTGGGGAGCTGCGCCCGCGCGATCGCGAGCCGGCCGCTCATCGCCGCGTTGTACGCGTAGAGGTAGCGCGGCAGGTAGCTGCTCGCGCGCAGGGTGGGATAGTCCTCGAGCAGCGCGAACGCGTCGGCGTGGCGCAGTGCGGACTCGAGCGCGGAGACCAGCTCGCACACCACCTCCTCGCTCTCACCGACCAGTGCGAGGCAGTGCCACAGCACGCTCGCGGCGATCTCCGGCAGCCCGACATCGATCAGCTCGTAGCCGAGCTGGTACATGCGGTCCGGACTGTCCGGATCGCGGACCGCCTCGGCGGCGAGGTCGGCGAGCACGTCGGCGCCACGATGCGCCGCCAGGTCGCCGAGCTTCGCGAGCCACGCCGGGAGGTCCGAGCGTGGCAGATCCTTACCGCGCGGCCACTCGAGGACGGCGCGCAGCTGTGCGATCGCGCTGGGTGGTTCGTCGGCCATCAGCGCTCACAGCTTCGCGAGCTTGACGGACGCATCCCACAAGCTCTTGCGAACCGCGGCATCGCGCGCGGCCACCGACGGCGGGGTCGCCGTGCCCTCGTTGAAGTATGTCCCCGACGGATCGTCGACGGACTCCGCACCCGCGAGGCGAATGCTGGTCTTCGCGCCACTCTCTACCGACGCGCCCTGCACGGGGCCGAAGCCCTGGCGCAGCAGCTTCGTGCCGATCACGCCGGGATGCAGCGAGTACGCGACGAGCTTCGCCGGATCGTGGCGCTCGGCGAGCTCCATCGCATGCATCACGTTTGCGAGCTTGGACTGCGCGTAGGCCGCGTATCCGGTCCAGCCCGACGCGAGCGACAGATCCTCCAGATGGATCCGCCCGCGCGTGTGCGCGATCGAGGATACGTTGATCACGCGCGAGGGAACCCGCGTAGCGCTGGCCTCGAGCCGCGCGGCGAGCAGCTCGGTCAGGAGGAACGGACCGAGGTGATTGACCGCGAACGTCAGCTCCGCGCCATCGGCGGTGACCGCGCGCTCGTCGGCGAAGATGCCGGCGTTGTTGACGAGCACGTGTAACTCGGGCACGCGCGCGAGGATCTGCTCGGCGCCCTTGCGAATGCCGACCGGAGATCCGAGATCGAACGACACGCCCTCGATGTCGGCGCCCGGTAGCTCCTCGGTCAGGCTCGCGATCGCCGCATCGACCTTCGGCTTGTTGCGGCCGTGGAGGATGACCTTGGCACCGGCGGCCGCCAGCGCACGAGCGGTCGCCCGACCGATGCCG
>JBBRED010000515.1:0-4906 GCA_038203335.1 Haliangiales bacterium | reverse complement strand
AAGAATGAATTCGACCTGCGACGAGCAAGTGCCGTCAGCAACCTCGAGGTCATTCAGCGACAGCTCGAGGCTTCAGCCGCCACCACGACCATGGCCAGGGCTGCATGATCGCGATGGATTCAATCCGGTCGCTGCTCTAGTGTTCGTGGCATGCGCACCGCTCTCGCCGCCCTGCTCGTCCTCACCTTCGCCGGCTCGGCCCTCGCCTCCGAGGAGGAGATCCACCGCTGGAGGTCCGCGACCGTCTCCGCGCCGACCCAGCTGTTCGGCGACGTGGAGGTCAAGGCCGCCGCTGACGCGAAGGGCAACGTGAGCTCGCTCGAGGTCGCCGCGAAGGGCAAGACCATCCGCGTGCCCGCGAAGTTCCTCGCCGCGCTCCCTCCCCTGCCGCTCGCCAGCCTCGAGATCCGTAGCGAGGTTGGCTACGACAAGGATCCATGGCTCTACGTCGTGTTCCGCACCGGACCGCGCACGGTCGCCGGCAGCGTCGAGGTCCACGTGGCGATGCAGGGCGGCACGCTGGTCAATGCGTCGCTCGAGACGTTCGACGGCAAGGGCGGCAGCAAGCGCGACACCAGGAAGCCGTAGTCACGGCGCGGCACGCAGCACGTTCATGTCGAGCGCCGTGATCAGGGCTGCTTCGGGACCAGCGCGCAGTTGCTGATCGCGTCGTTGGCGATCGGATGGAGGCTGACCGTTGGTCGATCGAGGCCGGCATCGCACGCACCATCCACACCCTCGACTCGCAGCGGCAGCTCCATGTGCATGCCGTTGTCGAGCTCGAGATCGATCACGCCGAAGTTCGTTGCGCTCGGCAGCGCGCCGCTGACCCACGACATCAGAAACTTGCATGTCCCCGTCTGCAGATTGGCCTTGAACACCGCGTTACCGGGCTTGAAATCGCCTTCGACGTTCAGCATGCCGACCTGAAGATCGGCGAACTTGATCCCCGTGCACTTCGTCATCGGTGTAGAGGCGCCCGGGCCGATGAACAACCCCGCGAGATCGACCAAGGCGGCCGTCTGATCGGGGACCGCGATGCAGCGGTCGCGTTGGGTGGTGGTCGGGACCGTGATCTTGAGATACGTGAGCACCCCTTGGCCGATACAGGTGGCGAGATCCGCGCGGCACCCACTGTTCGCGCACAACGCGTCGGGTAGACAGTAGCTGGGGACGACGGGCCCGCATGACATGTCGGTGTGCCCGTCGATGCAGGTCTGACCGCCGAGCAGGCAGCTCGTGTCGTTGATCATCGGGACCTTGGCGCTGACCACGCAGCTCGCGTTGTCGACATCGCTCGTGCCCATCGCCTGATAATTGTAGCGATCGCACTCGAGGTCGATGCCGTCGCAATCGGTGTCATCCTCGGGGACGAACCACTTGCGCTCGACCGCGGTGCCATCGGAGTGCTCGATGCCGACGCACGCTGCGAGCGCGGCCGTGGTGGGATCGTTGCGGCGCCACACCCAGACGCGATCGCCGGAAGGCGCGGCCTTGTCGGAGCTCGCCTGGTTCGCGGCATTGGCGAGGTCGATCCGGTAGACCTCCGCGTGGTCGGAGGGAATGGTGACGTCGTGCAGCGCTGCGACGCCGACGACCTTGCCGTCGCCGCCGTAGCCCACCGCCACGATGTATGCGACGTCGGTGTCGACCGCGTCGGGCACCTGCAGGTCGAACACGACCTTGCCGCCGGTCACGTCGAGCACGGTGTTCGGCGTCTTGGTCTTCGTGTCGCCGTCGAGCAACCAGACCTCGCCGCCCAGCTTCACCGGCACGCCCTGCGGTCGCAGGCGGTTGTTGCAGCCGGCGCAGGTGCGCGTGGCAAGGTAGAGCTCGACGCGCGTGGCTCCGGTCTCCGCCGCCTTGATCTCGAGCCGGAGGCCCGGAGTGTCATTCCAGCACCCGACGAGCACGACGAGAGGGAGGACCCACTTCACCCATAGAAGGTACACTGCTTCGGCCGATGTCGTAGATATGCCCTCGCAGCGCCTGCTCAAGATCCTCGACCCGTGGGGGCATGTAGGACCGCGCCGCGTCCTCTCCTCGACCACACCGACGGCGATCCTGTGGGCCACCGACCCCACTGTCGCTGCCTGGATCGCTGGGGAGTTGCGGGCCGCGGGACTCGAGCCGCTGCTGGCGCGCTCGTTCCGCCACGTCGAGACCAGCCTGCGTGACAACGCTCACCCACACTGCGCGCTCGCGGTCATCGACCTCTCGGCCGTCACCGTGGCGAACCTCGAGAGGCTCTACGCGGTCCGCTGGGCCGGCTATACGGGACCCATCATCGGCGTCGGCGGTCCCGATGCGCTCGATCCTCGCTCGCGCACGCTGCTCTCACTCGAGGCCGTGATCGCGCCGCGCGCGCCCGGTCTACGTGAGGCCGCGAGTCAGTCGCAGCTGCGCGTCGCGGGCACGCAGTAGTTGCCGTAGATCGTCGCGCTCGACGCAGAGGCGACCGGCTTGCACTTGTATCCCGTGCCGCAGCCCGAGTCGTCGGTGCACGCGGCCACGCAGCGGCGACCGCTGGTGCCGACGCTGACGCACGAGTTGCCAACGCCGCCGCACGCGGCGTTCGACGAGCACGACTTGCACGCGTTCTCGAGGTTCGCGAACGGATGGACCTTCGGATTGTCGTTGATGCCGTGGATGCCGTACATCGTGGGCGACGGCTCGCCGACCGAGTACAGATCGAGATCCTCGATGGTCTGGCTCATCGTGCGCGGGCGCAGACGACCCTGCGAGTCGAGCTCGAGCAAACGACCGATGAAGTCCTGCACCGGCGAGTAGGACACCGAGAACGACGTCGTGGTGATCACGTGATGTTCTTGCCCTGCTTGTTCGGGTTCTGCATCAGCGTGTTGCCGAGCATGTACGTGTTGCAGCCCTCGGCGAACACGATCTGGTACTTGTCGCGCGCGAGCTGCGCGGTGGCGAGCTCCACGTCATCGACGTCGCCCTCGTCGGTCTTGTCCCAGTTCGAGAGCGCGAAGCCGTAGAGCGAGCCCGAGTGGCCCGAGTAGACGATGACGTCGCGATCGGCGAGCGAGCCGAACATGTCGCGCTCGAGCTGCTTGCCACCCGCGTCGGTATCCGGATCCGTGTTGGTGCCGGGGCGGGGATAGAAGATCTTCACCTCGACCTTCACGTTCTTGCCGTTCGCGTTGATCGTCTTCGTCAACGGGCCGCTGGTCCGCGAGTACTTGTCCCAGGTCGAAACCGGCGAGCGGAAGCCGCGGCCGGTGAGCCAGGCGTAGAACGCCTTCGAGTCGACGAGGTGCGCCTTCTCGGGGTTGTAGTCGTAGCCGAAGTGAACGTCGACGGTGAGCTTGCCGTCCTCGAACAGGCGCGCGTAGTCCCACCAGCCATCGGTGACCTTCTTCTCCTCGCGCACGGAGAGCGTCAGCGTCTCCTTCTTCGAGGCGGGCACGGTCCCGGGATTCCAGCCGTCCCACGGCGCCTTGCGATACCACTCGGCGTCGTGCTCCATCTCGGCGTTCGTCGGCTTGCCGACCTCGATCGAGAACGTCCCGTGCGCGTCGAGCGGCAGCTTCGAGACGAGGTTCTTCTTGCCGGCGATGATCTGCTCGAACGTGAACTCCCAGGTCGTGCCGTTGATCTGCTTCAGGTCGAGGTCGGAGTACGCCCCGTCCTTCACCATCGCGGCGAACCCGCCGTAGTCCGCGTTGACGTCGCCGTGCGGGCCGGTCTCCTTGTCGAGCAGGTACTGGTTCAAGAACCACGTCGTCGCGACGTGCTTCAGCATGATCAGCTTCTTCGCGCGGGCTTCGCCCTGACCGGCCTCGACGGTGACGCGCGCGGTGCCCGTGACGATGAACTCGCGCGCCTTGACGGACAGGAAGTCGTCGGCCTTGCCGTCCTCGACCACGAACCCGTCCTCGGCGTCCTCGTCGGAGGAGTCGTCCCCGGCGCAGGCGGTGACGCCGAACAGCAGGGCGGTCGTGGCGAGCCAAGTTGCCGATCGAGCTGCGAAACGCGTCATCCGTGGCAAGGCTGCACGGTCGGTACCAGGCCCGACCACCGTGGTTCCCGGGGGTTACCTAGGGGCCGGTGGACGCCTGGACACTCGACCGGCCAGGGATCACGCGCAGCAGCAGCGGGGCGCGCTTCGCCGACGCGAGCACCAGGCGGGTGGCCGAGTCGCGGTAACCGAGCTCGGCGACCTGCGTGTCGAGCTCGATCTCGCTCGAGCCGCGGACCAGCACCGCCGCGCCCGGCTCGACCACGTACTCGGTGAAGCGCAGCCGCGAGGTCTTCGCGATGCTGACGCCGAGCGGCTCGAACAGCGCGCGCTCCTCGGTGGAGATGATCTCCGGCTCGCTCGCGAGCGTGCCCCAGGTGCCGGTGACGGAGATCGAGTGCACCGCGCGCAGCCGCGTCTCGATCGGCGCGGAGATTCGCGAGCGCTCGGGGATCACGCGGGCACGCGCCGGGCCATCGACGAGGAGGAACGGCGCACCGCCCTCGAGGTTCGCGAGCTCGACGGTGACCAGCGACTTCATGATCTCGGAGATCGTGAGCGTCCAGTAGACGCAGCTCCGACCGGTCAGCGGCGCGGTGACGAGCGGCTCGAGCGGCTCGACGGTGCCGGCGATCGTGATCATGCCACCGCCGGTTCTCTCCGCGATCGGGTTCGGATGCGCGCGACGCAGGCGACGCTCGACATCCTCGCCGTGCGTGGGCGACAGGAACAGATCGCGCCACCAGCTCATGGGCGCGATCCTACTGCACCGGCACACCGACGTAGCGCGCGCGTGGTCGTAGCAGGTGGCCCGCCGCGCGCTGTTCGAGCGCGTGAGCGAGCCATCCGGCGCTGCGCGCGATCGCGAACAGGCCCGGCCCCGCGGCGTCGGGTGCGCCGAGCGCGGCGACCAGCGCGGCGAGA
>JBBRED010000514.1:0-4913 GCA_038203335.1 Haliangiales bacterium | reverse complement strand
GTTGCCCGGCCAGTCGTGAGCCATCAGGGCCGCGCGCGTCGAGTCGGTCAGGTGCGCGCCATTCGGCGCGAGCTTCTTCAGCATCGAATCGATGAGCAGCGGAATGTCCTCGCGACGCTCGCGCAGCGCCGGCGCCGTGATCGGCACGACGTTCAGGCGGAAGTAGAGATCCTCGCGGAACTTGCCCTTCTCGACCTCGGAGCGGAGGTCCTTGCGGGTCGCCGCGATCACGCGGAGGTCGACCTTCAAGGTCTTCGTGCCACCGACGCGGCGCAGCTCGCGCTGCTCGAGCACGCGCAGCAGCTTCGGCTGGAGGTCGAGCGATAGCTCGCCGAGCTCGTCGAGGAACACCGTGCCGCCGGAGGCGAGCTCGAACGCGCCCTGCCGCGCGGCGACCGCACCGGTGAACGCGCCCTTCTCGTGGCCGAACAACTCGCTCTCGATCAGCGTGCCGGCGACGGCGCCGCAATCGACCACGATGAACGGCTGGTCGGCGCGCGGCGACAGCTGGTGCAGCGTGCGCGCGACCATGTCCTTGCCGGTGCCGGTCTCGCCTTCGATCAGCACGGTGGCGTCGGTCGGCGCGATCTTCTCGATCAGGCCGAAGATCTCCCGCATCGCGGCGGACTTTCCGACCATCTCCCCGAGCGCTTCCTTCTCGCTCGGCAGGATCTCGATGCGCTCCTCGAACGGCGTGAACTTGAGCTCGCACGCGCCGAGGCCGATCACCGAGCCGGCGCGGAGGTACGCCTCCTTGACCTCGGCACCGTCGAGGAACGTGCCGTTCGTGCTCTTCATGTCGCGCACGAGGTAACCCTTCGCATCGCGCGCGATCTCGAAGTGGACGCGCGACACGGTCTCGTCGGCGAGCACGAGATCGTTCTCGGGCGCCTTGCCGACCCGGAACACGTCGCCCGAGACCACGAACTCGGTCCCCCGCTGGGCACCCTTGATGACCACCAGCTTGCACCGACGGAGGTTGACCGTGGCCGGCGTCGCTTCGCGCCGGATCCGCGTCCCCGTCAAGTGCTCCATCAGAGAAATCGTACCGCGTTCCGAACCCGAGCGCGGCGCCATGTCGCCGAGTTGTTTGGCTGCTCCAACGAGAGTACCGTCAAGCTAGTGCCGCGTTTGATCGGGGGATTCGCGCTCGCTGCGTGCATGTGCATCAGCGCGCTCGCGTACGCGCAACCGGTGACAACGAACGCGCCGGCGCGCCCGTCAGATGCGCCGCTACCGTCATGTCTCGACCAGACGATCCGCGGTCAGCTCGGCGAGGCGCTCAAGCCGCGCGGCGTGCAGAAGCGGAACTTCCGCAAGGACAACAAGATCGTCCTGCTCGCGCACGGCGGCATGTTCGGCGGGGATCTCACGTCGTCGAGCTGGATCGCTGGCGGATCGCTCGGCTACTTCTTCACCGAGGATCTCGGCCTCTCGCTCGGCTTCGATCTGACGCCACTCAAGCTCGATCTCGACACGCCGCTCAGCAACTTCTTCCAGGACAACCGGTTCGAGCCGGCCATGGCCTACGTCGCGCTCGCGAACGTCATGTGGTCGCCGATCCACGCGAAGCTCAAGCTCGGCGGCGGCATCGTCCACGCCGACATCATGTTCTTCGCCGGTGGTGGCCGGATGTTCCACGACGCCGTTCAGGGCCTGTCGTTCGACGCCGGCATGGCGCTGGACATGTTCATCACGAGCTTTCTCACGGTGCGGATCGACACGCGCGACCTGATGGCCGTCGAGGAGATCGCCGGCGAGACGCGCTACACCAACAACATCGTCGCGACGCTCGGCCTCGCGCTGTGGATCCCCACGGGGCTGTGACGATGAAGACCACCGCCCTCCTGCTCGCAGCCATCCTCGCGTCGTCCGCCGGGATCGCGCACGCCGACGACGAGGGCGATCGCCCGATCGACAAGAAGGCGAAGACCGTCGCGAAGACCGAGGACAAGACCGAGACCGAGCCGGCGCCCGGATCCACGTCGATGTGCATCGACCAGGAGATCGCCGACCGGCTCGCGGTGAAGCGCAAGCGCCGCGGCGCGGTCGACCGGCTGTTCGTGAAGCAGCACCGGCACGAGATCACCGTGGGCGGCGGGTACTACGCGAGCGATCTGCTCAGCGGCACGTACCTCTACGGCGGTTCGTACACGTATCACATGACCGACGAGACCGCGGTCGAGTTCGCGGGCTGGTACACGCACGCGAACGCCGACATCATTCGCGCGATCGAGGACAAGCGCGGCGTCGTGCTGACCGACACCTACGCGCGGATGATCTTCGCCGAGTCGCTGCTCAACTGGAGCCCGGTGTACGGCAAGCTCCGACTCGGCGGCACCATCGTTCACTTCGACCTGCACGCCGACATCGGCGTCGGCGTGATCGACTCGAAGACGAGCCGAGGAGCGTCCGGCGTCATCGGGTTCGGGATTAGACTGTTCATGGGTCAGGCGGTCGCGTTCCGGGTCGATGCCAGGAACCGGACGTTCCGCCAGGAGCTCCTCGACGACCGGTTCCTCGTGAACGACAGCGCCGTCACGGCTAGCCTTTCGTTGTTCCTGCCCTTCACCAACTAACCGCCTCGCCAGCTCGGCGAACTAGTCACTGCATCCGGGGGTCCATGTCGATGAACGGTAGGTTCGTTCGCTCCGTCCTGTTGCTCGCGCTGATTCCGGCGCTCGCGATCGGTGCGCCGAAGCGCGGCAGAAAGTCCCCGAAGAAGACGACGAAGCCGAAGGTCACCGAGCCCGTCGAGCCGCCGGTCGAGCCCACGCCGACGCCCGATCCGCCGGCGGATCCCGCGAAGGATCCCAAGGCCGGCACGTCGCCGACCCCGCCGAACGCCACGCCCGCCACGCCCGCGATGGGCGGCGGTGGCGGCATGGGCAGCGGAAGCGCGGCGGGTATGGGCAGCGGCGCTCCCGCCGAGCCGACCGAGCCCCCGCCGGCGACCGACACCGACGTCGACGCGCTCCGCCAGGAGTACCTGAGCCTGCGCGACGAGCTGTTCAAGTCGCGCGCGCGCGCGAACACGGTCGCGAGCCAGCTCTACTCGACGCGCATCCAGATCAAGCTGACGTACACCACGGCGCGCTACTACAGCCCCGCGAAATCGACGATCCGGCTCGACGGCGCGAGCGTCTACGAGGACGCCTCCGGCGCGATCGCCGGTGACGACAACATCCGGTTCGACGGTTACGTCGCGCCCGGTCGTCATCTGGTCACGTTCAAGGTCGAGGCCACCGGCAAGGATGACGACACGTTCACGTCGACGACCGAGACCCAGATCGTGGTCAAGGCGGTCGCCGGCAAGGACCTCGTCGTGTTCGCGAAGGCCAAGGACGGCGGCGACATCGCCTACGAGTGGAAGCGCAAGGAGAAGGGCAGCTACGGCCTCGGCATCGACGTCGCCGTGAAGACGACGAAGCGCGAGGACGGCGGAAGTGCCCCCGCGGCCGCGCCCGCCGCGCCGCCGGCAAAATCGCCCGCCCCCGCGAAGGGCGCGAAGAAGTGAGGAGCCTCGCCGCCGCGCTCGTGCTCGTCGTCTCGACGTTCGGCGTCGCGAGCGCGCAACCCGATGACACGGCGGCAGCCACGCCGGCCGTGAAGGCCCCCGACGATCCGATCGCGAAGTACTTCGCCGCGCTCGAAGCGAGCAAGCTGATCGACGTCGAGAGCGGAAACCTCGACACGCTCCGCAAGGAGCTCGGGGTCGCCGAGGAGCTGCTCCGCGGCGGCAACTTCGTCAACTCCGCGGTCGCGCTGTACTCGATCGTGAAGTCGCCGCGGTACTCCGCGTTCGTCGACTTCGTGGAGTTCCAGAACGCCGAGTACGACCTCGCGGTCGCGCTCGCCCGCGCCGGCAGCTACGGCGCCGCGCTCGATGCGATCGACCAGATCATGAAGCGCGGCCCGGGCGGCACCTACTGGGGCCCCGCGCACCGTCGCGCGGTCGACATCGCGCTCGAGACCCGCGATCACGCCGGCGTGCTCGCTCGCCTCGAGGCGATCAAGCTGTCGGAGCCGATTCCCGTGTCAGCCGCCGGCGAGCGCAGCTATCTGCGCGGTCGCGCCGCCTACGACGCCGGCAAGCTCGCCGACGCCGAGGGCGAGCTCGTCATGATCTCGAAGAAGAGCCGGCTCTACTCCTCCGCGATCTACCTGCGCGGTGTGATCAAAGCGCGCCGCGGCGAGTACAAGGGCTCGGCCGAGGCGATGTGCGAGATCGCCGCGACGCCGGACTCCGACAAGTTCACGTTCGTCGTCGACGATCGCTACTTCACGATCAAGGACCTCGCGCGCCTCGGCCTCGGCCGGCTCGCGCACGAGGCCGGCGAGTACGACGACGCCTACTACCACTACTTCCAGATCCCCGACGACAGCGTGTACCTCTCCGACGCGCTGTTCGAGGCGTCGTGGTCGATGTACCAGAAGCGCGAGCTGGCGACGGCGCGCGACCTGGTGAAGGAGTTCCTCAAGGAGTTCCCGACCTCGCCGCTGTGGCCCGAGGCGACCCTGCTCGCGGGCTACGTCGAGCTCGCGGACTGCAAGTTCACCGAGAGCCAGCAGGGGTACGACGCACTCGTCGCAAAGCTGCAGCCGATCGTCGACCAGATCGAGAAGGCGCGCACCGACCCCGAGCTGCGGAAGCAGCTATTCGCCACCGCCGTCACTCGCTACAAGGAGGTCAAGAAGACCGGCGAGATCAACGGCAAGAAGTTCGGCACCGCCGAGTCGAAGGGCCCGGTCGATGACGTCCTCGCCCTGCTCCGCCTCGATCCGAAGTTCATCCGTCTGAACGACGCGATCAACGGCATGACCGAGCTGTCGAACGCGGCGCCGCTCGCCGTGCGCCAGTGGCAGAACCTCGGCAACCAGCTCAGCGAAAAGAAGGTCGTCGCGATCAGCAC
>JBBRED010000513.1:0-4936 GCA_038203335.1 Haliangiales bacterium | reverse complement strand
GGCTGCTCCCCCGTTGACGGCGAGTTGAACAACCGGGTTGGCATGGTCCACCGTGGAGCTTGAGTGAGCCCACCGATGGTGCAAGCCTGCCGCCCATGGCAGCAGCGCGACTGCTCGACGGGACGAGCCCGCGTTCCACTGCTCCTCGCAGGTCGCGCACGCGAGATCCGGGGACATCGGAACGTGAAACGCGCACAGTGGTATCTCGCACCGCCGACAGCGGGTCTTGACCGGCTCCTCGCAGAACTGGCATCGCAGGTCGCTCATCCAGTGCATCCTGACAGAGCGGCAAGGACAAACAAGCGGGGTTTCGGCGGGACGAGCTGCCACTCAGTTACGTGCGAATGGCAGCCCGGTCTGATCGACAAACAGATGCCGCGCACGTCCCGCGGACAGGCCCACATGCGCAGCCACATCAGCGAGGCACACCGGCGCCTCGAGCCGGGCAGCCGCCCACGCCGACATCGTGCGTAGTGCGCCGCGGTCGACGAGCCAAGGTGCGCCGCGCCCCAGCTCGGCGGATTCGAACATGCCGAAGCGACCAAAGGCTTCGAGGTCGTGAAGAAGCGGAGCCTGCCGTCGTGGAGGTGGTTCGCACGGCTCAGCTCGGACGGATCTCGGCCTGCAAGGTGACGGCGACGCGCAATGCGTTCGAGATGATGCAGTGCTTCTCTGCCGTGTCGAGCACGCGCCGGGCACGCTCGACGTCAGCGGCGGCGACGGTCATCTCGACCGCCAGCGTGATCGAGGTGAAGACGGGACCGGTCGGCCCCTTGTCGAGGACGCCCGAACCGGTGCCGCGCCAGCCCGCGAACTCGAGCTGGTCGTGGCGTGCGTAGGCCTCGAAGGTGGTCCACAGGCACTCGAGCGCTGCGCCAACCAGCAGATCCTCTGGACTCCAGACCTCGTCGCTGCCGCCGAATTGCGGAGGCGCACCGACGGCGATCGGCGCCCGTGGCGGTGCCGTGAGGCGCCGGTCTTCCAGTGCGACCGTGTAGTGGTGCGGAAACGGTGCAGGTTTGGCCATGTCACGCCGCCTGCTTGCGACCACCTGGAACCGGGCACGTGCTGATCCCGAGCAGCCTGTAGAGCGGGCAGAACCCGACCAGACCGGTCAGCAGTGGCACGAGCCCGAGCAGCCCCCACATCGTCTTGGGGCCGACGACCACGAGCGAGAGCAGCACGATCCCCATGACGACCCGCAGTGCGCGGTCGATGGATGATTCATTCGTCAGCATTTCCTGGCTCCTTGAATAGGTGAGAGCCACGTGCCGCCCCGAGGGTTCGCAGGAACGGTCACGGGCAGTGGCGCGATCTGTCCGTCTCACATCTCGTGATGGGCGCCCTGCTCGTGGTCTTCCATCATCATCGGGCAGGTTCCGCTCTTCATCATCTCGACGTGCGAATGGACATGCTCGCGAAGCGCGCCGAGCTGTGCTGGGTCGTCGGGCGTCAACACGATGCGCGCACCGTGGTCGACATCGTCGACTGCTGCGTGCGACGGCACCATCTTCATGTGCTCGCCCATTCCGCCGCCGTTCATGCCGCCGCCGTTCATGCCGCCGCCGTGCGCCATGCGATCGTGCTTCGCGCCCATCTCGCGGACGTGTGCGCGGAGCGGCGCCGGGTCGCCCGCTGTGGTGAACGTGATCGTCATGTCGTGCTCCCCGTCGGTCGCGGCGATCTGCGCGTCCTTCATCATCATCGAGCAGCTCGACGACTGAGCCGGAGCCTGCGGCGGTGGCTTCGCTGGCTGACTCGGGTTTGACCCGCAACCGACTGCGAGCAGCAAGACCGCCGATATGTGGATCCATGAGCGTTTCGTCATAGGGCATTCCTCGATGGTGAGAGATCAGCGCCGACAGCGTGCGCGAAAGGGTGCGCACTCCACGGCTCGAGAACGATGTGCTTCGCGTGGGCTGCAAGCTCCTGGAGATGAATGGTCTCGTGCGCGCGTCGCGCGAGGAGCACAGGGTCGGTGAGCTGCAGCGGTGTCAGGCTCTGGTTGACGACCCAGGCGAATGGCGCGATCTCGGCGCGCGCGAGATCTCGCTCGAGCTGCATGGCCTCGTGGATCGGCGTCGCCTCCGGGAGCGTCACCAGCACCACGTGCGTGAAGCTCGGGTCTCGCAGGCGAGGCAGGAGCCGCTGTACGGCCTCCGGGCTGCCGCTCGGCTTGCGCAACACCTCGCGGTGATAGGACTCGGCGGCGTCGAGGAGCAGCAGCGTGTGTCCGGTGGGCGCGGTATCGATGATGACGAACCGGTCCTCGCCTCCCGCGACGGTCTCTGCGAAGGCGCGGAACACGGCGATCTCCTCGGTGCACGGGCTTCGGAGGTCTTCTTCGAGCAGCGCGGCGCCTTGCGCATCGAGTCCGTTGCCGGCGGCGGCGAGCACCTCCGCGGTGTAGCGTCGGACCTCGAGCGCAGGATCGATGCGCGTTACCCGGAGCTGCGATGCGGCTGCGCCGAGCTCGCGGATCGCCTGTTCGACATGTGCCGCGGGGTCGGTGGTCGTCAGCGTGACCGCGAAGCCGCGCCGAGCGAGCGAGCTCGCGATGCGCGCCGCGACGGTGGTCTTTCCCACGCCGCCCTTGCCCATCGTCATCACGACTCCCTTGCCGCGCACGGCAAGATCGTCGACCAGCGCGTCGAGACGCTCGCCGCGGAACGGATGCAGCGCGGGCGGCGGCGGCACAGCGTGGAAGCCTTCGCCCGTGGTGCCCATCGCGCGGAGTGCGTCGATCCCGACGAGCCCGAACGGGAGTAGTGGGATATCGATCCGCGCGACGGTGCGCAGGCCGAGCGGGAGCGCGTCGAGCGCGGCCTGGCCGCGCGCTTCCATGGCCACGGCGGTGGGGTCGCCGGGACCGCGTGCGTGGAACATGCCGTTCACGATCAGCCGGAGGTTCGCGACGCCGAGAAGTGCGAGCTCGGCGCGCGTGCGCTCGGCCTCGACGAGGGACGAGCGATCGGGTCGAGCCACGAGTACCAGCGTGGTGCGCGCCGGATCGCGGAGCGCTTTGTTCGAGGCGGCGTACAGCCCCTTCTGCGCGGCGAGCCCGGATAACGGCCCGAGGCACGACGTGCCGCCCACGTTTGCGTCGATGAAGCTCGTCCAAGCCGCCGGCAACTCGAGTAACCGCAGCGTGTGACCGGTGGGGGCCGTGTCGAAGATGACGTGGTCGACCTCGGAGGTGCGTGTTTCGTCGCCGAGGAGCTTCGAGAACTCGTCGAACGCGGCGATCTCGACGGTGCACGCCCCCGACAGCTGTTCCTCCATGCTCGCGATCGCGACCGCGGGAAGGACTCCTCGATAGGGCCCGACGACGCGCTCGCGGTACGTGTGGGCTGCCCGCACGGGGTCGATATTGAGCGCCGAGAGGCCGGGTACAGCAGGCACAGCCGTCGGCGTCGCCGAGAGTGCGACCCCGAGAACCTCGTCGAGGTTCGACGCGGGATCGGTGCTGACGAGCAGGACCCGCTTGCCTGCATCTGCGAGACCGATGGCCGTGGCGCATGCCGCCGAGGTCTTGCCCACGCCACCCTTGCCCGTGAAGAAGAGGATGCGTGTCGGATGCTGGATCAGCGTGGCCATGACGACTCGTTCATCCGCAACAGCAGTGTTTAGGGTTCGGTTCGCTCGGGTCGGTCGCGGCGCGCTCGGCGCCACCGCAGCACTCGTCCGCGGCTTTGTCCGCAGAACCGCAGCAGCCACCGGCCTTGGGTGCAGCGATACGGTCACGCACGCCGGCCCAGATCGCGAGCTCGTCGCGGGATGGGAACACGCCACTGCTCTTGACCTCGCCGTTCACCTTGACCAGCGGCAGGCTCGCCTCGCCCTTGGCCTCGAGGGCGGCAACGACGGTGGGGTCGGTGGCGAAGGCCGCGGGTTGCTGCGCGAGGTTGAAGCGTTCGACAGAGATGCCCTGAGACTTCAGCCACGCGAGGTCCGCGGCGAAGCGGGCGAGCTTCGGGTCGACGGAGGGACCACAGACGCCCGTCGAGCAACACATGGCTGGGTCGAAGACGCGGATTTCGGTCATGAGGACTCCTCTTTGATCGGCGGACCGCCGACGAACCGCAGGGTTTGCGCAGGGCGAGCCGCTGCGCGCAAGTCATTCGCCGAATTCGGAGCTACGAAGGTGGTGCCAGCAGAGAAAGCACCTTTCGTGCCGGCTCGGCCTCGCGGTCGGTCCATCAGATGAGAGCCACGGGCATCCAGAAGGGTTCGCACGCACTGGGGCTGGGACGTGATCCTGTGGAACGGCGGCCTCCTGGCGAAGGAGTCGACGCAGGAGATCATGCGGAACGCGGTCGAGACGAGGCCGGGTGCGATCGGTGGCGCATTCGCCGACTCCGAGTTCAATCACGCGATGATCATCAAGGCCGACATCGCTGCCACGAACGGCGTGATCCACGTCGACACCGTCCTGCTGCCGCCACCGTAACGTTCCACGGCCGCGGCGCACATCCGACGATCGATCATGGTGGACTTCTGGTCCCTCGCGCGCGTGCGAGGGCGGTCTTCACCTCTTGCAGCACGGCAGGACCGACCGCGCTCGCGGTCTCGATGGCAAGTGCGCGCTCGAGAATCGCGAGCGCCGCGGCACGATCACCGAGCGCGAGTGTTGTCTTGCCGAGGCCGACGAGCGCGGCCGCGACATCGGGATGATCGGGGCCGAGAGCAGCCTCGAGGATCGCAAGGCCACGTCGGTACGCGGCGAGCGCCTCGCGGTAGTGGTGCTCGAGGAAATCGAGATCCGCCTCGTACATGATCGTCTGCCCGACGTCGGCATGTGCGGGACCGAGAACGCGTTCTTGGATCAAGAGCGCGGTTTCGTATTCGGCGCGTGCGTCGTCGAGCCGGTCGAGGTCTGCGTACGCGCCCCCGAGGCTCGCGTGGAACGTCGCCACCGTTGGATGATCGGGGCCCC
>JBBRED010000512.1:0-4960 GCA_038203335.1 Haliangiales bacterium | reverse complement strand
CACCGCGGCCTCGGCGATCGCGGGGTGCTCCAGCAGGGCCGCCTCGACCTCGCCTGCGCCGACCTTGAAGCCGGCGCACTTGATGATGTCGGTCGAGCGCCGGCCGATGATGCGCAGCTCGCCATCGGGATCGCGGGACGCGACATCGCCCGTGTAGAACCAGCCGTCGGCATCGAGGACGGCGCGGGTCGCGGCATCGTTGCCGAGGTAGCCGGCGAACACGTGCGGGCCGCGGACGGCGATCTCGCCCGAGTCATCGGTCGTGATCGGCACGCGCGCGTCGTCGACGAGGCGGAGCTCCACGCCGTCGAGCGGTGGGCCGACCGAGCCGGCGCGACGATCGCCATCGTGGCGCGTGGAGCAGTTGATGAGGGTCTCGGTCAGCCCATAGCGCTCGACGGCGCGCTGGCCGGTCAGGCGCTCGAGCCAGGTGTGATCGGCGACGGAGAGCGCCGCGGATCCGCTGACCAGGAGACGCGCGGAACGCAGCGCGTCGGCGAGCGCCGGCGAAGCCTCGGCCGCCTCGCACATGCGGTGATACATGGTCGGCACCGCGAACAGCGCGGCGGGCGCGTGATCGCGGAGCGCGGCGCCGAGATCCTCGGGGACGAAGCGCGGCACCCAGCGCAACGTGCCGCCGCGGCGAAGCGCGCCGAACCAGCCGAGCACGAGCCCGTGCACGTGAAACAGCGGCAGGGCGTGGACCACGGTGTCGGCGTCGGTCCACGCCCAGGCCCGGGCGAGCATGTCGAGGTTCGCCGCGATGTTGCGGTCGGTGATCAGCGCGCCCTTCGGAGCGCCGGTGGTCCCCGACGTGTAGAGCACGAGCGCGGGTGCGCCGGTGATGTCGCGCGCGGGCAGGGGCGCGATCGGCGCGAGCACGATGGCGGTCGCGAGGGACTCGCCGGTGACCGCGTGCGGATCGGCGGCCACGGTCACGCGCGGCGCGGCGTTCGCGAGGACGTGCGCGAGCTCCGTCGCACCGAGCTTCGGATCGAGCGGCACGGAGACGTAGCCGGCGGCGGCGTGCGCGGCAAACGCGATCAGCGTCTCGAGCGCGGGCTGCGTCCACACGCCGATCCGGTCGCCCGGCGCGAGGCCGCGGGCCGCGAGCGCCGCGAGGTGATGCGCGCAGGCGCGTGCGAGCTCGCGCTGGGTCAGCGTGCGATCACCGACGCGCACGACGGGACGATCGCTCGGCGCATGCAGGCACGGAAACAGCGGATCCATCGCGCCGACGATAGCCCTCGTGCGCGGCGGTTGCAGTACGCTCGGGCGCCGATGCTCCGTGCCTCGCTCGTCCTGCTCGTCGCCTGTAGCTCCGCGCCGCCGGCGACCGAGCGCCCCGTGCCACCCGTTCCCGCCGACGCGGCGATCGATGCGACGCCCGACGCCGGCGTGCCCGAGGCCGTGACCGCGGCGCCCGCGTGGGTGTTCCGCTACACCACGGCGCAGCGCGCCGAGACCTGGACCCTGCGCTACGCTGCCGGTAGCGCGCTGCTCATCGTCGAGACCGCGCAGGGAGTGACGCGCTACACCGGCACCGCGACCGAGGGCGCAACGCTCGTACTGGCCGTGAGCACGTCGACGGCGAAGCTCGGGCTCGACTGCAAGCCCGCGAAGCGCGCGGTGGGGGCGAGGTGCAATGACACCAAGGCGAAGCCGATCGAGCTGCTCGATTGCTACCACCCCGACTTTGCCGCACCGATGCCGTTCGGACCCGCGCCCGGCGTGGAGTACGCCGTGACCGCAGACTGCAACGGCTACCGGCTCGCTGCGCCCTAGATCTGTGCCGCTGCGCCTCGCATGATCCTGAGCGTGTACGCACGACCGTGGTGTGGCGTACTCGGGGGATGATCATTGTCCTGATCCGGACCACGGTCCGCGCGGATGTCGATCGCTCCGCGTACGAGGCGCTCAATGTCCAGATGTACGACCTCGTCCAGACCCTCCCCGGGTTCGTGAGCGCGAAGGACTTCACCTCCTCCGACGGGGACACGGTCAGCATGGTGACGTTCGAGTCTCTCGAGACGCTGCGGGCGTGGCGCGAGCATCCCGACCACGTGATCGCCCAGCACCGCGGCAAGACCGAGATGTATGCCTCGTACCGGGTCGAGGTCTGCGAGGTGGTCCGCGCGTACGACTTCACCGCGCCGAGCGTCTAGGATGAGCCCGTGGCGTTCACGATTCGCGCGCTGACGCGCAAGACCGACCAGCGGGGCGTGGAGGGCGTGGACACCGCGTTCGAGACGGCGACGGTGTTCGACGTGGTGACGAGCGCGCGAGGCATCGAGCTGGTGGAGCGCACGCTGCCGGCGCCGCTCGTCAAGCGCTACTCGATCGGCGAGGTGTTCGCGCCGTGGGCGCGCTGGGACGACGGATGGGTCGCCGAGGAGGACGGCGTGATCCGCGGGTTCGCGACGGTGCAGCACGAGCCGTGGCACCAGCGCCTCGTGCTGTGGTTCCTGTACATCTCGCCGCCGTGGCGCCGGCGCGGTGTGGGCCGCGCGCTGCTCGAGCGCGTCGAGGATCACGGGCGCGTCGTCGGCGCGACGCACGTGTGGCTCGAGACCAGCAACGTGAACGTGCCCGGCGTGACGGCGTACAACCGGATCGGGTACGCGCTGTGCGGCGCCGACACGCTGTACTACGGTGAATACATGCCGGGTGAGACCGCGATCTACCTCGCGAAGCCGCTGTAGGCGTACTCTCCGGACATGCTCCGCGCCGTCCTCGTCAGCGCCGCGCTCGCCGCGTGCGGATCGAGCACCGCGCCGACCGCGCCGCCGCCGCAGGTCGCGGTGGCCACGCCGGAGACCTCACGCGCCGATCGCGTGGAGCGGGTGCGCCGCGACAAGCTCGCCGCCGCGCATCGCGAGCTGGAAGCGGAGCAGCAGAGTGCGCTTGCCGCGACGTGTGACAAGCGCGTCGGCGCGCAGCAGCGCTGCGAGCCCTCCTGCTACGTGGGCGAGTCGCCCGATCCGCGCGCGGGCAAGAAGCTGCCTCGCGCCGAGATCGTGCACCTCGTGTGTCGCACCGCGGATGCGCCGGAGACCGGACCGATCGTGTTCGCCGACGAGGTCGGTGGCGCGCGAGTCACCGTGCGCGCGGCGCGGGGCCGTGTTCCGAAGGCGCACAAGAAGGGCTCGTGGGAGGCGGAGATCGAGGCGATGGTCGGCGTGGCGCTGCAGCCCGAGATCGCGCGCGGCGATGCGGTGCGCGTGACGGGGGCGTGGAAGCTGATGACGCATCCGATGACCAAGGACAAGCTGCGCTGCGTGCTGGTCTCGCAGTTCACGGCGATCAAGCGCCCGCTCGATGCGTGCGGTGGACGCGGCGGTGTCGCCTGCGAGGCAGGCGGGAACACCGCCGTGCACGGCATCAACGTCGTGCACTACCGGCTCGCCGAGGCGCGCCTGCTCCGCACCGCCGGGAACGACGCCGAGTGCCAGCGCGCGGCGCTCGAGGCGGTGGCGGTCGCGCGCGGGCTGCCGCGGTGGCGCCAGTACGTGAGCCTGAACGCGAACCAGTGGAAGGCGTATCCGCGATACCGCACGCGGTTCGACGGTATCCTCGACGAGGAGACCCTGTTCACCACCGCCGGGGTGCTCGGCAGCGAGGCGCAAAGCGTGTATTCAGACTGCGGTGGTGCGGCCATGCCGACGACGGTCGTGGCGCAGGAGCAATCCTTTCATACCTGCTGGTGACCGTTGAACGACCTGCTCTCCCTCCTCGCTGGTCGCCGAGCTCGGATCACCCCGATCCCAAGATGCGAATGCAGCTCTACGAGAGCGGCGGTCTCCCGACTACGTGCGGTCGTTGATCGGCGAGGTCACCGACACCGCGCTGATCGACCGCGTGATCGCCGGCGTTCGCGCGGCCGAGGATGGCCCGTCGGCGGAGTAGACGTCAGGCTCTGCGCGGGCGGCGCGAGATGATCGAGTACGCCGCCATGGTCGCGAGCACGAAGATCGCGATCGAGAGAACACCGACCGAGCTCGAGCTGATGGGATCGCTGCTCGGGCCGCGGCCCGAGTTGACCATCGCGTGCATCGTGAACCAGGTGAGGACGGTGCTGATCGCGGCCGCGATCCCGAGCCGGATCAGGCGGGGACGGAAGTTGCGGAGGTCGTGCGAAGCGTCCATGGCAGGAAGACACCGGAGGTTCAGGTGGGTTGCGCCGACTCGTAGAGGGTCAGGGCGGCCCGGCGGGTCGGGCGGGAGACCAGCCAGGGGGCGCCGTGGAGCTCGAGATCCACGGTGGCGACCGCGATCCGTCGGCGGCGGGAGACCTGCGCGAGCCGCTGCATCACCTGCGCGAGCATGTCGCCGTTGAACGGGGCGTAGAGGAAGAACACCGAACCGTCGAGCTCGATGTCGGCAGCGTTCGCGCATGCGACCGTGACCGCGGGTAACCTGAGCTCCGCGCAGGTGGCGCGTGCGCGCTCGACCAGGTGCGATTGGAGCTCGATGCCATGGGCACGTGCGCCGGAGATGAGGTGCGCGAGGATCACCACGCGACCGAGTCCGGCGCCGAGATCGACGAGCTCGTCGGTCGCGCGAATCGGCAGCTCGCGAACCGTCGCGATGATCTCCTCGACCCCCGCCGGCAGGTACGGCACGGCTCCGCGCGGAAGGTCGCGATCGGGCGGTGGCGGCGCGATGCCGAGCACCGCATCGATCCACGTCTCGCGAGACGCCGGCGCGACCGCCGCGATCGCATCGAGCAGCGCTTCGCCGCGAAGCTCACCGGCGATGATTCCTGCACGTGCCGTGGCCGGGTCCAAGGTGATGGCGAACGTAGCAAGTGGCTGGTGCAGGAGCGTCCCGAACAGGACGAGATCGCGAGGACGTGCGGACGGCGCGAGGCCGGTGTCGGTGCGAACGATCGCGACGACGGCCGGATCCGCTTCGTCGGGGATGCCGCCGGTGACCGGTGGCGCGAGAATAGGCAGCCACC
>JBBRED010000511.1:0-4963 GCA_038203335.1 Haliangiales bacterium | reverse complement strand
CACCATAGGTGCCGTGGCGGGTGAGGGGGCTGCGATCGAGCTGCTGCCACGGCCCCTCGTTCGACCGGACGATCGCCGTCTCGGTCCACGCGGCCGCCTGCGGATCGATCCACGCGAGCGGCATGATCGCCTGGCTGCCGTCCTTGCCGATGAGGTGCACCGGGTGCATCGGATGCAGGCGAACGTGGCCATCGAACCGCGAGCCCTCGATGGCGGCGACCACGACGACCGCGGTCACCGCGAGGACCACCACCGCGATGGCGGCCGCCTTGCCATCACTGCCGCCGCCCGACGGCGCCTGGACGCCGCCGAGCCCGCCGCCGCCGTGGACGCGCGGACCCCCGCCGGAGCCGCGCACGCCACCGCTGTACACGTTGACCTGCGGGACGAGGATGATCGTGGTGTTGCCGTTGACCGGATCGGCCGACTCGGTATCCGTGCTGGAAATCTCCTGCGAGACCAGCACGGACTGCGACCGCACCTCCGGGGGCAGCTGGCTGAGGCGCTGCAGCTCCGAGTTGGGGATCACGTAGCTGTTCGCGGCGCAGCCCGTACCGACGAGGAGCGTTGCCATCACCACCGAAATCAGGCGCATCGTCGGTAGTATCGCAGCAATCCCCGTGCCCGGCACGGGGTTGCCCCCAACGGTGCTGTGACGGTGGCGGGTGGCCGGTCGGTCACACCCGATGGCACGGCCGGTGTGGCGTTCAAACTACACACCATCCGCTACAATCACACCGGACGCTGTATGCAGCCGGTCGACCTCGCCTCGGTCGCCGACGACTTCGATCGCGAGATCGCGGTGACCCCCGCGATCGATCGATTCTGTTCGTCGAGCGCGTGGATCCTCGCGGCATCCACGACGCTGATGCCACCGCGCGCGCCGTTCTCGTTCCGCGGCACCCATGGCTACTTCGCGGCGGCGCGTGGCGTTCACCCCGCCGGGTTTCCGTACATCGAGCCGATCGAGCTCGCGTGGGGGCTGGCATCGCCGATCGTCGGCCGTGACTCGGAGGCGCTGTCGGAGGAGATCGTCGCGGTGCTCGCCGATCGCCGGGACTGGCAGCTCGCGATCCTCGCGGGCATGGTCGGCGATGGTCCGCAACGCCGCGCACTCGAGCGCGCCTTGCCCGCGCGGTGGGAGCGCCGCCGCGGCACGCCCACGATCCGCCACGTCGCGAGCCTCGACGGCGGTCTCGATGGATACCTGTCGCGTCGCCCGCGCGAGCTTCGCAAGTCACTGCGCAAGCAGCTCAAGGTCGCGACCGCGGCGGGCGTGACGTTTGAATCCGTGCGTGTGCCCGAGGCCGGCGCCGCCGACCTCTATGCGCGGATCCAGGACGCGGAGGCGAAGAGCTGGAAGGCGCGCGATGGAGTGGGCATCTCCGCCGGCTCGATGCGCGCGTTCTACGCCGCGATGCTGCCGCGGCTGTGCCTGCTCGGGCAGCAGCGGACGATCTTCGCGCGCTACCGCGACCACGACATCGGGTACATCCTCGGCGCGGTGTTCGAGGGGGAGTACCGCGGCCTGCAGTTCTCGTTCGACGATGCGCACCGCGACCTCGGCCTCGGCGGCCTGCTCCAGTATCACCAGATCGTCGAGCTCTGCACCGCGGAGATCGGCCGCTACGATCTCGGCACCGAGATGGACTACAAGCGGCGGTGGGCCGAGGACACCATGGAGACCGAGATGCTCGTGCTCGTGCGATGATGCTCGACATCCATGGGTCGTTCGCCTCTCTTCACGTCGATTCGTCGGTTTCTTCGTCGCGCACACGTCGCTAACACCCTCGGCATCTCCGCCGAGGAAGCCGCGGGCGCCCGGGTGCACGGGCCGTCGCGCCGCGACTTCTTCCTCGGCAGCCTCGGTGCGGCGGCGCTGATGCCACTCGCGGCGGCGTGCGGCGACAACATCAAGGCCGGTGCCGAGGAGCCGGGGATCGCGATCATCGGCGGCGGCATTGCCGGGCTGACGTGCGCGCACTTCCTGCGGCTCGCGAAGGTCAACGCCGATGTCTACGAGTCCTCGATGAGGACCGGCGGTCGCATGTACACCGACCGCACGTCGCTCGCGGCGAGCGATCAGATCATCGAGCTCGGCGGCGAGCTGATCGACTCGAACCACCTCGTGATCCAGGCGCTGATGCGCAGCCACGGCCTCGAGCTCGATGACCTGCCCGAGGCGACCGATGGCCTCGAGCAAGACCTGTTCGTTCTGAACAACGGCCTCAATCCGCCGAGCGTGAGCGCGCCGGTGGATCCCGCGATGATCATCACGGCGTTCATGCCGGTCGCCGTGAAGATGCAGGCGGCGCTGATGATGACCGAGGGCACCGACGCGGCGAGCGTGGCGCTGTTCGAACAGATCGACAACATGTCGATCTCCGAGTGGCTGCAGGATCCCACGCTCGGCCCCGGGCTCGCGAAGAGCACCATGATCCGCCGCCTCCTCGAGGTCGCGTACATCGAGGAGTTCGGCCTCGAGGTCGGCGAGCAGTCCGCGTGGAACCTGATCACGTTGATCGATTCGGAGACCACCGATCCGTTCCACGTCTTCGGTGACTCCGACGAGCGCTATCACACGCATGCGGGCAATGACTCGCTGCCGACCGCGATGGCCGAGCAGCTCGCCGACCGGATTCACGTCGATCACGCGCTGACCAAGGTGGTGAAGACCGCGACCGGGTTCACGCTGACGTTCTCGACGGCCGGCGGTGATCACGTCGTCGAGGCGGCCCACGTGGTGTACGCGCTGCCGTTCACGCGCCTGCGCGCCGTGGACCTCAGCGCCGCCGAGCTGTCGGCCGAGAAGATGAAGATCATCACCGAGCTCGGCTATGGCTCGAACGCGAAGCTGATGATGCAGTTCTCGTCGCGCCCGTGGGAGACCGGCCCGCGGCTGTCGAGCGGTAGCGCGATCACCGACGCCGGCGATGCGCCAAACGATGGCTCCGCGCTCGGCTCCGGCCTGCAGTCCGTGTGGTCCACGTCGCGCGGCCAGGACGGGCCGCAGGGCATCCTCACGAACTTCGTCGGCGGTCATCGCGGCGAGCTGATGGGCGAGGGCACCGCCGAGGCGCAGGCGCAGATGGTGCTGCCGTGGATCGAGATCGTGTTCCCCGGCACCGCCGCGACGTACGTCGCGAATTCCGCGGTCCGCATGCACTGGCCCAGCTACCCGCACATCAAGGCGAGCTACGCCTCGTACACGAAAGGCCAGTGGGCGTTCTTCGGCCTCGAGGGCGTGGCCGAGGGCGCCCAGCACTTCTGCGGCGAGCACTGCTCCGAGGATTTTCAGGGCTACATGGAGGGCGGCGCGGAGACCGGCGCCATGGTGGCCGCCGAGCTACTCGACGAGCTCGAGCTCGACTATCCGCCCATGCTGACCGGCATCCTCGGCATGCTGGTGGCCCGGCCGCGCGCCAGCTATCACGGCGGGTTCGGCGAGCGCATGCGGATCACGCAGATCCGCCAGCGCGCACTCTGACCGCGATTCGTCGGCGCTCCCGGATCAACGCGCGCGCAAGGTGTGACTGACCATCAGCGCGAGCTTGCGGCTCGTGAACGGCTTCTCGAGCAGGGCAGGCTCGCGCGCGAATCGGCTGACCGACGGGGCCACACGCTCGGTGTACCCCGACATGAACAGGACCTTGATCCCGGGCCGATCGGCGACGATTCGCTCGGCGAGCGAGCGGCCATCCAGCCCGGGCATCATGAGGTCCGTGATCACGAGATCGACCGGCTGGGTACGTTGTTCGAGGACCTCGAGCGCGCTGGCTCCGTCGCGGGCCTCGAGCAACTGATAGCCCCATCCGACGAGCTGCCGGCGGATGGCGGTCCGCAGGGAGTCATTGTCCTCGACCAGCAGGATGGTCTCGGCGGACCGGGCCACGTGCTGCGCGGTGGGGGCGCTCTTGGGATCGAGCACGTGCTCGGGTACGGCATCGACGCTCGGCAGGAACACGCGGAACGTGGTGCCCCGCCCGACCTCGGACTCCACCTGGATCGCCCCGCTGCTCTCCTTCACGATCCCGAACGCCGTCGCGAGGCCGAGCCCCGTGCCCTTGCCCACCTCCTTGGTCGTGAAGAACGGCTCGAACACCCGGTCGATCAGCGCCGGTTCGATGCCACACCCGGTGTCGCTGATCGTGAGGGTCACGAATGGCCCCGGCGCGAGGCCGAGCTCGCTCGCGAGCGCGGCTTCGATGACGACGTCTCTGGTGGAGATCGTCAGCCGGCCTCCATCGGGCATCGCATCGCGCGCGTTGACGATGATGTTCATGACCAGCTGCTCGATCTGGGAGCGGTCCGCGTGGATCGACTGCGCGCTCGCGCGATCCGAGACGATCTGGATGTGACTTCCCACGAGCCGGGCCACCAGCCTCTCGATGTTCTCCACGCACGAGTCGAGCGAGATCACGTGGATCGCGCGGCGTTGCTTGCGGCTGAACGCCAGCAGCTGTCGAGTGACATCGGCGCCGAGCCTGGCTGCGCCCATGATCTCGCTCAGCTCGACCGCGATCTGCGACTGCTCGCCGACGGTCTCGAGGGCGAGCTCGGCATTCGCGAGGATCGCTGCGAGGATGTTGTTGAAGTCGTGAGCAACGCCGCCGGCGAGCATCCCGATGGCGTCCATCTTCTGAACCTGACGGAGCTGCTCTTCGCTGCGGCGCGCTTGCGTCATGTCCATCCCGATCGTCACCCCCACCTGCTGGTCGTCGAAGAGCATCGTGTGAGACGTCACCTCGAGCTCGAGAGAGACGCCGTTCTTGCAGCGCAACCGGACCGCGCCGTTGCGATTGAGTGGCTCGGTGACGTCGGTCGCGGAGCGCTCGATCAGCGCACCGGTGGCCATCGTGCGCAGCTCGGCGCGCGAGTATCCACTGAGGCGCACCAGGGCCTCGTTGACGCCCTCGATGCGCGCCGTGTTGAGGTCGAAGACCCAGATCGGCAGGGGACTTCC
>JBBRED010000510.1:0-4967 GCA_038203335.1 Haliangiales bacterium | reverse complement strand
CGCCCTGGAGCTGCCACTCCCCGAGCGCGCCGAGCTAGCCGCCGACCTCCTCGCCAGTCTCGATGGCGCGCCGGACGCTGAGGTCGAGGCGGCATGGGCCTCTGAGATCGAGCGCCGCGCTCGCGCCGCGCTCGAGAACCCCGATGATGACGTCGCCTGGGAGACCGTGCGCGCGGAGTTGCACGCGGGCTCCACGCCCTAATGTCCAAGCCGGTTCGGCTCGCCCGGGAGGCTCGCGAAGAGGTTCTCGAAGCAGCTCGGCACTACGGGGAAGAACAACCCGAGCTGCGCGTCGAGTTCCTCGGCGCGGTCGACGAAGCCCTCGAACGCCTGGTTCGTCTCGCCAGCCATCTCGGGACACCTCCCGGGATCGATCCAACGCTCGGCGTGAGGCGGGTGTTCATGCAGCGCTTCCCGTTCTCGGTCTACTTCATCGAACTGCCAACTCGGTTCCGAGTGCTCGCGTTCGCACACGCCAGGCGCAGGCCGTTCTATTGGCGCGACCGCGTGCAATGAGAACCTCGCTGACACAGGGGGGCGGTGCCGCAGCTGATCGGGCTCGCGCGGATCGAGGAGCTCAAGTACGAGGTCGCCGTCTACGACACGAACGAGGAGCACGACCGCTGGTGGATGGCGTAGGCGCTATAGCGTGGCGCTGTTGCGCCAGCGGGGGCGAATCGTTCCCCAGATCTAGAGGTCGCCAGCAATCCCGCGAGGTTGCTCGGGTGAATCGTTCCCCAACGGCACGGCCGCCAGACGTCCGTGTGGTCCGAGACTTCAGCGGATCGCAGCCCTGGTACGCTCCTTTCGCCTTTGCTTGATCCCGAGCCGCGGGCTCGAAGATGCAACGCTCAGCCCGGTCGCAGCCCGGTGAGGTCGATCGGGACGGGCACGCGCCACTGGTTCTGCGCCATGTGGGCCTCGAACGCGGCCGGCAGCTCCACCTGGTGGCGCTCGACGTAGTACGCGAGGGAGTCGGGCCACGCGTACACGCCGTCGGTCCGCATCGAGCGCTTGCCGGCCAGCGTCTTGCCGTCGAACGCATCCTTGACAAGGCCCGGCGAGGTCACGAGCACCACACCTGCTCGCAGGTACGCGACGACCTCGGTCTGGTTTGCTGCCGCGCGCTTGCCACGAACGGCGGCGAGCGGTGGTCCATCATCGTAGCCGAGCTCGCTGAAGCCGCCGACCGTCGTCGCCGTGCGCTGGCCCGGCGGGCCTGTGACGGGAATCGGCACCTCCGAGTCCGGTGCGTAGCGAGCGCGCGATCCGGCGGACAGTTGCCCGGCGCCACCGCAGACGATGCACAAGCCGCGACCAACGCATTCGCCGCACCGCTCGCCACTCGGAAGGATCTGCTTGCCGTGGCACAGCCAGCACACGCGCCTGCCATCGCATTCATAGCAGAGCTCGTAGCCAGGCTCGGGCGTCGTGAGAGGTGTTCCTCGTTCTGTCATCAGCTACCGAAGGTGAACACCCAGCGGAACTCCGGGACGGGATTGGTCGGCTTTTCTCTGCCGGCCTTGCCGTCCATGCTGCGCGGCGCCTCCACACTGTAGTCGTAGTCGGTCACAGGCGGGGCGTTCTCGTTCACCTGGAATGCGCGCGGGGCGCTGGCCGCAGTCGCGTCGAGGGCCTGCCTCAAGCCCTCGCCCTTGATGTGACCACGATCCTTCGTCACGCCGCCCGTCGTTTCGGGCGCGGTGGTCCACTGCACCTCCACGCGACCACCGTCGGCCATGACGTCGCGCAGCCCCTTCGCGAGGTTCGCGTAGTCGTCGGCGCCGTAGTACGCGTTGATGTTGTTGATGAACATGCGCTTCACGGACTTCTTCGGGAACATCATCCCCAGCGTCTGCAACGTGTCGCCGAGGACCACGACCGAGTCGGCATCGACCCGAGGCGCTGTGTGCTGCCACGTCAGGTCCCGCCGCTGCATGGCGGGATCGGTGTAGCTCGGTCCGTATTCGGACTTCACGACGTCGCCGGTCTCGCCACCCACTTCGCGAGCGTAGTCGGTGAGGCCAACGCCGATGTCGACGACGAGGCCGTCGTCGTTCTGATCCGACGGGTCGACCGCGTCGTGTCTCTGGGGTTTGACGTCGAGCGCGACCTCGTCGGGACCGCGCGGCTTGCGACTCAGGATCTTGACCTCGCGCGGGACGGCGGGGTCGTTCGGCGTCGAGATCGCGATCACGAACTCCTCCGGGATCCCGTGCCGCTTGTACGCCGCATTCGTCGCCTGGACGCTCGCCATCAGGTCGCTCAGTGTTCCGGCGGACTTGCCACCTTGGGTCATGTTGCCGGCCGCGTCGACGGCGAGCATGTTCGAAAACGTCTCGGCCTTCAGGGCGTCGATCGCGTCATGCGCGGCCTGGAACTTGATCTTCTCGCTCTTGACCTTCGGAGCGCCGTGAGCGACGGCCTCGAACTGAGCCAGCAGGGCCTTCAGCTTGGCCTTGCGCGTATTGATATCGAGCGACGGGTTGCGCATCACATCCAGCATCTCCTTCTGGAGCCGGAGACGATCGCTGTTGGCGGTGGCGAGAGCGGCGGAGTCCGCCTCTTTCGCCGGCCCATCGGGGTGGCCGCCGACGTCTCTCCCCGCATTCTTGAATGCGTCGGAGGTGCTCTTGCCGAACGCGTTGTCGAGGACGCGCAAGCCGCTCTCGACCTGGATATCCGAGGCGACGGACTTGATGGCAACGTCGCGCGCCAGCTCCTCGTAGTTGCCGCCGATCTCGGCCGCGGCCTTCGACGCGCGGTCCTCGCCCGCGACCTTCGCGTCGTCGAGGTTCGTCTTCTCGTGCAGCGGCACGCGCTCGGCCGAGTCGTCGCCGCCGAGGCCGAGGGTCTTCGCGCCGTTCTCGTCGGTGGCGAGCTCGGCGCGCTGCCGGTGAAGGCGATCGATCGCGCGCTCCGGTGCGCTCTCCCTGTACGGGCTGAATCGACGCTCGGACTTCTTCGGTGTGAACGTCTCCCAGCTTCCGGTGTTGCGGTCGGACTTGGGTCCGATCACCATCGACCCGTCCTCGAACACGTGGAGCAGGTCGTTCGGGGCCATCACCTCCACGCCGAGCTTGTTCGCGAGGTGCTGTGCCGCGCCCTTCGCGTGCTTGCCGGTCTCGCAGGACAGTAGGCGGATCTTCTTGTTCCCGCCGCCGTTCTTCTTGATGTACGTCGCGAGGCTGCGGTGATCGAGCGAGACGACCTGGCCGTTCACGACGACCTCGAAGTCATCGACCGTGCCGTGGACGACGACGTCCTGATAGCCGGCGAGCGGCTTGATGTTCGCGGCCGCGTCGGCGAGCTCGGTATCGTTGCCGGACATGACGACAGCGCTCTTCTGCTGCGTCTCGATGATCGTGATGTCTTTGTTGTTGTAGCGAACCTTCCACTGATTCTTCGCGGCGTCGTGCGAGATGACCTCGACATCGATCCCGGCGCGACGTGACTTGTCGAGCGCCGCCTCGATCTGCGCGGGATGGCCCGTCCACGTGGTGCCGCTCGCGTCATCCGGTGCGAGCCCACCGAGGCGAAGCGGAACCATGTCGAACGCGGCGTCCTTGACCGCGCCGGCTTCCGCGTGATTGCCGACCCGCAGCGTGTTGAGCGTCGCGCGCGACATCTGGACGGACTTCGGGTCCTTACGCATGCGCGTCTCGAGATCGTCGAGGAGCTTCGACTCCTCGTCGAGAGCTTCCTGGCGCTTCACGAGTAGGTCGAGCGCGAGATCTTCGCTGCCTGCCTTGGAGAGCTCCACGGACAGCGCCTTCATCTTCTGCGCGCGGGCCCACAGCTGACCCTGGTGCTCGGCCATCTGAACGAGCCGCGATTCGAAGCCGTGCGCCCATTTTCCGACGAAGCTTCCGATCGCCATCGAGCCGCCCTGGATCGCCCAGTCGAGGGCCTGCTTCTCCGTCGGCGGCTCGTCGCTGTGGTAGATGCGGTGCACGACGTAGTCGGTCGCAGCGGCGGTGATCATCGAGGTCGTGAGCACGGCGCCCTCGTAGAGCACGATCTTTCCGCCGCGTTGAACCTTCGACCAGACGCTGAGCTTCTCGAGATTCTTCGCTTCCTCGCCCGCGATGCCCCACGCCTGCGCCGCACGGGTCAGAGGGGCGAGCGCGATCCGGACGGCCGCGCCGCCGAGGAAGTTCCCGATGAACGCCTCCTTGGCCTCTCCGCCTTGCACCGCGAGCTGTACGCCGGCGTTGATCCCCGCATCGACGGTAAGACCGGCCACCGCACCGACGAACCGCGTGGCACGCAGCATCCCGATGGAGGCGGTCGCGGCATCCGCGATCATTGCGCCGCGCACCATCCCTGCGACGACATTGCCGACCATGCCGCCCACGACGCTCGTTCCGATCAGGATGAGGATCTGGGTGACGACCTTGATGATCGTCGTGCGCCGCTCCTGCTTCTCGATGATCGCGTACGCGGCCTTCATCCGCTTCTCGAGCTGGTTCCTCGCAACGAAGTCGGCGAGGTTCTTCTCCGTCCTTCGCGTCGCATTCTCTAGAATGATCGTCCGGTCGGCGTCGGTCTTCGCGTTCGCGAGGTCGTCTGCCTTGATCAGCGTGTGCATGTCGATGACGCTGGTCTTCAGGTCCTCCATCACCCCGTAGATCACGCCGGGTAGTCCCCGAATGTCGGAGTCGAACGCGGTCGCCATTGTCTCGAAGAAGCCGAACTTTGAATCGCGGGCGAGGTTCGCGAGATCCGAGAGCTGGTTGTGGAGCGACTTCGTGCGGACGTCGACCGCCTGCTCCTTGACCTGAGCCGCGGTGTACGCGACCAGCGTCTCGTCGATCTTCTCGCCGTTCGCCTGCCGGCGCCGCAGATCGTCGATCACGCGCCGGTTGTTATCGATCTTCATCGCGTGATCGCCGGCCCAATCACCATTGGTCTGGGCGGCGAAGTCGTCGACGCCCTCGCTCGTAGCGCGCGCCGAGATATCGAGG
>JBBRED010000509.1:0-5015 GCA_038203335.1 Haliangiales bacterium | reverse complement strand
GTCCTGGTTGATGTCGCCGCCCGACAGCTTCTTCACGGCGTCGAGCAGCGGCGCGTGATCGAGCGACAGCGTCTTGCTGCTCGCCACGTCCTCCTTGCCGAGGTGGAAGCCGACGTCGACATTCAGCGACGACACGAGCTTGGTGGCGAGGGCGTTCGTGACCTGGTGCCCGAGCACGATCGCGCCGACGTACGCGACCGGCGGATCACGCTTGATCACCGGCGCGGCCGACACGAAGTACATCGTGCCGTTCTGGGTCCAGATGTCGTCGCGCAGGTAACCGGCGAGCGCGTCGTCGACGAGCGGGCGGCCCGCGGCGATATCACCGAAGTCATTCTCGTCGAGGCGAACGCGCGCGACGACGCGGCCGCGGCGATCGATCAGCATCGCGAAATCGGGCTTGCGGCTGCCCTGGATCGTCTTCATCACCGCATCGCCGACGTCGCGCACCTGCTTCATGCGCGCCTCGTCGATGGTCGCCGCACCGGAGGCGGCCTCGAGCGCCGTCACGATCTCCTGCGTGCGCGAGAATGCGCCGGCGAGCTCGACGCGGTTGCGCGCGTCATCGCCGAGGAGAATATCGATCACGCCGCACGCCACCACGAGGCGCTGCTGCTCCTCGGCGACCAGCGTGCGCTGCGCAGGGCGCGGCAGCACGAGCGCGATGGTCAGGGCGATCGCGGCGACGAGCGCGATGAGGAAGAACCAGATCTTTGCGAGGAACACGGATTACTTCTTCCCCGCGCCGAACGCCGGCACCTTGACGCTGACCTCGGTCTTCTTCTTCTCCACGTTCACGTCCTGCGCGAGGTCGAGCCACGCGTCCTTGTAGTAGACCCGCAGCTTGTAGCTGCCCTCGGGGACGTCGGAGAACTCGAACTTGCCGCCGTCGTCGACGGTCGACACGAACGGGGTGTTGACCACGACCAGCTTGCCCTTGAGGTGCGGCGCGTCGGGATCGCCGATCGTGTAGACCTTCGCCTCGGTCACGCGGAACGACTTCGGACCGGTCGGGTTGATCGGCCCCGCGGGCACGAGCTTCGGATCCTCCGCGGCGGCCAGCGTGCGCGCGGTCTTCGACGTGTTCTTGATGACGATCTCGGCGCCGACCGCGGCGCCCATCACCGGTCGTGAGAACGACTCCCCGACCAGGTCCCAGCTCACCTGTCCCGGCGAGCCCGGCTTCTCGCCGCCCTCGAGCGACACGATCATGTATGGCGTCACCGTCACGCTGCGCGCGGGCGCGAGCGGGTTCTCCACCCGTTCGAGGAAGCCCTTGGTTGCCGCCGGAGCCCGATCGGGCACTGGTGGCAGCTCCAGCTTGCCGACCACCGGTCCGGCCACGAGCTCGCCCGGAACGGCGAGGGACGCAACCACCACGACACACAAGCGGAATGGCAACATGAGCGCCCCAAATCGTACGGTCGGCACGCAGTTGGCCGCAACCGGCGCCGCCTTCGATCGATAGGGTGCCCATGACTCGATTCGGCCCCCTGACCGCGGCGGTCGCCCTTGCTTTCGGCATCGCGGTCGCTCCCGCGCTTGACCGCCTCGGGGTGGCGCCCTCCGCGCGGTGGGCGATCGCAGCGCTGTGCCTGCTCGGAATGCGTCGGGCGCCGTCGCTGGTGATCGCCGCGGTGGTGGCCGCCGGCGCAGCGCACGGTGCGGCGACACCGCCGGAGCTGCCCGCCGGGGTGATCGCCGACGATGCCATCGTCGATCGCGTGACCGGCATGGTCGAGGGCCCGGTGATCCGCACGGTCCGAGGCAGCGGCGCGCAGGTCCTTGGCGTATGGGTGTGGGCCGACGAGCTGCTCCGCGCCGGCGAGCGCATCGCGGCGATTGGCGTGGTGCGCACCGATGGCGACCGCCGCGCGCTCTCGGCGCGGTCGATCGAGCACCTCCGCGACGACCCCGGGCTGGTCGCGCGGGCCTGGCGGTGGGCGGCCGAGGTCCAGGCCGAGGCGGCGCTGCGGATCGACGACGCCGGCGGGGATCCGGGCGCGCGCGCGGCGCTGCGCGGCATCGTGATCGGCGATCGCAGCGGGGTCTCGCCGGAGCTCGACGATCGCTGGCGAGCGGTCGGCATCTACCACGTGCTCTCGGTCAGCGGCCTGCACCTCGCGGTCGTCGCCGGGCTGGTGTTCGCGCTGCTCCGGCGGCTGATCGCCGCGTCGCCGTGGGGCGGTCGCGTGCATCCCGCGCGGTGGGCCGCACCGCCGTCGCTCGTGTTCGCGATCGGCTACACGCTCGTCACCGGCGCGCAGCTCGCCACCG
Organism: Haliangiales bacterium; assembly: GCA_038203335.1. Classification (GTDB taxonomy): domain Bacteria; phylum Myxococcota_A; class Polyangia; order Haliangiales; family Haliangiaceae; genus JABFXX01. The sequence continues at coordinate 2,738 of JBBRED010000509.1, read as the reverse complement.
TACGCGCGCTGATCGTGATCGCGCTCGTTCTCCTCGGTGCGATGCTCGATCGGCCGCTGCGCCTCGTCGATGCACTCGGGGCCGCGGCGCTGCTGATCCTCGCGTGGCACCCCGCCGATCTCGCGGACCCATCGTTTCAGCTCTCGTTCATCGCGGCGCTGACGCTCGCGCTGCGACCGAAGCCGGTGATCCGCGGCGGCCGGATCCGGCGCTGGCTCGTGCACGGCATCACCACCTCCGCGTGGATCGCGATCACGACCGCGCCGATCACCGCGCTTCACTTTCAACAAGTCTCGGCGGGCGGCGTGATCGGCAACCTCGTGCTGACGCCGCTCGTCGAGCTGATCGCGCTACCGCTCGCGCTCGCCGGCATCGTGCTCGGCCCGCTCGGCTCGCCGTTGATCTGGATCGCCACGCAGCTCGTCGCGCTCGTCGACAGCGCGGCGGGCGTGCTCGCGATCGTCACGCCGGTCGGCCACATCGCCGTCGCCACCGCGACCACGGCGTGCGCGCTCGTCGCGCTGTCGCTGTGGCTGGCCACCCGGAAGCACCGCACGCGCGTGGATCTGCTCGCATGGACGGCGCTGTGCGCGGCGTGGGCGCTGGCCCGCACGCCGCCCGCGCTCGGGACGCTGCGGGTCACGTTCGTCGATGTGGGCCAGGGCGATGGCGCGATCGTCGAGCTCCCCGACGGTGATGTCTGGCTGATCGATGCCGGCGGCAACGCGAGCGCGCACACGCTCGCGGCAGCGGCAGCGCCGGGCGCGGAGATCACGCGCGTCCTCGCGGCGTACGATCACGATCGGATCGATCTCGCGATCCTGTCCCATCCGCACCCCGACCACTACCTCGGGCTCGCCGCGGTCGGCGTGCCGATCCGCGAGCTGTGGTCGGCGATCGAGCTGGAGCCCCCCACCCCGGCGCGCGCCGCCCTACCCTCGTACGACGAGCTCGCCGATGCGCTCGCCGCGCGCGGGACGGTGCGATCGCATCCCGCGCTCGGCCTCGTCCGCGCGCAGGCCGGGGTCACGCTCGAGATCCTCGCGCCCCGCTACCAGCCGGCCGACGGCGCCGCTCCGATCGCGGCCGCGGATCCCGTCCGCTCGGTCAACGACAACTCGCTGGTAGTCGCGATCGAGTACCGGGGGCGACGGATCCTCTTCCTCGGCGACATCGAGCACGAAGGGGAGGACGCTCTCCTCGCCAGCGGCGTCGGCCGCGCCGACGTGGTCAAGGTGCCGCATCACGGCAGCCCGACCTCCTCCTCGGCTGCGCTCGTGGCCGCGGCGCATCCCGCGCTCGCCGTGATCTCGTGCGGGCGCGCGAACGCGTTCGGCTTCCCGTCGCCGGCCGTGGTCGCGCGCTGGAGGGCCGCCGGCGCGCGGGTGGTGCGGACCGACAAGGACGGCACGCTCGTCGTCGTCGTGGATGCGGCCGGTGGCCTCGCGATGCCATAGGGTTTGTGGTTCAATGATCCGGTGGTGACACCTGCGCGCGACCGCGAGGCCATGGAGCAGGCCGTCGCGACCGGCAGCGAGCAGCTCAAGCTCGGTCGGCTCGACCTCGCCCAGGTCTCGTTCCGCGAGGCGCTCGCCGCTGATCCCGAGAACGCGCGCGTCCTCGCGCTGCTCGGCCTCACGTACTTCCGCGGCCAGCAGTTCAACGAGGCGCGACCGATCTACGAGGCGCTCGTCGAGCGCGCACCGACGGATGCGTCGCACCGGCTGAACCTCGGCCTCGTGTACCTGAAGGTCAACGAGCACGAGAAGGCGATCACCGCGCTCGAGGCGAGCCGCGCGCTCGATCCGAGCCAGGGTCGCGCCGTGAACTACCTCGGCCTCGCGTACGCGCGCGCGGGCCGCTACGCCGAGGCGTATCGCTCGTTCCTGATCGCCGGCCAGAACGAGCTCGCGATCGAGATCGAGACGAACCTGACCACCGCCGAGCGCGATGGCATTCACAGCCAGCTCGGCCGCACGCCGCAGGGCCCGCTCGGTGCGACGACCGTCGCGGTGCCGCGCACGACGACGCCGCAACCCGCGGTGGCGCGCACGCCCACGCCGGATCCGCGCACGAAGCCGCCGAGCGCGCCGCCGCCGAAGGCGAAGCCCACGTTCGACCCGCAGCTCTCGCACCCCGAGATCGTGATCGAGAAGCTCGCGCATGATGCGAAGCCATCGCCGAACATGTTCCCCGCGCGATCGGGCGCCAGCGTCGTCGATCAGCCGCCGCCGGGCGCGCCGATGCCACCGAGCAAGGACGCCGTCAAGATGTCGGAGTCGATGCAGTTCGTCCTGCCGAAGGAGGACGCGGCACCGGCGCCGGTCTCGGGACGCTCGATGATCTCGCAGGCGATGGCCGTGGTGCAGCCGTCGATGGGCGCCACCAGTGCGCCGCGCACGCCGTCGGGCGGCACGCCGCCCCGCCCGCTCACCGAGCTCGCCACCGACGAGCTGCTGCGGCCCGACGATGGCTCCGATCCGTTCGAGATCAGCGCGAGCGGTGCGCTGATCATCCGCGTCACCGACAAGGTGCTGAGCCGGCTCGACGGCGTGCACATCACCGGCGGTGATCTGCAGTACGACCTCGCGATGCGCCGCTCGCGCGGTCATCAGACCGAGGAGCGCTTCGATTTCGGCGGCACGCCGCTGCACACCGTCAGCGGTCACGGCTACCTGGTCGCCGTCCCCGGCAAGCGCGTGTTCAGCGCGGTCACGCTCGACGACGACATCCTGTAT
>JBBRED010000508.1:0-5086 GCA_038203335.1 Haliangiales bacterium | reverse complement strand
ATCGAACCGGCCCGGACGCAGCAGCGCGGGGTCGAGCACGTCGGGGCGGTTGGTCGCGGCGATGATGATCACGCCGTCGTTGGACTCGAAGCCGTCCATCTCGACGAGCAGCTGGTTGAGCGTCTGCTCGCGCTCGTCGTGCCCGCCGCCCATGCCGGCGCCACGGTGGCGGCCGACGGCGTCGATCTCGTCGATGAAGATGATGCAGGGAGCGTTCTTCTTGCCCTGCTCGAACAGGTCGCGGACGCGGCTGGCGCCGACGCCGACGAACATCTCGACGAAGTCTGAGCCGCTGATCGAGAAGAACGGGACGCCTGCCTCGCCGGCGATCGCGCGCGCGAGCAGGGTCTTACCGGTGCCCGGCGGGCCCATCATCAGGACACCCTTCGGGATGCGGCCACCGAGGCGCGTGAACTTCTTCGGGTCCTTGAGGAACGCGATGATCTCCTCGACCTCGTCCTTCGCTTCCTCGACGCCCGCGACGTCCTTGAACGTGACGCGGTTCTGGTGATCCGAGAGGAGCTTTGCCTTCGACTTGCCGAAGCTCATCGCCTTGCCACCGCCGCTCTGCAGCTGGCGCATGAACAGGAAGAAGATGCCGACGAGCAGCAGCATCGGGAGCCACCACACGAGCACCTGCGGCCAGATGCTCGACTCGTCCTTCGACTTCACGGTGTACGAGATGCCGGCCTCGTAGATGTCCTTCGTGATCGTGCCCGGGAACTCGGCGTAAACGACCCGCTTCACGGCGTCGTTCTTCATCGTGACGATGTACCGGGCGTCGTCGTGACCGCGCGGCTCGACCTTGATGCTCTCGATCTTGCCAGCCTCCTCCTTGTTGGTGAGCTGGCCGCGGAACGCGGTGACGTCGAGCTCCTTCTCCTTGGAAGAGCTGTCCGTGAACATCGAATAGATGCTCACGAACATGAGGATCAGGATCGCCCAGATCAGGATGGTCTTATGAGATTGGCGCAACGAAAAACCCGCGGGTCAGAGGGACTTGCCCACTAGCATGGGGCCTGGAAGGGTGATTGCAAAGGCGAAATCTCTCGAAAAGCTCCCGCCTCTTCAGGCGGGTTTCGGTACGACTTCGGGACGTTCGCCGTCGGCGAGTCCGAGATGCTCTGCCCAGACGATCTCGCCATCGCGCTCGCGAACACAGACGCGCGCGGAGGCGCGTTCGGCGCGCGGGATCTTGGCGTCGATGAAGAGGTCCGACAGCTTCTTCGACTGACCGCGCAGGCGCGCAGGGCGCATGCGGTCGCCGGCCTGCCAGGCGCGCACGACGTGTCCGGCGGGCGCTCGAAGGTCATCTCCGCGTGAGACACCGCTCGCGGCCAACGGGTCCACGGTCAGCGCGTTGTACGAGCGCACCAGGCGCACGCCCGGTAGATCGATCGAGACCTCGCCGGCGGCCGGGCGGCGCACGAGCTCGTCCACGTCCTCGAGGTGCGCGGCGTCGTACTCGAACCCGAGCGCGTCCAGGGCCTTGGCAACGGCGCGCTTCCGGATCGCCGCCGGCTGCGGGGCGAGCGTGGCGCAGTCGATCGGGAACGCCGACCACCGGGCGGCGGCGCCATCGATGACCTCGAGCCACTCGGTGGTGCTCGCGGCGAGGCGGACCAGCGCCGCATCGAGCTGCGGGTTCTCGCGGCGGAGCGCCGGGAGGATCTCGGCCCGCATGCGGACGCGCGCGAGCCGGAGGTCCTCGTTCATCGGATCCGCGGCGATCGGCAGCGCGTGGGCGGTGACGTAGTCGTCGATCGCGGCGCGCGGGAGCGCGAGCAGCGGGCGCACGAAGCGGCCGCGGCGCGTCGGGATGCCGGCGAGCCCCGCGGGCCCGGTGCCGCGAACCACGCGCATGAGCACGGTCTCGGCCTGATCGCGCGCGGTGTGGCCGAGGAACACCACCGCGAGGCCGAGCTCGTCGGCGATCGCCTCGAGCGCGGCGTAGCGCGCATCGCGGGCGGCGGCTTCCACCGAGGCGCGCGGCTCGACATCGACGCCGCGGACCACGGCAGCGGCGCCCTGCTCGACCGCCCAGGCGACCACGCCGTCGGCGACCGCGCCGCTGCCCGGCCGAAGGCGATGATCGATCGAGATCACGACGACCTGCGCGGCGCCCACGGCGGCGATCGTGGCGTGCGCGAGCGTCATCGAGTCGCCGCCGCCCGAGCAGGCAACACCGTAGCGGCCGGGCCCGACCCGCCCGATCGCGGCGTTGACCGCGGCGCTGACGGTATCTACACGGGACGTGCTAGTCATGCTGCCCGACCTTACTCCGATGAGTGAACACGACATCCCTCCGACCGGCCCTCTCGCGCGGATCCGCGCACAGCTCGCGGGGCCGCGGGGATACCGCCGGATCGATGCGTTGCTGGCGCAGGACGACGCGGCCGCCGCGATCGCCTCGCTGTCGCCGAGTGAAGTGTTCGAGCTGGTTCACGAGGTCGGGTTCGAGGATGCGCAGCCGCTGCTCGAGCTGGTGACGCCCGAGCAGATCCGCGGCTGCTTCGATCTCGAGGCGTGGAACAAGGACGAGATCGAGGTCGCAGGCTTGAAGCCGTGGCTCGCGTCGCTGATCGAGACCGGGTTCGAGAAGGTCGGTGAGGTGTGGGGCGCGCTCGATGCGGAGCTGCGCGCCCTGATCCTCCAGCGTCAGGTGCGGATCTGGGATGTCACGCTCGGCGAGGAGCCCGAGGAGGACAACGACAACCCGATCATGACCACGCCGGATCGGTGGTTCATGCTCGAGCTCGTCGGCGACGACGACACGCAGCGCCTGATCCAGCAGCTCGTCGAGGACCTCTACCGCGCGGATGCGGATCTCGCGCGCCATACGATCATGTCGGCGCGCTCGGAGCCGCCGGCCGAGCTCGAGGAGACCAGCTATCGCTGGCGCTCGGCGCGGCTCGCCGACCTCGGCTACGTCGACTTCTACGACGCGCTCGATCTGTTCCGCCCGCTCGATGGCGACAAGGTGCAGATCGGCGAGGGCACGCACGACCACATCGCGAGCGATGACTCGCGCATGCCGCTCGCGGTCGCCGAGGAAGTGCTCGGCCGCAGCTTCCTGGCGCGCGCGATGGGCTCGATCGATGATCCCGAGGAGGCGAGCCGGCTCGAGGCCGCGCTGATGGTCCTCGTCAACAAGGTGCTCGCCGCCGGCCGCGCGAAGCCGGGCCAGCCTGAGGTCGTGCGCCGCGGCGCGCTGTACGCGACCGCGACCCTGTCGCTCGGGCTCGAGAGCATCTCGCGCTCGGACCTCGGGCGCGCGCGCGACGCGCTGGGCTCGATCTCGCTACAGCGCATGTTCCGGGTCGGCTACACGGTGACCACGAAGCTGGCGCGGCTCGCGAAGGCGCTCGCGCAGCGCTCGGTGAACGCCGGATCGCCCGCGAAGGAGCTGGTCGCCGGGCTGTGCTCGCCGCGTCCGCTGTTCTCGCGCGCCGCCGACGAGCCGCCGATCGCGGGCATGCGACCGTTCGAGTCCCTCCTCGATCTTCGCCGTGCGGGCGAGATCCTCGCCGGGCTGACCGTGCGCATCGCGCTCGTGGAGGGCCTCGGCGTCGACGTCATCGCGATGGGCCAGGCGCCCGAGCCGCGGCCGAGCCTCGACGATCACATCCGCACGGCGCTCGCGCGCGCGGTGGTTGGTGGTCACCTCACGGGCGAGGCGCTGTCGCAGAACGAGCTGACCGAGCTGCGCGACGCCGGCATGGTCGACGGCGCGCTCACGCCCGCCGCGCGCAAGGCTGGTCACAGCGCCATCTCGGTCCGGCTCGGCGCGGCGCAGCTCAGCGCCTCGGCCGTGGTGCTGATCAAGCTCGTCGACGGCTGGCTCGATGACCTCGACGCGATCCTCGGCGGCGTCACGGACCACGAGATCGACCCGAGGTTTGTCGAGGGTCTGCTCGTCGAAGTTCGCCGTAGCTGATCCCGGGCGTCGACGATCCGGCTGTGGTAACGCATTCGGGTCGTGACCGAATCCTCACATCCATACCGAGCCGGGATGGCGACGGGCCTCGGCGTCGTGTTGCTCGCCGGGTTGATCCTCGGCATCGTCGACATGGTCCACACCGGCGGCGGCGTCGGGTTCGCGCCCGCACTGTTCGGACTCTGGGCGCTGATCGCCCTTCCGTTCGCGCTGTTCGTCGGCCTCGTGCTCGGCGCGGGCAACGCGCAGTGGGGTCCTCACTGGATCCGCCGGATGTTCATGCGGCTCTCGGACGAGCCGGAGCTCGACCGCTCGGTCTACGCGGGGCTGATCACCGCGGTGGTGCTGTGCGGGATCCTGGCGATCGCGATCGCCATGCTGTCGCTCGGGTTGGTCGCCAACGTCAATCGCAAGCCGGTCGGCGCGCTGCTTCTCGGCGGCGCCGCGGTCGCGATCCTGCCGCTGCTCGCGATCGGCGCGATTCCGCTGTATCGCGGCGTTCGGTTCGCGAACAAGGTCGCGCTGATGTGGTTCGCTGGACCGGCGGTCGTCGCCGTCCTGCTCGCGACCTACAGGCTCGGCACGTACGGTGGAGCAGCGGTCGCAGTGGGCCTCGTGGCGCTGCGCGTGCAGCCGGTCGCGAGGCAGTCGCGCGTGCTGATCATGCTAGTGGTCCCCACGGTGCTCGCCCTGACGGTGGGGCCGAAGCTCGTGATGAAGCGCGTCGACCTCGACTGGGAGGCGCTCAATCTGTGGTCGCTGATCATGCCGGCGCTGCTGCCGCTCGTCGCGATCGTGATCGGCATCCTCGCGTACGGGCCGGCGTCGCGGCTGCGCGACCGGATTCCCGCGCGCGGCGCGATCGTGATCGGCGCGGCGCTGTTCGCGGCGGTGCTGCCGCTCATCGGCCTCCGCAGTCCCTCCGAGGCCACGCAGACCGCCATCACGGAGCGCTCGTTCATCGGATCGCGCCTGATCAAGGTGATGCAGAAGCTCATCGACCACGATCACGACGGCTACTCCGCGTTCTTCGGCGGGCCCGACTGCGACGACAACGACGCGAGCGTGCATCCGAACGCGACGGAGGTGCCGGGGAACGGCAAGGACGACAACTGCATCGGCGGCGACGCGAAGGTCGAGGTCGCCGCA
>JBBRED010000507.1:0-5104 GCA_038203335.1 Haliangiales bacterium | reverse complement strand
GCCCTCGCCTGCGGCGCGAAGCTCGTGGAGGATGTACGAGAAGATCACGCGGTCGTAGCGCTCGCTGGTCGCGAACGCGAGCACGTCGCTCAGGATGAACGTCGCCTCGGGCGCTCGTCGCCGCGCACGCGCCATCATCGGCTCGGACCTGTCCACGCAGGTCACGTCCGCGCCGCGATCGAGGAGGAGCCGTGTCATGAGGCCGGTGCCGCAGCCGAGCTCGAGCACGCGGTCCCCCGGCCGGATCGACCAGGTGTCGATGATCGCGCGCCGGAACGTCGTATCGCCGCCGAACGGGGCGAGCAGGGCGCGGGACATCCAGTCGTAGAACGGTGCGAGCCGCTCGTAGATGACGTCCTCGGCCGACATGGATCGAGCGTACACGAGTCGTCGCGGCGCGAGCTTCCGCCACGAGCGTCGAGGCCCGGGCTACTTCAGTTTCGCGATGATCAGCGTGATCGCGAGCACCAGCAGCATGACGCCGACGAGCGTTGCGAGCTCGCCGCCTGCAGGGCGCGTGGGCTGATCGCCGGCGGGCTCGGTCACGCGTCGAGTCTACTACAGCGTGGCCAGGCGCTGGCGCTTGAGGGCGATCAGCTCCTGGCTCGACGGCACGCGGGCTCGCGGCCCGGTGGGCTCCACGCCGCGCGCGATGAACGCCTTCTTGTACGCCGCGAACGTGCCGCCGGCGCGCTGCGCATCCATCACGGCGAGGCCGGCATTGGATTCGCCCTGCGCGATCATGTACTCGACCCACGCCCAGCGCGCGCTCGTGGGACGGACCTTGACCTTGTCGTGCAAGCCCGCGGCGCGCAGGCCCTTGTCGAGCCGAGCGAGCCGTCGTTCGACGAGCTGGATGCCCGCGAACGGCGTGCCATCGAGCGGTGTGTTCCGCTTCGCCACGAACGGCGCGAGGCCGTACGCGACGCGCGGATGGATCGCGGCGAGCTCCTTCGAGAGCTGCACGAGCTCGTCGACATCCTCATCGGTCTCGCTCGGCACGCCGAGCATCATGTAGACCTTGAGGGTGTGGAGCCGGTGCGTGGCCGCGAACTGCGCGGACTTGATCAGGTGCTCGGCGCGCGTGGATCGCTCGACAACGCGCCGCATGCGCTCGCTCGCTCCATCGGCCGCGACGGTCAGCGTGCGATAGCCGCCGCGCGCGAGCAAGCCCACGAGCTCGTCGGTGAGCTTGTCGGCGCGCAGCGAGGAGATGCCGACCTCGCAGCCCTTGTCGACGACGTCGCGCACGATCGCGGCGATGTCGGGGTGGTCGGTGACCGCGGCGCCGACGAGGCCGACCCGCTGCGTGCCGTCGGGAATTCCGGCGATGATGGTCTCGCGCGGCACGATGCGCATGCCACCGTTCGTGGAGCGGCGCATCACGCAGTACGTGCAGCCGCGCGAACACCCGCGCGCGGCCTCGGTCATGAACATGTTCGCGAGCTCGGTGTGCGGCGTGGCGATCACCGAGCGCGCGGGGAGCAGAGAATCGTGGACCTGCGCCACCGGAGGCACGGTCTCGCCGTGAAGGTGCGGCAGGTAGTAGCCGGGCTTGCCGGCGAGCGCCGACCACACGCGCTCGCGGTCGAAGCCGAGGTCGCGCGCGATCTCGACGAGCTCCTTGATCAGCTCCTCGCCTTCGCCGAGCAGCACGATGTCGAAGAACGGCGCGAGCGGGGCAGGGTTCGAGAAGGTGAGCGGGCCGCCCGCGATCACGAGCGGGTGGCGGTGATCGCGATCGGCGACGAGCACCGGCACGTTCGCGCGCTCGAGCGTCTCGACCACGCCGGCGATCTCGAGCTCGTACGCCACCGAGTACGCGAGCAGCGGATAGCCACCGACCGGCTGGCCGGTTTCGAGGGTGACCAGCCCACGCTCGGGCGCACCTTCGTCGGGGAGCATCGCGCGATCCGCGGCGACGCCGGGCATGCCGTGCAGCGTGCGATAGATCTGCTGATAGCCGAGCGATGACATCGCCGCGCGATACGGGCTCGGATACACGAGCGCCACGCGCAGCTCGGCCTCCTTGTAGAGCGTGCCGCGCTCGTCGGCGAGCAGGGCGCGGCGATCGAGAACAACCCTCTCCATCAGAGGCCGCAGTTCTGGAAGTTCACCTGGTGCACCCGCTTCATCTCACCGTTCACGCGCACCCATTCCTCGATGCACATGCTGCCGGCACCATCGCACGACGTCTGCGTCAGCACGATATCCGCGACACGATCACCATCGCGATCGAAGCCGAACGCCGGGTTGTCATCCGAGCGACCACTCGGTGGGCTGAGCTGGTCCTTCGGGATCATCCGACCACGGCGCGGGTGCATGCCGGCATCGATCACGCCGACCGTGCGGGCGATCGTGTTCGAGAGGTCGCCACGGAGCAGCTCGACCTTGACGCTCCACAGGCCGTCGCAGCCCTTCGAGGGGCTGCTCGGGCGCCCGGCGAGCGCGAACGCCGAGATCTCCGAGACCCGCGCCTCGCCCACGATGCCGGAGTCGTCGAGGAGCGTGATGATGTCGCCGATGCTGGGCTCGGGGCCAAAGCAGTTGCCGGTCTTGTCGGGCTGGACGTCGCAGATCCGCGGCGTGGACGTGGTCGCCCGGCTGCGCTCCACGCGGACCACCTTGCCCGGCTGACGCGGTGCTCCTGCGACCGGCTGCGCGAGCGCGCAGACGACGACGAGGAGGCTTGCCCGGGTCATGTCGCCCAGCATAGCAGCTGTGCTACCCACGTCCCATGTCGTCGCTCCGCTACGCCGTTCGTCTCGACGCACCGGATCAGCACCTGGCGGAGGTCTCGCTGAAGCTCGCTCCGCAGGGGGCGACCACCGACATCACGATGCCGTCGTGGTGCCCGGGCAGCTACCTGATCCGCGACTACGCCCGGTTCGTCCGCGACCTGACCGCTACCGGCGATGGCGGCGCGAAGCTCGAGGCGAAGAAGATCGACAAGTCGACCTGGCGGATCACCACCGCAGGAATGACCGAGCTGACCGTCACGTACGGCCTCTACGGCAACGACCTCACGGTGCGCACGAACCACATCGATGACACGCACGCGTTCCTCCACGGCCCGGCGACGTTCATGTACCCACCGGCGCTGCGCTCGGCGCCGGTCGAGGTCGAGCTCATGGCGCCCCCCGACTGGACGCTGTCCACCGCGATGGCATGGGAGCACAGCAAGCCCGGCGTGCTACGCGCCGCGAACATCGACGAGCTCTACGATCATCCCATCCACATCGGCCTGTCGCGGCAGCTCACGGTGCCAGCGAAGGTGCCGGTCCGCCTCGTGATCTGGGGCGACAAGGCGCCCGGCGGGACGTTCACCGAGGGCCGGCTCGCGGAGGATCTCGGCGCGATCGTCGACGACCACATCACGCGGATGGGCGAGGTGCCGTTCCCGCACTACACCTTCGTCCTCATGCTCGCGCACGACGCGTACGGCGGGCTCGAGCACCGCGGCTCGTCGATCAACCTGTTCCATCCGCACTTCGGGGCATCGCGGAAGGCCTACGAGGGGCTCCTCGAGCTCCTCTCGCACGAGCTGTTCCACGCGTGGAACGGCAAGCGCATCGCGCCGCGCCCCCTGTTCGAGTTCGACTACACGCGCGAGGCGTACACGCCGTGCCTGTGGGTGATGGAAGGCCTCACCAGCCACTACGATCGGTTCGCGCTTCGCAGCTCCGGGCGGATCACGGCCAAGAGCTTCCTCGACAAGGTGCTCGATGACTGGGCGCGGCTCCAGGCCACACCGGGTCGCGCGCGGCAGAGCCTCGAGGCGAGCTCGTTCGATGCGTGGATCAAGCTCTACAAGCCCGACGAGTCGAACCTCAACACGACGGTCAGTTACTACCTGAAGGGCGGCCTCGCGATGGTCGCACTCGATCTGCAGATCCGCCGCCGCTCCGATGGCGGCAAGTCCCTCGACGACGTGCTGCGTCTGCTGTGGACGCGCTACGGCGCGCGCGGTGAACCGCACCCGGATGATCTGCAGCCGCTGTTCGAGGAGGCCACGGGCCTCTCGCTCGGCGAGGTCTTCGATCGCCAGATCCGCGGCACCGAGGATCCGCAGCTCGCCGAGGAGCTTCGCCACGTGGGCCTCGAGCTGCGGACGAGCGCAGATCCGGCGCAGGTCGCCGATGGAGCGCACGCGGTGTGGCTCGGCGCGACGGTGTCGGGCACCAAGGTCACCGGGGTGATGGACGGCAGCCCCGCGGCCGCGGCGGGGCTCACGCCGGGCGACGAGCTGATCGCGATCGATGGGTTCCGCACCACGTCGGAGGCCGATGTGCGCAACCTGGCAGGGGCCCGGCGCACGGACGAGACGATCGAGCTCGCGATCTTCCGCCGTCATCGCCTCGTAACCCTCTCGCTCGTGCTCGCGCACGCGCCGCCAACTCGCTTCGAGATCGCCGGAATCGCCGACGCGGGCGCCTCCGCGACGCGGTATCTCGCCTGGCTGGGAGAGGCCCACCCAGGTGCGCAGGTGCTCGCGACCATCACGACGACAGCGCGTTGGGTCTGACCCTGCTACATTCGCCACATGCGGTGGTTCCTCGCCTTGGTGCTCGTCTCCGCCGGCTGTAGCAAGAAGAGCGCGGAGGGGCTGCCTCCCGCGCAAGAGTGGTCGCAGAACAGCGCGGGCGCGATGGTGCAAACCGGCCCGAATGCGATCCCGCCGCCGGCTCCTCCGCCGGGCATGGGCAGTCCGCACGGCGGCGGTAGCCCCGGCATGCGCGCCGATCCGCACGCGGGTCTCGGCATCGATCCGGTCGATCCGAGCGCTGACCCGAACGATCCGCACGCCGGCCTCGACATGGGCGGTGGCAGCGGCACCGACGTCACCAAGCTCGGTCTTCCGCCGCCGGATCCGGATCGGACGATCGATCGCACGCGCTACGTGAAGGGCGTGATCAAGGTCCACATGAAAGCCAAGGATCGCGCGAAGGCCGGCACGCCGATCTTCCTCGTCGTGAAGCGCGCCGATGCGTCGGGTCAGCCGGTGGGCACGCCGCTCGCTGTCGAGAAGCTGGTCTGGAACAACGCGGACCTGCCGTTCGAGCTCACCGAGGAGAACGCGATGGTCGGCGGCACGGAGCTGACC
>JBBRED010000506.1:0-5118 GCA_038203335.1 Haliangiales bacterium | reverse complement strand
GATCTCGCGCTCGGCGCTCGCGCGCGCGACGCGCTGCACATCGGCGATCTGCGCCCGCGGCTCGGCGTACTGCTCGGCGAGGATCGTGGCTGAGGCGGAGGCCTGCGTCGGCGCGGCCTGGACGATCGGGTCAGGGCGCGGCGACGGCGGGGTCACGAGCTCGGGAGCCTGCTGCGAGATCCGCGCGTCGGACCGCGTGGTGGATGCGCGCTCGAGCATCGTGGTCAGGACCTGGCGCAACGCCGGGCTGACGCGGCCGACCGTCGACGGAGAAGCGACGCCACCATCGACCTGCGCCGGAGCGCGGACGAGCGGAGCGACCGCGCGCGACATGAGCGCAGCGGCCTGCACGGCGGCGAGCGGGATCAGCGGCGAGTACGCATCGTGGCGCGCGAAGTCCGCGTTACCGCCGTAGCCGATACCGGCGATCGACTGCTGCGGCGACGGTTGCGCGAGCGAGAGCGACGGAGCGACGTACTCGTAGAGCGCGGTCGGCATCGCGGCGACGGGCGCGGAGATCGCCGAGCGCTGCGGCTGCTGCGGCGCGACGAACGTGCCGCGCGTGGTGAGCATGGTGGGCGCGGCGCCCGAGGGAGTGGTCTGGACCTGGACCTTGCGGGCCGCGGCCATCCAGTCGAGCTCGTCCTGGTACCACGGCCGCGGAAACACCCACGACACCGCGGCGCCCTCGCGCTCACCGGCGCCGACGGTCTGGTACTGCGTGAACAGGCGCATCGAGGCCGAGCGCTGTGCGGTCTCGATCCACGGTGCGACGAGGCGATCGACGAAGCCGAGGGTTCGCATCGGCCGCACGCTGCCGGCCGTGGACTCGGGCGCCCAGCGCTCGACGTGGCGGTTCGCGGCATGGAGCGCATTCCCACCGAAACGCCCGACAAACGGCTGCGGCGCGGTGAGCGCTGCGCTGAGGGCACGAGGTTCGGTGGTGTCGGTGGCCATGGGGTTCCTTCGAGATCAGCCGAACTTCAGACCTTCGTGGGCGATCTCGAGCGTCTCGATCGACAGCTCGCTCTTGGAGGCATCGAATTCCGAGATCTCCCACTTCGCCGGCCAGCCCCGATAGAACGTCCACTTCGCCATCGGCTTCAGCGCGGTGTCGAGCTGCGTGATCGTGCCCGACTCGATGCGGTTGCGCTTTTTATTGGTCTGAAACTTGTGGAGCCACTCCTCCCGCCACTTGAGCAGGTCGGAGTTCCCCGTGAACCCTTGCTTGAACACCAGGTTCGACCACTTCGTCGCACCGACGAGCTGATACGTGGTCAGGTTCTGGCCGCCTTCGCGCACCGGGACGACCTCGGTCTCGTACTTGATCCCGCTCACGCTCTTGAAGAACGCCTCGCCATTGGCACCACTCGGCAGCGTCAGATCAACCTTGAAGCAAAATACCGGCAGCGGATCTCTGCGGTCCGTCGATGGTTTGTGATCGTTCGCCATGTTGCTCCTACGTAGGTTCGGTCAGCGTCTGGGTCATCGAGATCATGATGAACTCGGCTGGGGCGACGGGCGCCACGCCGATGTCGCAGATCAGCATCCCGCTATCGACTTGCTCGGGGGTGTTTGTCTCAGCATCGCATTTTACGTAGAACGCCTCCTCGGGATTCCCTCCCACCAGCATCCCCCGCTGGTAGAGATCCGAAAGAAAAGCCGTGGTTCGGCTGTACACGAGATCCCAGGTCCGCTGGTGATTTGGCTCGAACGTGACCCAGGCGAACCCGGCCTCGAGCGACCGACGTAACATGATGAAAAGACGGCGAATTGGCACGTACCGCCACTGATATTCGGAGGATGCCGTCCGCGCGCCCCACGGCCTGACTCCTCGCTGAAGGCGGAACGTGTTCACGGCCTCGCTGTTGAGCTGGCCGATGTGATCTTCGGTCACGCGTAGGGAAACATCCTCCGCCCCGTGAAGCTCCAGATTGGCGGGAGCGACGTGGACCCCCTCGAGGTCCTGGCGAGCATACGCGCCGGCCAGGTAGCCCGATGGCGGCACCACCCGCGGCTTGTCGTCGTGACTGACCGTCCGCAGCCACGGCCAGTAATAGGCGCAGAACGAGGAATCTGTACGGCGCCGCCAGCGGCACACCCACTCGACGTCCTTGCTCTGTGGGATGTCGAGGATCGTGAACCGGTCCTTCTGCGCCTCGCAGATCGAGATCAGCTCGTCCTGGACGCGCTGCGCCTTGAGCTCGCCGCCCGGGCCAGGATCGCGCTCGAAGAATCGCATCGCATCGGGCGCGAGTAGCAGCGCGACCTCCTCGTTCGCCGCGAGCGCCATCATGCCCGTGCGCTGCCCCGGTCCGAGATCGTGGCCGACGAAGTCCTCGGGCGTGATCGCATCGAGTCCGTCGCGCCCGCCGGTGAGCCGGGTCAGCGGCAGCGCCTCGGGCATGTTGTGCGGCACGGGCGACTTGGTGAAAAGATCCTCGACTCGGACGAGCCGCGAGCGCTGCGAGACCACCCGCGGCGCGTAGTTCCGCGACGTGGGATGCATCTGCAGGCCCTTGAACACCTCGCGCCGATCCTTCATCGCGACATGGAGCTCGAACGAGAGCACCTCGAGGTACGTCGGTGCGGCAGCGCGGTGCCGGCGGTTGACGGGCGTCTCGACGCCCCACTTGATCAGCTTGTCGGAGACCTCGGTGATCACGACGAAGTCCGAGTTCTCGCGGTCGTAGATCCGCACCGCGGAGCCGACCTCGAAGCCGCGCGTGGTGTTGACCTGCGCCTCGCCCGAGCCGATATCGAGATCGCGGGTGAGCAGCGCCTGCGCGCCGGACGCGTGCACGCAGCGGAACCAGATCGCGTTGCCCCACGTGCCCTCGTCGAGCGCGCGGACCTTCAACGAGGGTTTGTTCCAGTCATCGACCTGCACGTGCTCGGCGCACGCCGCATGATCGAGTCCGGGCAGCTCCCCCTCCGGCGCGGTGTGCGCGACACGGACGATCCAGCAGTCGGTGCCGCCGTTATTGAAAAAACCGAACACCGAGTCCGACGTGTAGGACTCGGTCGAGTACCCGTAGATCCCGAGGAACTCGTCCCACGACGTGAGCCGCGTGGCCTCGTTCATCGGCCCCTTCTGGGTAGTTCCGACGAAGCCTGCGATGCGCGTGTTCGAGATCGACATCGGTGGTGGGACCACCGAGTCGTGACTTTGATAGACGCCAGGTGCTCGTTTATCTGCGGACGGTCGCATGCGCATGTCAGAAACCCTTCCCGAGAAGACTGCGAGAACCCTCGCCGGAGCTAGCGACGCCGTGCTTCGTTGATCTCGCGGTTGACCCGCGCGATCTCACGTAGCCAGACGTGCCGTTCTTCGTGCTCCATGTCGAGGATGTCGTCGATCGACCAGTGAAAGTGGTACGCGATGTAAGCGATCTCTTGGTAGAGCTGCTCACGCGGATAGGTTGCGACCGCCGCCCAGCTTACCCCGGGCCAGACTGGCCACTACCTCCATCGGTGAGCAAGGCACCCGTGACCATGTCGACATCCATCTCGTGCTGACACTTCGGGCACGTGATGTGGTGTTTCGGCGTCCCGCCCTCTTCGTTGATCTTCCGGTAGAACTCCTGAAGATATGCGAGGTCGGTCGAGAACAAGTTCTCGATCATGTCGACGCTGATATGCGGATCCTCGCCGATCTTCACGATCACGCGAGAGAGCAGCACGATGACGAGGTACGCGCGGTTGGACTGAACGCGGTAGTCCTGAAGCGGAAGGATCTCGTCGCGCGCGGTCGCGAGACGCATCACGCCGTCGCGGTGCACTTCGCCGTGCTCGTCGACGTAGCCGCGCGGCAAGCGGAACGGAAACTGAGTCTTGAACGCCATCTGATCTCCACCGAAAACGAAAACGCGGACTGCTCATCCACCTGGTTGAGCAGCCCGCATCCTACGATCGTTGCTCTAGAAAATCAGGCGTCCGTGGTCTTCATGTCGAAGACCATGCTCTCGCAGTAGAGCTCGACGTTGAACTTCTTGATCTTCTCGGAGTTCGCCTCGACGTCGTCGTCGGAGAACTTCTTGAAGCCGAGGTGCTTCAGGTCGATGCGACCCAGCTCGTCCTTGAGGTTCGGCGCGAGGAACACGATCGCGCCGTCCATCTCGTCTTCCTCGCGGCGGTTACCGTCGATGAACCACGAGCGGACCTTCTCGGCCCACTCCTGGTGATCGAGGTACGACACGGCGAGCTTCAGATCCGGGATGGTGACCTTGGCCGGGACCTTCTGCGGCTCGTTGATGTGGCCCTGCGGATCAGCGGCGATCGCGCACTTCCACGTGAACGAGTCGATCGAGGTTACGTGCGTGGTCGTCAACTTGCCGACTTCGATGCGGAAGTTGTTGCAGGTCCACTGCTTCTGCGCGGTGCCGATCTTGCCGTTGATGACCTGTCCGGTGCCCTTGGACCACTTGACGCGCTCCGGCTCGAACTCGATATCGAAGTAGCAGGCGTCCTTGCTGTCGCCGGAGAGCTTCGGGACCGTCACGCCGGTGATCAGCGCGTCGTAGAACTCGATGACCGACTGCGCCTTGTAGTCGAAGTCGGCAGCGATGAACTGGCCGTCCTGCTTCGCGTAGCCCTTATCGAAGGACTGCTTGATCCAGGTGTACATGCCCTTGCCCATACCCATGCCGACCGTGGCCTTGCCGCCGGTCCACTTGAAGTTGGAGACGTGCTTCTTCTGCCAGTTGTCGGGGCCGAGATCGTTCGCGACGATGTCGGCTTCCATCGCGAGGCCACTGAACTTCTTCAGATAGCCGACGCTGTACGAACCAATGTCGAGCTGGAACCGTCCGCCGGTGTACGTCTTTGCATTCGTTGCCATGTGTCGAAGTTTCCTTTCACCCAATCCTGCGCCGGCTCGTCACGGAACTCATCGGTGGCTACAACGCTGACCTTCCAACCCCGCAGGGCGCCTGCCCTGCCCTACCTCTCTTGTAGACGCCGATGTTTCCCCTGCCGTTTGTCGAGAGTGTCTCCCTTTAGCCGTCGGGTCCACCCAGAGCCGTATTGCCGCTGGACGCCCGCTTTTCGTCTGCCTCTTACGAACTCGAAGGCGGTGAGCTTCCCCAGATCTTCGAGTCCGTAATGGGCCCCAGGACC
>JBBRED010000505.1:0-5167 GCA_038203335.1 Haliangiales bacterium | reverse complement strand
CCTGTCTGCCGGATCATGGATTACGGCAAGTACAAGTACGAGGAAGCGAAGAAGAAGCAGCAGGCTCGCAAGCGCGCTTCGACGGTCGAGACGAAGGAGATCAAGTTCCGTCCGAAGACCGAAGAGCACGACATGGCCTTCAAGGTGAAGCACGTCCGTCGCTTCCTCGAGGGTGGCAACAAGGTCCGGCTCGCCGTGGTGTTCCGTGGTCGCGAGATCACGCACCCGAAGACCGGCATGAACGTGCTCAACCGCGTGGTCGAGCTGTGCGCGGATATCGCCACCGTCGAGGCGACTCCGAACATGGAAGGCCGCCGCATGATCATGGTGATCGCGCCGAAGCCCGGCGTGGTCCGCAAGGCGCAGGAGGCCAAGAAGGCCCAGGCCGCGCAGGCCCAGGCGGCTCAGGCCGTGAAGAAGGATCAGCCCGGCAAGCAGGCTCCGACTGCGAACGCCATGGATGATGACGACGACGATCTCGACGAGGACGCGATCAACGCCGACGTCGATGATTCGGATGACGACGATGCCGAGGGCGGCGACGCCCCGGCGGACGACGTCCCGGCGGACGACGCTCCGTCGCCGTAGCGCTCGGGCGCGCGCGCCTTCTCCAAGCGGTGATATGACCGGTTCGTGCTCAAGCGAACCGTCCTGTCACTGCTGATCGCGTCTGCCTGTACCCGCGCCTCCGCGCTCGATCCCGAGCCGGCGCCCGCGCCTGCCGCACCGAGCGGCGCGCTGGCGAGGGACGTGATCGCCGATGCGAAGGCGAAGCTCGTGGCGAAGCACGGTGCCGCCAATGCCGATCGCATCGGCAAGGGCGTCGACCAGGCCGCCGCGCTGTGGCGCGCCGAGGACGGCGACTTCTCCGCGTTCTGCGTCGCGCAGTTCGTCGCGGACGCGAAGGAGCGCGATGCGCTGTTCGCGCGCATGGAGGCCACGATGGAGCAGGTGCGTGGCCACTTCAACGAGCTCGGCCGCACCGTGCGGTGGGCGACCGAGGTGGAGAGCGGACCGATCCTGCCGATCGACGAGCTGCTCGCGGGCTATGACGCGAGCGCACACCTCGTGGACGATCTGTTCCATTCAAAGGTCGGGTTCGCGGTGCTGCTCAACTTCCCGGTGACAACGCTCGCCGATCGGGTGCGCGATGCGGCGACGTACGATCGCCGCACGTGGGCCGAGCTGCGGCTGACCTCGATGTTCGACCGGCGCGTCCCGGGCGATCTCTCCGCCGCGGTGAGCGCCGCCGCGGTCGCGGGCGATCAATACATCGCCGGCTATTACCTGTGGATGCACCACGTGCTCGGTGAGGACGGCAAGCGCCACTTCCCGTCGGGCAAGCACCTGATCACGCACTGGAACCTGCGCGACGAGCTGAAGGCGAACTACACCGATGCCGATGCGCTCGGAAAGCAGCGCACGATCCTGAAGGTGATGGAGCGCATCGTCACGCAGACCATCCCGAAGGCCGTGATCGATAACCCGCGCCTCGACTGGGACCCGTTCGCGAACAAGGTCACCGTCGCGCCCGCGGCCGAGATCGAGGCCGATGCGCCGAAGGATCGCGCGACCGCGGCGTCGGATGCCCGCGAGCCGGATAGCCGGTTCGTGCGCGTGATCGAGCACTTCAAGGCCGCGCGCGCCGTCGACAAGTTCTCGCCGCTCGCGCCGACGGAGATGGACCGTGCGTTCGGGGCCGCCGAGATGCCCGAGGCCCGGGTCCGCGCGCTGCTCGTGGAGGTGCTCGAGTCACCGCTCGCCGCGGCCGCCGCGAAGCAGGCGCAGGCCAAGCTCGGTCGCCCGCTGCAGGCGCACGACCTGTGGTTCGACTTCAACGCGGGCACCACGCCCGAGGCCGACCTCGACGCGATCACGAAGAAGCGCTATCCGAGCGCCGCGAAGTTCGAGGCGGATCTCCCGCGCATCCTGACCGGGCTCGGATTCTCGGCGGCCCGCGCGAGGTACCTCGCCGCGCACATCGCCGTGGATCCGTCGCGCGGCGCGGGCCACGCGATGGAGGCGCAGCGCCGCACCGACAAGGCGCACCTGCGCACGCGGATCGAGCCGGTGGGGATGCTCTACAAGGGCTACAACATCGCGATCCACGAGCTCGGCCACAACGTCGAGCAGACGTTCTCGCTCTACGACGTGGACCACACGCTGCTCCAGGGCGTGCCGAACACGGCGTTCACGGAGGCGCTCGCATTCTTGTTCCAGGCGCGCGCGCTCGAGCTCCTCGGCAAGCCGCGGGCAAAGGGCGATGCGGAGACCCGGCGCGTGATCGCGGACTTCTGGAACACGCGGGAGATCGCCGGCTCGGCCCTCGTCGAGATCGACGTGTGGCACTGGCTCTACGACCACCCGTCGGCGACCGCCGCGGAGCTCAAGGACGCGACCAACCGGATCGCCCGCGAGACCTGGAACAAGTACTACGCGCCGATCCTCGGGGGGAAAGACACCCCGCTCCTCGGCATCTACAGCCACACCATCACATCGCCGCTCTACCTCTTCAACTACGTCGTCGGCCACGTCATCGCGTTCCAGGTCGAGGAGCACGTCGCCGGCAAGGACAAGGCAACATTTGCCAAGGAATTCGAGCGGGTGTGCAAGATCGGCAATATCCTGCCGGACCAGTGGATGCGGCTCGCGACCGGTAAGCCGGTCACGACCCAGCCGCTCCTCGACGCCGCCAAGCGCGCGCTGGGCGGGAGCTGACCCGGGATCCGGCGAAACCATGCCGGAAACCACTTGTCCACGCGAAGAGTCTGGGGCATAAGAGCCACCCTTCGCTCTGCGGAAGTAGCCATGCCCAAGGTCAAGACCCACTCCGGTGCCAAGAAGCGCTTCAAGCGTACTGCCACCGGCAAGTTCAAGTTCGGTCACGTGTTCAAGCGCCACTTGCTGACGAATCGCAGCAAGAAGCGTAAGCGCCAGGCCCGCAACAGCGCGTACGTCCCGGACGCGCACCACCACCAGATCGCGCTCCTGCTGCCGTACAAGGACTAGTGCTATGCCCCGCGCAAAACGAGGATACAAAGCTCGCCGTCGTCGCAACCGCATCCTGAAGGCTGCGTCCGGCTTCCGCGGCAAGCGCAATAGCTGCCACGCCGTCGCGAACGAGGCCGTTCAGCACGCGTGGATGCACATGTACCGCTCTCGCAAGGTCCGCAAGCGGGACTTCCGCTCGCTCTGGATCATGCGCATCAACGCGGCGGCGCGTGGTCTTGGCCACTCGTACTCGAAGCTGATGGGCATGCTCGGCACGTCGGGCATCGAGCTCAACCGCAAGATGCTCGCCGAGATCGCGATCAGCGACCCGGTGGCATTTAAGGCTCTCGCTTCCGCGTAAGAGTCTTCTCGTCTGTTTCAATGACGGCGGCTCGCAAGGGCCGCCGTTTTTGCGTTTGGGGTAATCACAATGAGCGCCAGTGAACTGATCACGAACCTCGACAAGCTCGCCGACGACTTCCTCGCCGTGATCCAGCCGCTCGCCGACGAGCAGGCGATCCGCGCGGCGCAGGCGCAGTTCCTCGGCAAGAAGGGGAAGGTGTCCGAGGTCATGAAGGAGCTGTCGAAGCTCCCGCCGGCGGATCGGCCGCTGGTCGGTGCGGCGGTCAACAAGGTCAAGCAGACCATCGAGGAGCAAGTCTCCCGGCGGCTCGGCGAGCTGACGGCGGTCGCGGCCGCGGCGGATCTCGCGCGCGTCGTGGACGTCTCGCTACCGGCGCGCCCGGCGCTGCGCGGTCACCTGCACCTGCTCACGCAGGTCCGCCTCGAGGCCGTGCAGATCTTCGCCGAGCTCGGCTTCGTGGTCGCCGACGGTCCGCAGATCGAGACCGACTGGCACACGTTCGAGGCGCTCGCGATCCCGAAGGATCATCCCGCGCGCGACATGCAGGACACCTTCTACGTGTCCGAGGAGATCGTGCTGCGCACGCACACGAGCCCCGTGCAGGTCCGCACGATGCTGACCCAGGCGCCGCCGATCCGGATCATCGCGCCGGGACATGTCTATCGCCGCGATGACGACCCGACACACTCGCCGATGTTCACGCAGATCGAAGGGCTCGCCGTCGACGAGGGCATCTCGTTCGCCGATCTCAAGGGCGTGCTGATCCACTTCGTGACGCGGTTCTTCCAGAAGAACCTGACGGTGCGGCTGCGCCCGAGCTACTTCCCGTTCGTCGAGCCCGGCGCCGAGGTCGACATGCAGTGCAGCTTCTGCGGCGGCTCGGGCTGCCGGCTGTGCAAGGGCACCGGATGGATCGAGATCGGCGGCGCGGGCGTCGTCGATCCCGACGTGTTCGCGCACACCAAGATCGACAGCGAGAAGTACACCGGCTTCGCGTTCGGCATGGGGCTCGAGCGGATGGCCATGCTTCGCCACGGGGTGAACGACATCAAGTACTACTACGAAGGCGACGTTCGCTTCCTGGAGCAGTTCTAATGAAGGTCCTGTGGAACTGGCTCCTCGAGCTTTGTGACCTCGACACCCAGCCAACGGTCGAGGAGGGCGCGCGCGCGCTGACGCGCGGCGGTCTCGAGATCGAAGGCATGACGAACCTCGGGGCGGGCTTCTCGGGCGTGGTGGTGGCGCAGGTCGTGGGCAAGCAGGTGCACCCGCAGGCCGACAAGCTGACGCTCGTCGACGTGATCACGGAGAAGGGCGGCACAGCGACGCAGGTCGTGTGCGGTGCGCCGAACGTCCCTGCGGCCGGTCGCAAGGTGCTGTGGGCGCAGATCGGCGCCACGCTGCCCGGTGGCATCACGCTCGCCGCGAAGCCGGTCAAGGGCGTGGTCTCGCCCGGCATGCTGTGCGCCGAGGACGAGCTCGGACTCGGCGACGATCACGCGGGCATCATCGTGCTGCCCGAGGACGATCCGGTCGCGCTGGGTGCGAGCGCGCAGCAGGCGCTCGGCCTCGATGACTGGATGCTCGAGGTCAACGCGCCGGCGAACCGTGGCGACGTGCTCGGTCACCTCGGCGTGGCGCGCGAGCTGGTCGCGATGTTGCGCGGCAAGATCGTCCTGCCCGACGTGGACCTCTCGGCGTTCGCGGGAGGTCCCGCGCCATCCATCGAGCTCGCGATCGCGGATCCCGACGCGTGCCCGCGCTACATCGCGCGGATGATCGAAGGCGTCACGGTGGGGCGCGGTACGAGCT
>JBBRED010000504.1:0-5168 GCA_038203335.1 Haliangiales bacterium | reverse complement strand
GTCTGGTCTTGCTTCGGGTGGGGTTTGCCATGCCCCCTCTGTCACCAGAGGGGCGGTGCGCTCTTACCGCACCCTTTCACCCTTACCTCCCTTGCGAGAGGCGGTTTGCTTTCTGTTGCACTGTCCTGCGAGTTACCTCGACTGGCCGTTAGCCAGCACCCTGCCCTATGAAGCTCGGACTTTCCTCCCGCGCCGGACTCTTGCGAGCCGACGCCGGCGATCACCTCGGCCTCTCCGTCGAACGAGCGACCATCGTCTACCACGTTCCAGGCACGTTCAGGCGGCGGCCGGGAGCTTCTTATTGTAGAGGCCGGACTTGAGGTTCTTGCGGATGATCAGGGCCTCGCGGATGACCTTCCACATGTCCTTGAGGGGGTTGATGCGCGAGCGGTTGTCGTCCTTCCACTCGACGCCGACCTCCTCGATCGCGAAGCCGCGGCGGCGCGCCAGCGCGAGGATCTCGAGGTCGAACGCCCAGCCGTTGATGGTCGCGCTCGCGAACAGATTGCGCGCCGCCTCCGCGGTGAACGCCTTGAACCCGCACTGCGTGTCGCGGATGCCGGGCACCAGCGAGCGCTGGATGACCTTGTTGGCCAGGCGGCTCCACAGCACGCGGTAGGCCGGCTGCTTCACGTCCGTCTTCGCACCCTCGGCGTAGCGCGAGCCGATCGAGATCTCGGCCTTGCACGCGATGATCGGCGCGAGGAGGCGCGGCAGCTGCTCCGGCGGCATCGAGCAGTCCGCGTCGCACATCACGCGGATCTGACCGCGCGCCGCGAGCATGCCCCGCCGCACCGCCGCGCCCTTGCCCGCGTTCGGCGACTGCCGCACGAGCGCGAGGTGCGGGATGGTCTCGATCGCCTTCTCCACGACGCCGCACGTGTTGTCCTTCGAACCGTCGTCGACAACGAGGATCTCGTAGCGCAGCTGCTGCGCCGAGAGGAACGCGTGCAGGCGCTCGAGCGTCGGCAGGAGACGCAGCTCCTCGTTGTAGGCGGGGACGATCACGCTGAGGTCGACGAACGGGACGAGATTCGACATGCAATGCTCCTCACAGACGAGAACGGGTTCAGGCGGCGACGGTTCGTGCAAACACGAGCCGTCGCTGAGCGGGATAGGTCCAGATGGCGAACACGACGGCCGCACACGCGAGCTTCGCGACGACCACGGGGGCACCGAGCTTCACGGCCACGATCTTCATCGCCACCGCCATCAGCAGCGCGGCGGCCACGGCGACGAAGCCGAAGCGACCGAGCTGACGAAGGTTGACAGGCGTTGGATCGCGGAACGCGACGTACTTGTTGATGACGAAGTTGGTCGCGGCCCCCGCGATCGCGGCGATGAACGTCGACACCGGCACCGACACGCCGTGCTTGACCAGAAGGACAAGGCAGCCGAGATCGAGGGCAGTTCCGACGGCGCCACCGAAACCGGCAGCCAGCAGCTCGCGGGGATTCTTCACGAGGAGGACTAAAAGCACCCCCTGTGCCATGCGGCACAAACGAGCGATTACCTGCGGTTACCACTCATTGGATGTCAGGGCTTCACCATTGGTCCGACCATTGTCGAACCGCTTCCACCACCGGAGCCCGCCTCGGGATCGGGGTCATCAAGGGTTACGGGCTCGTCGTCGGGAGCGGGCGTGCAGTGCGGGCGCGGGTGCGGCGTGAGGAGATCGGTCGCGCCGGCGAGCGTGGTGCGCGCGCCATCGAGCCCGACCAGCGTGACCTCGTCGCCGCTCGCCACGAGCAGCGCGCGATCGCTCATCCACTCCACGCCGAGGCCCTTGTCGATCTTCGTCGGCTCGATCACCGGCGTGAACAGCGGCGTCACCGCGCCCGTCGCGGCATCGGCCGTGTACGCGGCCGCGCGCGCCGCGCCGGGCGTGCAGGCGGAGTCCGGCTGGAGCTGCGCGACAAACGCGAGGTGACTGCGATCCGCCGACCACACGACGGTGTTGCCATCGATGAGGCCCGGGCTCGGAACGCTGACCACCTTGTTCGACGAGCCGATCCGCATCGCGCTCGCGAGACCCTGATCATCCCAGTCCGCGGTCACGCCGGTCGCGGGCAGGCCGTGAAGCCGCGCGCTCTTGCCCTGCACCTCGAGGCGATGGCCCGGTGGACGCGTGGTCTTCGGGGGGAGCGCGTCGAGCGTGCTCGCTCCGACGGCGCGCCACGTGAGCTTCGGCGCTCCGGTACCGACGACGAATCCGACCGGTGCCTTCGCGCTGTACGCGACGCTGATCGGTTTGAGCGTGCCGAGCGGCTGCGGCCTGGTGGTGCGGCCCTTGGCGAGATCGATGACGCCGATCGCGAGCTCGCGCTTGCCCTTCGGACCTTGTCGCGTGACGTAGGCGATCTCGCGCGCAGAAGGCGACGGCAGCGCGCCGACCACCGCGCCGCCGGTGCGCGTCAACCGATGCCAGCGCGACGTCGCCGGATCGAGACCGTAGAGCTCGCCGTCGCCTTCGACGATCGTGACGTGCGCGAGCGCCGCGACATACGCGGAGCGATCGGCCTCCACGCGGCGGCGCCACGCCTCGCCGGTCGGCGTCGCGAGAAAGCCCTGCAGCGCCGGCAGCTCGAGCGACGCCTGGCCCCACGTTCCGAAATCACCGGCGACCGCCCGCGCGAGCGGCTCGTAGACCTCCGCGGTCTTGCCGAGCTTGCCGAGGCCGGCGGCGAGTAGCCACGCGGCGTCGAGGTGCCCCGGATCGGCGGCCAGCGCCTCCTGACACGCCGCCACCACCGCCGCCCAGTCCGCGCGCCCTTCTGCCTTGCGGGCAGCCTTGAACGCGGTCTGGCCCGCTCGCTTGCGCCACTGATAGGCACTCAGCTTGGCAAGCCCGAGCGGCCGCGGGGCCAGCTGGACCTCGGCCGGAGCCGCCGTGGCCGTGCCCGCATCGTGCGTGGGCGGCGGTGGAGGCGCGGATCCGTTGCCCTTTCCGCACGCGGCGGCAACGCAGAGGACCAGCGCGACCCGCATCACCTCGCAGGTAGCACACGGCGACCCGGATCGCGAAGATCCCAAGGCATTGCCAGTACTCCCGCATCCTGTTATAGACCGCCGCCCGTGCCCGCCACCCGTCATCTTGTACTTGTCCTCGGCGCGCTTTCCGCGTGCCAGAGCAAGTCCGATGCAGGCGGGCGCACGCCCGATGCGGCGCCGTCGATCGAGCTCAAGGATGCAAAGGGCCACCTCGTGGCTCGCGTGACCCCGGGCCATCCGTGCCGCGCGATGGTCGAGGACATCGAGATGATGGTCGGAACCGATCCGCTCGTCGCGCAGCTCGGCGAGATCCGCTGGACCGGCGAGACGTCGACGAACGGCACCACGATCAAGCGCAACGGCGAGGTCGTCGCGCGGGTGTTCCCGATCGATCAACCCTCCGAGACCGGCGTGTACACGCCCGACGGCGTCGCGATGTTTCGCGTGACGCTCTCCGGCGACAAGGCGGACCTCATCAGCGGCGCAGGCGCCGTGATCGGTTCCGCGAAGAAGCTGCCCACGGGCGGCATTTCGATCGGCGAGCGCGTGCTGACTGGCACGAACGATCTATTGCTCGCCGCGCTGCTCGGTGCGACCGAGGCTCCTCCCGAGGTCCGCGGACTCGCCGCGTGTCACCGGTTGTTCCCTTCACCGAACGGGCTTTAGATGTCGTCCGCCGCGTCCACCAATATCCGCAACGTCGCGATCATCGCGCACGTCGATCACGGCAAGACCACCCTGGTGGATGGTCTCCTCAAGCAGGCCGGCTCGTTCCGCACGGGCGAGGTCGTCGCCGAGCGTGCGATGGACTCGAACGATCTCGAGCGCGAACGCGGCATCACGATCCTCTCCAAGTGCACGGCTGTCACCTGGAAGGGCGTGCGCATCAACATCGTCGATACGCCGGGCCACGCCGACTTCGGCGGCGAGGTCGAGCGCGTGCTCGGCATGGTCGACTCGGTGCTCCTCCTCGTCGATGCCTACGAGGGCGCGATGCCGCAAACGCGGTTCGTGACGCAGAAGGCGTTCGACATGGGTCTGAACCCGATCGTCGTCGTCAACAAGATCGATCGCCCCGGCGTCGACCCGCACGAGGTCATGGACCAGGTGTTCGCGCTGTTCGACTCGCTCGGCGCGACCGACAAGCAGCTCGACTTCCCGGTGATCTACGCCTCGGGCCGTCAGGGCTTCGCGATCCTGAACCTCGAGGACGAGCGCAAGGACCTCGGTCCGATCCTCGACCTGATCATCGACAAGGTGCCGCCGGCCGCCGGTGACCCGGAGGCGCCGCTGCTCATGCAGGTCGCCACCCTCGATTACGACGACTACCTCGGCTACATGGCGATCGGGCGCATGCGCTCCGGCCGCAGCAAGGTCGGCGATCGCGTTCTGCTCGCGCACCGCGATGGCACCAAGGAAGAGTTCCGCGTCCAGAAGGTGCTCGGGTTCCAGGGCCTGAAGCGCTTCGAGCTCGCGGAGGCCGTGGCCGGCGACATCGTCGCGTTCACCGGCATGTCGAACCTCAACGTCGGCGAGACGATCACCTCGATCGCCAACCCGACGATCCTGCCGCTCCTCAAGATCGACGCGCCGACGATCACGATGAACTTCCGCGTGAACGATGGTCCGTTCGCCGGCAAGGAAGGCAAGTACGTCACGTCGCGCAACCTCGCCGAGCGCCTGGCTCGCGAGCTGAAGAGCAACGTCGCGCTCCGCGTCGAGGACACGGCGGATGCCGGCGTGTTCCGCGTCTCGGGCCGTGGCGAGCTGCACCTGACGGTGCTGATCGAGACGATGCGCCGCGAGGGCTACGAGGTCTGTGTCTCGCAGCCGCAGGTGATCCTCAAGGTCGACGAGGAGACCGGAAAGACGCTCGAGCCGTACGAGCACGCCGTGATCGATCTCGACGAGAACTACGTCGGCCCGGTGGTCGCCGAGCTCAACCGCCGTCTCGGTCAGATGACCGAGATGCGGCCGTCCGCGGTCGGGCGCACGCGCCTCGAGTACAAGATCCCCGCTCGCGGCCTGATCGGCTATCGCAGCCAGTTCATGACCGATACCCGCGGCACCGGCGTGCTCTACACGCAGTTCGCCGACTACGGTCCGCAGGGTCCGGATATCCGCACGCGGCAGAACGGCGTGCTGATCTCGTCGGATACCGGCGTGTCGAACGCGTA
>JBBRED010000503.1:0-5218 GCA_038203335.1 Haliangiales bacterium | reverse complement strand
AGGAGGCGCTGGTACTCGCGGCGATCGAGACCGCGTTCGATCCGGCGCCGACCGAGCTTCGGCTATCGCGGATCGATTCCGCGCTCCCGCTGCGCGACAAGCTGATCGCGGCCGTCGAGATCCTGCAGCAGCGCGTCGATGGCGTGTGGCAGCTCATGATGGTGCTCGGCCGCACCGCGCCACCGCGCCCCGATCCGAAGCGCGACATCAAGGACTACCACCGCGACGATGGTCTGCGCCGCGCCGTCGAGGTGCTGCTCGAGCCCCACGTGGACGAGCTGCGCTACGAGCCCAGCCAGGTCGCGCGATTCCTTCGCATGTTCACGTTCGCCGCGTCTCACCCCCGCATCGCGGACGGCGAGCCGCTGACCTCCGCCGAGATCGTCGCCGTCATTCTCGACGGCAGCCGTACCCGTACGGATATCGAGGATCTGACCTGATGTTGCTCCGCCTCCTCACGACCTATCTCCGGCCGTACAAGAAGGCGCTCGTGCTCGTCGTGCTGCTCCAGCTCGTCGGCACGATCGCCTCACTCTACCTGCCGAGCCTCAACGGCGACATCATCGACCAGGGCGTCGCGCAGGGCGACACCACGGTCATCCTGAAGCTCGGTGGCGTGATGCTCGGGATCGCCGCGCTCCAGATCGCATGCTCGATCGCCGCCGTGTACTTCGGCGCCCGCGTCGCGATCAGCTACGGCCGTGACCTGCGCGCCGCGATCTTCCACCACGTCGGCAAGCTGTCGGCGCGCGAGGTCGGCCACGTCGGAGCGCCGTCGCTGATCACCCGCACCACGAACGACGTCCAGCAGGTCCAGATGCTCGTGCTGATGGGCGTGACCATGCTCGTGATGGCGCCGATCATGTGCATCGGAGGCATCGTGATGGCGCTCCGCGAGGACGTGGCGTTGTCGCGCTTGCTGCTCGTCGCCGTGCCGGTCCTCGCCGGCAGCATCGGTCTGATCATCGCGCGCATGATCCCGCTGTTCCGCGCGATGCAGGGGAAGATCGACAAGGTCAATCGCGTGCTGCGCGAGCAGATCACGGGCATGCGCGTGGTTCGCGCGTTCGTGCGCGAGCCGCACGAGGCCAAGCGCTTCGGCGCCGCCAACGAGGAGCTCACCGCCCTCGCGCTCGCGGTTGGAAAGCTGCAAGCGCTGATGTTCCCGACGGTGATGGTGGTGTTCAACGCATCGATGGTCGCCGTGCTGTGGTTCGGCGCGAAGCGGATCGCCGGAGGCGACCTCGAGGTAGGAGCACTCACGGCGTACCTGAGCTACCTGATGCAGATCCTCGTCGCCGTCATGATGTCGACGTTCATGGGCGTCATGATCCCACGCGCGGCGGTGTGCGCCGAGCGTATCAACGAGGTGCTGGACACCCAGCCCACCGTGGCTCCGCCGTCGACCGTGAAGGTGCCGGAGACCCGGACCGGCGTGGTCGAGCTGCGAGGGGTGGAGTACCGGTACCCGGGCGCGGTGGCCCCGGTGCTCGGTGACATCGCGTTCACGGCGAAGCCCGGGCAGCTCACGGCGATCATCGGGTCCACCGGCGCCGGCAAGACCACGCTGCTCGAGCTGATCCCGCGGCTCTCCGACCCCACGGCCGGCGCCGTGCTGATCGACGGGCTCGACGTTCGCGAGCGTGACCCGGAGGAGCTGTGGGCGCGGATCGGTATGGTGCCGCAGCGCGCATATCTGTTCTCCGGCACGGTCGCCTCCAACCTCCGGTTCGGCAACCCCGACGCCACCGACGAGCAACTATGGTCGGCGCTCGAGATCGCGCAGGCGAAGGACTTCGTCGCCGCGATGCCGCAGGGCCTCGAGTCGCCGATCTCGCAGGGCGGCACGAACGTGTCGGGAGGTCAGCGCCAGCGGCTCGCGATCGCACGCGCGCTGCTCCGCGAGCCCGGCGTGTTCCTGTTCGACGATTCGTTCTCCGCGCTCGATCTCGCGACGGAGGCCAAGCTGCGAGCAGCGCTGAAACCTCGGATGGCGAACGCCACCATGATCCTCGTCGCGCAGCGCGTGGCGAGCATCGTCGATGCCGAGCAGATCATCGTGCTCGATGGCGGCAAGGTCGTCGGGCGCGGCACCCACGCCGAGCTGCTCGCGAGCAACCGCACGTACCAGGAGATCGTGACCTCTCAGACCGAAGACAAGGAGGCCGCATGAGCGAACAGAAGCCAGCCTCCCCGCCGCCCGCGCGGCCGATGATGGGACGAGGTCCGTTCGGCGGCGCCGGGATGGCTCCGCCGCAGAAGGCGAAGACCTTTGGCCCCTCCGCACGACGCCTCCTCGCTCGCCTCGCACCGGAGCGGGCGCTCTTGCTCTGCGTGCTGGTGTTCGCGGTGGTGGGCGTCGGGCTCAACGTCAGCGGTCCGAAGATCCTCGGCGGTGCGACGAACATCATCTTCCAGGGCTACCTTGGCAGCCGGCTCCCCGCGGAGCTGACGCACGATCAGGCGGTCGCATCGCTGCACGCCAGCGGCAACGACCGGATGGCCGACATGGTCGAGCATATGAGCGTGATGCCCGGTCACGGCATCGACTTCGGCGCGCTCGGCCACGTGCTCGTCCTCGTGATGTGCCTGTACGCGGGCGCGTCCTTGTTCTCGTGGTTCCAGGGCTACATCCTGAACATCGCCGTCCAGCGATCGATCAAGCGCCTCCGCGGCGATGTCGAGGACAAGCTGATGCGCGTCCCGCTGTCGTACTTCGATGGACAGCAACACGGCGAGGTGCTGAGTCGCGTCACGAACGACATCGACAACGTGGCCTCTGCGCTGCAGCAAACGCTGTCGCAGATCCTCGGCGGCATCCTCACGCTGCTGGGCGTGCTGATCATGCTCGTGGTGATCTCGCCGCTGCTCGCGCTGATCACGCTCGTGACCGTGCCGCTCTCGGTGGTCGCCACCGCGAAGATCGGCAAGCGCGCGCAGAAGGGATTCATCGCGCAGTGGAAGCACGTCGGTGCGTTGAACGGTCAGATCGAGGAGGCCTTCACCGGCCACGCGCTGGTGAAGGTGTTCGGCCGGCGCGCGCAGATCGAGGGCAGGTTCCGCGCGAAGAACGACGAGCTGTTCGATGCGGGCTTCCGCGCTCAGTTCATCTCGAGCTTGATCATGCCGGCGATCAGCTTCCTCGGAAACCTCACGTTCATCGGCATCGCCGTCGTCGGTGGCATCCGCGTGGCCTCCGGCGCGATGCTGCTCGGCAGCGTGCAAGCGTTCACCCAGTACTCGCGGCAGTTCACGCAGCAGCTCTCGCAGGTCGCGTCGGTGGCGAACGTGTTGCAGTCGGGGGTGGCATCGGCGGAGCGCGTGTTCGAGCTCCTCGATTCAGTCGAGCAGCCCCTGGAGCGCGACGCCGCCGAACTGCCACCGGTGCGCGGCGAGGTCCGGTTCGAGGACGTCGGCTTCCGGTACAAGCCCGAGGTCCCGTTGATCGAGCACCTGTCGCTGACCGCTGCGCCGGGGCAGACCATCGCGATCGTCGGGCCCACCGGCGCGGGTAAGACCACGCTCGTGAACCTTCTGATGCGGTTCTACGAGCTCGACAGCGGGCGAATCCTCCTCGACGGCGTCGACATCGCGGACCTGCCGCGGAGCGAGCTGCGCGGGACGCTCGGCATGGTCCTTCAGGACACCTGGCTGTTCGGCGGCACGATCCGCGACAACATCCTGTACGGCAACACCGCCGCCAGCGAGGCGCAGATGCTCGCCGCGGCGAAGGCGACCTATGTGGATCGGTTCGTCCGCGCCCTGCCCGCCGGCTACGACACGGTGATCGACGAAGAGAGCTCGAACCTGTCGACCGGCGAGAAGCAGCTGATCACGATCGCCCGCGCGTTCCTCGCGGAGCCGGCGATCTTGATCCTCGACGAGGCGACCTCGTCGGTCGACACGCGGACCGAGGTCCTGGTGCAGCAGGCAATGGCGAAGCTGCGCGAGCGGCGTACCAGCTTCGTGATCGCGCACCGGCTCTCGACCATCCGCAAGGCCGATCTGATCCTGGTGATGGACGGCGGCAAGATCGTCGAGCAGGGCACGCACGCCGAGCTTCTCGCGGCCGGCGGTGCGTACCACGCGCTGTATCACGCGCAGTTCGCAGCGCCGGCGGCAGCGGCGTGAGCACGCTGCGCTTCCACTTCGATATCATCTCGCCGTACGCCTACCTGGCGTGGACCCAGATCCACGACATCGCCGAGCGCGGCGGCGTGACCGTCGAGCCGGTGCCCGTGCTGTTCGCCGCGCTGCTCGAGGCGCACGGCACGCGCGGACCGGCGGAGGTTCCGGCGCGTCGCGCCTATCTGATCCACGACGTCGCGCGGATCGCCGAGCGCTTCGGCGTTCCGCTCTCGCCGCCACCGGCGCACCCGTTCAACCCACTGCTCGCCCTCCGCCTCGCCTCGCTGCCGCTCCCCGCCGACCAGCGCCGCGCGCTGATCGACGGACTGTTCCGCGCCGCCTGGGCCGACGGTACCGGCGTCACCGACCCCGCCGCCGTCGCCGTGATCGCCGGCCGAGCAGGCATTTCGCCCGATGCGCTCGCGCAGGCCGAGGACGGGGAGACCAAGGCGCGCCTGCGCGACCAGTCCGCACGGGCGATCGCAGAGGGAGTCTTCGGCGTCCCGACGTCCATCGTCAACGGCTGCATGTTTTTCGGGTGCGATTCCTTGCCGCACCTCGCACACTTCCTTGCCCACGGCGATGTCGTGCCGGAGGAGCTCGTCGCCAGGTGGGCCAACCTGCCAGCGGCCGCCAGTCGGCGGTGAATGCCGGAGGTGGCGCTGTCGTCCCACCGGTGCGACCATATGGAAGCGATGCGACACTTCGCGTTCGGACTGCTCGCCGCGTGCGCGGCTTCGGTCGCGTACGCGCGAGGCGGCGGTGCTGGTGCGAAGCCGCCCGCCAACGTCATCCCGTTCGGCGCGGACTGGTCGTGCTTTCATCCGCGCGATGACAAGGCCGCGGGCGGCGAGACGCCGCGCTGCGAGCGCACCGAGACCGAGTGCAAGGCCACCCGCAGCACGCTGGTCGATCCGGCAAAGATGACCTCGTGCGAGGCGCAGGCGACCGCGACCGTGGTGACCTACTTCGATCCGAAGCGCGCGACCTGGCGGTTCCTCGCGTCCCCCGATGACGACGGATGCCTCGCCCTCCGCGGCGGTCTCGTGTCGACCAAGGCGTACCAGCGCGTCGCGCAGTGCGAGGTCGT
>JBBRED010000502.1:0-5225 GCA_038203335.1 Haliangiales bacterium | reverse complement strand
CTCGCGGTCGCGCGCGAGCGCAAGCTCTGGGTCTACGAGGAGCTGACCCGCATCGGCATGGAGCGCGCCGAGCACTGGGGCTGGACCAACACGTACACGTACACCAAGTCCCTCGGCGAGCAGATCATCCTCAGCGACAGCTCCGTGTCGTCGACGATCGTCCGGCCCGCCGTCGTCGAGAGCTCGATCCGGTTCCCGTTCCCCGGCTGGAACGAGGGCTTCAACACGACCGCGCCGCTGATGTACCTGATGCTCAAGGGCCACCGCGCGGTGCCCGTAGGCGCGGACGCGGCGCTCGACATCATCCCGGTCGACTTCATCGCGGCCGGCATGTTGCTCGCGACCGCCGCGGTGCTCGCCGGCGAGCACGAGCCGATCTACCAGCTCGGCTCGAGCGACGCGAACCGCGTCTCGAGCCGGCGCGTCACCGAGCTCACCGGGCTCGCCGTTCGCCAGGTCTACAAGGACAAGGCCGATGCCGGCGAGGACACGCTGCGCAGCCGGATCCGGGCGCGGCTCGAGTCGCGTCCGGTCACCTACGAGCACTTCCAGAAGCGCTCGGCACCGCTCCTCAAGGGGCTCGCCGACAAGCTGATCGAGACGATCGATACGAAGCTGCCGAAGTGGGGCGCGCCCCGCCTCGAAGCGTTCGCCGAGCGCGCGCGCGACGAGCTGCAGAAGATCAGCACGTTCACCGGCCAGATCATCGAGCTCGTCGATCTGTTCAAGCCGTTCACCACGGACCACGACATCGCGTTTCGCTGCGACAACATGCGCGCCCTGTGGGCCCGCGTGACGCCGTCGGACCAGGACAAGCTACTGTGGGCGCCGCACCTGGTCGACTGGCGCAAGTACTGGCTGCACACCCACTTCCCGGGTCTGCAGAAGTGGACGTTCGGCAAGCTCGACGACGAGTTCGGTCCGAAGCCGAGGAGCGTCTACACGTACAAGAGCCTGATCGAGATG
Organism: Haliangiales bacterium; assembly: GCA_038203335.1. Lineage (GTDB taxonomy): Bacteria > Myxococcota_A > Polyangia > Haliangiales > Haliangiaceae > JABFXX01. The sequence goes on along the minus strand of JBBRED010000502.1, from coordinate 4,259 downwards.
TTCGAGGCAGCGACGAAGCTGCACGGAAACCGCATCGCGCTGCGCCTGATCCGCAAGGACGAGGACGCCGAGCCGATCACGTACACCTACGGCCAGATGGGCGAGGCGGCGTGGCAGGGCGCGGGCGTGCTGCGCCAGCTCGGCGTGGCCACCGGCGATCGCGTGGTCGTGATGGGCGAGAACCGGCCCGAGTGGGGCGTGTCGTACTTCGCGATCCTGCTCGCCGGCGCGAGTGCCGTCCCGCTCGACAAGGAGCTGATGCTCGCCGAGGTCGTGAACCTGGTGAAGGTGTCGCGCGCGCGGGTGCTCGTGCTGTCGCGTAAGGTCGTCGAGCGGCTCTGCGGCGAGGCGGCCATCGCAGTCCCGATCGGCGACGGCGAGGGCGATGCCACCGTGGTGTGGTCGCCCGCGCACGGGGCGTTCAACGGCTGGCTCGAGCAGCAGGGCATCGAGGCAAAGGTGCTCGCGTATGACGAGCTCCTCGCGGAGCCCGAGGTCTCGGTCGGCGCGATCCGCCCTGACGTCAAGGGCGACTCGCTCGCCTCGCTGATCTTCACGTCGGGCACCACGGGGACGCCGAAGGGCGTGATGCTCTCGCACAAGAACCTCACGTCGATGACGAGCAAGTTGTCGTCGGTGTTCTCGCTGTACAAGCACGACAAGCTGCTGAGCGTGCTGCCGCTGCACCACACGTTCGAGTTCACGGCCGGCTTCCTGATGCCGCTGATGCACGGTGCATCGATCGACTACCTCGAGGAGATCGAGGCGGATGCGCTCGCGCGCGCGCTCGAGGACGAGGGCATCACCGGTCTGATCGGCGTCCCCGCGCTGTGGCAGCTGCTCGAGCGCAAGATCTACAAGAACGTCTCCGACGCCGGAATCGTCGTCGAGAAGGTGTTCGATTCGATCGTCGACCTCAACCGCTCGCTGCGCGACAAGCTGCCGTGGGACTTCGGGGCCGGAAAGCTGCTGTTCTTCCCCGTGCACCGCAAGCTCGGCGGACGCATGCGCCTGCTCGTCTCCGGCGGCTCGGCGCTACCGGCGGAGACGCTGAAGTCGTTCCACGGCCTCGGCTTCAACCTGTACGAGGGCTACGGCATGACCGAGAGCGCGCCGGTGCTCACCGTCACGCGGCCCGGCGACAAGGTCATCCCGGGCTCGGTCGGTCGTCCGTTGCCGGGCATCGACGTGAAGATCGATCAGCCCGACGAACGTGGCGTGGGCGAAGTGATCGCGAAGGGTCCGAACGTGATGTCGGGCTACTTCGAGAACGCCGATGCCACGGCGCAGACGATCAAGAACGGCTGGCTGCACACCGGAGACCTCGGTCGGTTCGACGAGGACGGGAATCTGTTCATCGTGGGCCGCAAGAAGGAGATGATCCTCGGCGCGTCAGGCGAGAACATCTATCCCGACGAGCTCGAAGAGGTGCTGCGCGACTCGAAGTACATCAAGGAGATGTCGGTCGTCGGTCTGCCCACGGGCGATGGCGGCCTCGAGACCGTGGCCACGCTGATCGTTCCCGATTACGAGCACGACGGCATGTCGCGCGAGGCCGTGCGCGAGGCCGTGCGCGAGCACGTGAAGAAGGTCGGCAAGACCCTCGCGCTGTACAAGCGCCCGAAGATCGTCCACCTGTGGGACCACGATCTGCCGAAGACGGCGTCGCGCAAGGTGCGCCGCCGCGACGTGGTCAAGGAGCTGCAGCGGCTCGAGCGCGCGGCCAAGGGCGGCGCCGAGGCGAAGCAGCTCTCGGAGGGCGGCGAGGGCGGCGGCACGTGGCTGCTCGATCTGCTCGCGGATGTCTCGCAGAAAAAGCGTGGCGGCATCACGGCGGAGACCCGACTCGACGAGCTGGGCTTCGATTCGCTGATGTTCACCGAGCTCGGAGTTGCCCTCGAGGCCGCGGGCGTCAGCCTGCCGGATCCGGCAGAGTTGCTCGCGCTCGAGACCGTCGCTGATGTCGAGAAGCTCGTCGCGCGCACGGGCGCGAAGTCGCGCAGCGAGAAGCCGAAGCGCGAGCGTCTCCGCAAGGAGAAAGAGGCCGAGGACAAGAAGGCCGACGACGACATCGACGTCCCGGCGCCGGTCGTCGCGATCGGCCGCAGCGCGCTGCGCGGTGCGATGCGCGCGCTGTACTCGCGCGTGCTCGATACCTCCATCTACGGGCAGACCCAGGTCCCGCCGTTCGGTGGCTACATCGTGGCGGCGAACCACGCGAGCCACCTCGATACGGGGCTCGTCAAGTACGCGCTCGGCGAGCAGGGCGATGCGATGGTCGCGCTGGCGGCGAAGGACTACTTCTTCGATGACCCTGTCCGCCGCGCGTACTTCGAGAACTTCACGAACGTGGTGCCGATGGAGCGCCACGGCTCGCTGCGCGAATCGCTTCGCCTCGCCGGCGACGTGATCCGCGATGGCTACATCCTGCTGATCTTCCCCGAGGGCACGCGCAGCCCCTCGGGCATCATGAGCGACTTCAAGCCCTCGCTGGGCTACCTCGCGATGACGAACAAGTGCGGCATCCTGCCGATGTACCTGGCGGGCACGTATGACGCGATGCCGCGCGGGCGTTACCTGCCGAAGCGCGGCGAGCGCGTGGCGAGCTACATCGGCCCGTACCTCTCGTACGAGGACGTCGTGAAGCTCGCCGGAACGCGCTCGCGCTCCGAGCAGTACAAGGCGATCACCTATCACGTGGAAGGCGTCATCCGCAGGCTCGCACCGAGCGACCAGGCGTGGACGCTGGGCGATGCGGGGACGACCCCGATGGCCGAGTGGCTGGCGGACCAGGGCAAGACCGTGACCGAGGACGAGGCTCAGACATGAAGAAGTTTTCTCTACGCGTGAGTGGTTCCCGGCTCGGTAGCGATGTTCGTCCCGCGGCGGAGGCAGAGGCCGAGGTCGTCCGCCACGTGCTGACCAAGCCCCGGTTCGGCCTCAAGATCCACACCTCGCCGCTCGCGACGGCGCCGATCAGCCCCGACGACTACGCCACGGCCGAGGACTACGAGTAACCATGGCGACCGTCCTCGTCACCGGTGCGACGGGCTTCCTCGGCGAGCACCTGTGCAAGGTCCTCGTCGAGCAGGGCCACACCGTTCGAGGACTCGCTCGCTCGCGCTCGGGCGTGCTCTCGGATCTCGGCGTCGAGCATGTCCGCGGTGACGTACTGTCGGCCGAGGATCTGGACACCGCGCTCGCCGGTGTTCACGCCGTGTTCCACCTCGCCGGCGCGGTGTCCAGAGATCCGGACGACGCGCAGCGGATGATGCGACTGCACGTGGATGGCACCCGCCGCGTCCTCGAGCGCATGCACGCCGCGAACGTCCGCCGCATGGTGCTCGCCTCGACCTCGGGCACGATCGGCGTCTCGAAGGACGAGGAGATCCTCGACGAGACCGCGCCGTACGCCGAGGAGATCGTGGCGGGCTGGCCGTACTACGCTTCGAAGATCTACCAGGAGCGCCTCGCGTTCGAGCACGGCACCGCGCTCGGCATCGAGGTCGTCGCGGTCAACCCGAGCCTGCTGCTCGGTCCCGGCGACCGCCGCCTGTCGTCGACCGGCGACGTGCGGAAGTTCCTGAAGCGCCAGATTCCCACGGTGCCCGATGGCGGCATCAACTTCGTCGACGCGCGCGATGCCGCCGCCGCCACGGCGAACGCGCTCGAGCACGGCCGCGCCGGCGAGCGCTATCTGCTCGGCGGGCCGAACTGGACGATGAAGGAGTTCTTTCAGCGGCTCGGCCGGATCTCGAACGTCTCGCCGCCGCGCCTCCGGATCCCGAGGAAGTGGAGCCAATGGGGCGCCACGCTCGTCGAGGAGCTGTACCGGCACCGCGGCAAGGAGCCGCCGGTGGATCGGATCTCCGTCGAGATGTCCGAGCACTTCTGGTGGATCGATTCGCGCAAGGCCGAGACCGAGCTCGGCTTCGTGGCGCGCGATCCGCAGCTCACGCTCGTCGATACCGTCGCGTACCTCCGGCAGGGCGTCGACTCGGACCTCAGCTAGCGGGCGCGGCGAGGCCGACGCGCGCGGTGCCCCAGCCGACCGGCGCCGAGCGAACGAGCTGGAGGCCGGCGGCGCGCAGCTCGCGGCGAAAGCCATGGCGCGCCCAGTCTCGAGCGGACGCCGGCTCGGCGATGCGGAGGTAGAGATCGATGAGCGCGCGCACCGGCTGCGCTGCGCTCTCGTCGAAGTCGACGACGCCGACCAGTCCGCCGCAGGCGAGGGCAGAGCGGCCGATCGCGAGCGCGAG
>JBBRED010000501.1:0-5235 GCA_038203335.1 Haliangiales bacterium | reverse complement strand
GCAAGCAGTTCATGCGCGGCAGCGGCGAGGGCTGGCAAGCGGCGCACGTCGCCTCGGGCGAGCCGGCCGAGGAGGCGCGCGCGAAGGCGGAGCGGACCATCGGGTTCTACACGGGCACCTGATGCACGCGTTCGACATCCTCGGCGATCCGGTACGGCGCCGCATCCTCGAGCTTCTCGCCGATGGCGAGCACAGCTCGGGCGAGGTCGTCCTGGTCATCGCGCGCGAGTTCTCGATCACGCAGTCCGCGGTGTCGCAGCACCTCAAGGTCCTGCGCGACAGCGGCTTCGCGACCGTGCGCGCCGAGGGAACGCGGCGGATCTACGCGGTGCGCTCCGGCCCGCTGGAGGAGGTCGATGCCTGGCTCGGCCAGTTCCGCCGGTTCTGGGCGCCGCACCTCGATGCGCTCGCGACCGAGATCGCGCGCGGCAAGCGCAAGCGGTGAGTCAGATCCGCGGCGTGCACATGCCGGCGTGCAGCACCTCACGTCGGTGCGATCCGCGCCGTTGGCGTGCCGCGCGAAGCCAGCGCGCTCACACCGCTACGGCACCGCGTGCATGCCGACGATCGCCGCGCGGTACGCCTGATTCCTCAGGTCGTCGTTCAGCACCTGATGCTCCTGCATGCGCTCCTGCTTCGGATCGATCTCGAGCTTCATCCTGTCCTGGCTCGTCGCGCTGACGTTCGCAGCGCACACCACGCGGCCGTCCTTGAAGCTCCACAGCAGCGCCTTGCCGGTGATCTCACCCGGCTGGAAGCCCTCCGGGTTGAACAGCGGGTGGCGATGCTCGGTGGTCACGACCGAGAGCTCCCAGCCCCAGTACGCATCGCTGCCGATCTCGGTCGCGAGCGCGAGCACCTCCGCGGCGGTCTTGAACGTCTCGGGCACCGTGCCGTCGGCCGCGATGCGCAACAGCATCGCGCTCTGGCGCTCGAACTGATCGCGACGCGGTCCGTTGGCCGCGGCCTCGCGCTCGATCTTCTGCATCATCTTCTCGTCGGCGGGCGGCGGCTCGCCGAGCACCGCCGTCGCGGGGACCACGGTCATCCGCCAGTGCGCCACGTCGAGCGCCTTGCGATCCTCGTCCGTCTGGTCCTGCCAGTCGCGGAACAGCGGCAGCTGCGGCAGGCTCACCGGGCACGGCGCCGTCGACGCCGCGGGATCGATCGAGGTCCACGCCGCGCGTAGCCCCTTCTCTCGCGCCGCGGTGAACGCATCGGCCTTCGTCTGCGCGGCCTTCACCGCGTCGCGAATCTGCTGCGTCTCGGCAGGGCCGAGCGCGGTCCCGGTGGACTTCGGCGAACACGCGGCGAGCGCCGCGAAGAATGCGGATCGCAGGGCTCGTTGCACGAGCGCATCGTGACACGCTCGCGTGCTCATGCGCGTCGCGTTCTGCGGAACTCGGCCGCTGGTCGACACGGTCCGGGCCTTCTGGGCCCAGGGCGTCAGGGAGTGGCCGCGCGCTCGACGTCGTACAGGAAGTTCGTGGCGCTCCCGTCGACGATGAACACCCGGTCCCTGACCTGGCGTACCCAGATGCGCTCGCGCACCTGTTCGCCTTCGCCCGGCGCGCGGTCGGGATAGCGCGCTTCGAGGGTCGAGACGTACGCATCGTAGAATGCCTTCGCCTGGTACTCGCTGCTCCACGCGGTCGAGACGAGCACGAGGATCTTTCCTTTCTCGTCGCGCCACACCGCGTAGCGATCGCCGGCCCATCCGCGCTCGGGGTGGGCCTCGCCCGTGTGCTTCCAGCGTCGGAAGTAGATGTCCCACATGAGTTCGCCGAGGACGTCCTCCTCGAGGCTCTCGACATGTTCTTCATGACCCGGCATGGCGATGACGCGCGGATCATGGCGGTCCTTGAACAACTGCTCACCCGCGTGGAGCACCTGCGCCGTGGATCGCGGTGGGTTGGCGTAGAGCCTGTTGACGGCGTCCCAGCCTCCGCCGTCGTAGGCCTCCGCGATCAGCGACGAGCCCTTCATGTAGGGCAGCAGGAACGGCTCCAGGATCGCCGCCGGGATTGTCGGCATCGCATCGATCGCGTGCTGGATCTCGGTATCGACGATCTTCGCCGTCGACATCTGCTGCTTGAGTGCGATGGCGAGTGTTGGACCATCGAGCGAATCGAGCTTGGCCAGCTCGCGCCGGGCGATCTTGACCTGCTCGCCGGTAAGCTCCTTTTGGTTGGTCTTGGTGTACGCGATGTAAACGATCGAAGCGAACATCGCGTCACCCTCGACGACGAACCGCCGTGCGATCTGCTCGTCGGCGTTCAGGGGCGCGGCCCTGGTCCCCTCCAGGTACGTCTTGAGATCGAAGTGCTGGTCCTGCAGACCGTGGGTCAGCTCGTGCGCCGTGATGCTGTCGAACACGAGCTCGTTCTCGGGGGCCATCACCAGCGAGAATTTCTTCGTGCGCGGGTCGTAGTACGCCGCCGCCTGCGAGGCATAGACGTTCTCGATCGACCGCGCGAGATCGGTCGTGGGGTCGATCAGACCGAGCGACTGCAATGCGATCTGCTTGTGATCGAGATGTGGCTGCTCCGCGATCGATCCGCGCACGGCCGTGCGGAACTCGGCGCCTGATTGACGTGAGGATGGGATGGGGCGATCGAGTGAGAGCCGGCGGATCTCCGGCATCACCGCCGCGATCTGGTCGACCCGCGCGAGCGCATCCGCGGCACGCTCGTCGCGAGTCTTCGGTGTTCGGTCCTTGCAGCCACCGAGTGCCGCCACGCAGACCGCAAGGATCAGACCCGCCCGTACGGCACGCCCCATCCCGAGAGTCTACACGAGCTCGCGAAGATCGATCTCCAGCGTGCCGCCGAGGATCTCCGCGTAGGGCGTGCAGATGGCGACGGCCTCGTCGAGGTTCGCGAGCTCCATCACGCAGAAGCCGCCGATCATCTCCTTCGACTCGCTGAACGGTCCGTCGGTCACGCGCAACGCGTTGTTCGTGAACACGAGGCGCTTCGCCTTCGCGCTCGGCTGCATGTCGTACGAGCTGACGAGCACCCCGGCCTTCTCCATCTCGGTCTTGAGGCGCGAGAGCGCGGCCTTCTGCTGCGTCGTGCGACCCGCGGCCTCGGTCGCGGAGTCGGCCTTGTCGACGAGCAGGATCTGCAGCGGCGGGTTTTCCGGCGCCGGCATCAGGCCGATGTCCCACGGCTCGTTGAGCTTGCCGAGCTCGAGCTCGCCGTCGCCGAGGATCTTGCCGTAGCGCTCGGCCCAGCCGATCGCCTCCTCGCGCGTCTTCACCTTGAGCAGGAGGGTCGCCGCCGGCAGCTCGCGCTCGCCGGCATAGGGGCCGTTCTTGATCGTGCAGTCGCCGTTGCGGAACGTGAGGCGCATGCGCGTCTTGCTGCCACCGAGACCTGCGCCATCGAGGAAGCGACCTTCCTTGGCGTGGCTGCCGATGAACTCGCCCATCTTCTGGACGAGCTCCATCGGAGGGGGGACACCGGCTTCGGTGTGTGGGTCGTTCTTGTGCATCATCATGATCCGCATCTCTGTGTCTCCTTCGTGAGGATGACGCTCGACCCGCGGGCGGATCGACGCCGCTGGAGGAAAATTTCTAACCGCGCGAAATCGCGGCGTTCAGGTGAACAGTTCGGTCAGCGCGCCGGTCAGCGAGATCGCCGCGCCGGTGGCATCGGGGACCGAGGTCAGGCCGAATGACTCATCGGGCTGCCCCATCGCGCGGAGCACGCTGACGTGGAGCCGGTTGGTGGCGGGGCCGAGCAGCACGTGGTTTGGCTGCGGGCTCGTGTACGTGCGCGGGTAGCGAACGTAGCGACCGCTGCGAAGGCCGAGGTTCTTGCCGCCGGCGATCACGGTGAAGGTGTCGTTGTGGAAGTGGTGCGGCGTCGCGAGCTCGGGGAGCCAGACCACGATGGTGTTGTCGAGCATCGTACCGTTGCCCTCGATCACCGAGTCGAGCTGCTCGAGCAGGTAGACGAAGTGATTCGCGTACCAGACCCCGAGCTCGCGGATCGCCTGCTCGGCGGTCGGGTTGTACATCGCGCCGCACGCACTGCCGCCGGGCATCGCCTGGTGCGCGTACGGGTGGACCTGTGCCTCGGCGGGATAGCCGAACTCGGGGCACTGCGGGACCGGGGCCACGAACGTGACCACGCGCGTGAGGTCGCACGCGAACGCCATCCGTACGAGGCGCATGAACTGCGTGACCTTGTGGCCGGTGGCGGCGAAGCTGGTATCGCACAGCGCCGATGGACCGGCGCCGAGGCCGAGCTCGAGATCGCGGATCAGCGCGCGGTGTGCATCGAGGCGCTCCTTGCCATCGGCGTCGAGGCGCGCGGCGAGGAACTCGTACTCGCGGCCGACCATGTCGAGCACGGAGGGCCGCAGCGAGGCGAGGAGCTGCGCGCGGTCGGCGGGCTCGCCGGTCGGCGGTGGGACGTAGCCGCCGAGGAGATCCTGGTAGGCCACGTCGGGAGCCGCCACGATGGGCGTCGACTGACCGGGCCCGAGGAACGAGAACGGCGCGACGGTCAGGTTGGGGACGTAGTCGAAGCCGTAGACGCGCGATCCGAACCGGCCGGGCGCGGACGTTCGCAGCGCGAGCTCCTGATCGATCGAGCGGGCGCCGCCGGTGCACGGCACACCGACCTGCTGCCGCACGCGATTCGCGGTGAGCAGGCTCGCGACGGCCACCGAGTGATTGTTCGGATCGGTGTGATCGCGCAGCGCCTCGGCGATGTTCGCGAGGTTGACGGTGTTCGACAGTCCCTCGACGACGAGCAGGCGATCCCGAAACGGATGCAGCGGCCGCAGCATCAGGCCGAGCTCGTCCTGCGCGAGCGGCGTGAGCGGACGTTCGGCGACGTCGGTGACGCTGCCGCCCGGGATGGGCATCGTCCACGAGTTCGGCGTGTGACCGTGGGCGGTGACGAAGAACACCACGCGTTTCGGGGACGGCGCTGGCTCCGCCGCCCGCGAGCGCCGCGCGCCGAGCGTGATCAGGCTGGCGAGCCCGCCCATGCCGAGCGCCTTGAGGAGGTGCCGGCGCTTCATCATGGTTTTCTCCGCATGCGGAACGTCTGCGAGGTCACGATCTCGGTGAGCAGCGTGCGCAGATCGCCGTGGCTCTCGATGAACTTCGTCCCGACCTCGCCGACCAGGCCCTCCTCTTCGAGCGTGGGCATTCGCCCGAGCGCGTACTGGACCCACTTCTGCGCGACGCATCGATGGACGACCTTGCTCGCACCGAGG
>JBBRED010000500.1:0-5247 GCA_038203335.1 Haliangiales bacterium | reverse complement strand
TGGTGTTGATCATGCGCGAGCGCCGCGCACCATCGAGATCCCACATGCCGATCGCGACGCGATCTCCCTCGGGGCTGGTCATCACCGTCGCGAGATGCGACCGCGTGTCCTTGAAGATCTCGCGCGGCGCGTCGGTGGGGGTCGTCACGCTGAACGCGCGCACGACCTGATCGTTGCCGGTGTTGTAGAGCGTGGAGCCGGTGCGATCGAACGCGCTGGTCGCGCCGAGCGGTACCGCCGTGGGCACCGAGACCGACGCCGCACCTGGCGGATGCAGCCACAGCGAGCCATCGATCGTGGTCACCGCGACCATCCCGGTGCTCGCGATCGCGATCGAGTTCGCGCGCGCCGTCAGCGGGAACGTCTCGATGACGGCCGCCGTCACCGGATCGCGCACCACCACCGCATCGGCGGCGGTGACGATGCGGCCATCGGGCAGGAACGCGCAGCCGGCGAAGTCGACCGGCGCCTCGAACGTCTGGTGCTTCCCGGTCGCGAGCTCGAACACCTCGCCGATCCGATCGAAGCCGCACACCACCACGCGCGTGCCATCGGGCGACACGCCGGGACGCTCGGGCTGCGGCAACTCCGAGGGATAGCTCGCGATCCGCGCGCCCGATCGCGCGTCCCAGATCACGAGCGCACGCGCATCGTCGACGCCGATCAGCTTGTCGCCCGAGGACGCGAACCACTTGATCACGCCGTCGTGGCGCAGCGGCACGAGCGGCGGCCCGGCGGTGAGCGCATCGATCAGACCCTGCACCGCCTCGGGCACTGGCGTGCTTCCGCTGGCGAGATCCGGCGCGAGCGCCCGCACGCCGAGGAGGATCGCATCGAGCCGCTGCACGGGATCCGCCGCGCTGCGGCTCGCCACGATGCCCTGCGCTCGACGCAGCTCGCGCTCCGCCTGGTGCTGGCTCGCCGTGGCGAGATCACGTTCGCGCGAGATCCGCACGACCGCGAACACCGCGAGCGCGACCACGACCACCGCCGCGACCCCGCTGATGCGGAGCGCGGTGCGATGCCTGCGCATCCAGTGCCGGACCAGCTCGCCGAGCGAGTACGTGCGCGATGCGAGCAGCTGGCCGGTCTGATAGCGCCGCAGCTCGCTCGCCAGCTCGCGCGCGCTGCGGAGGCGCGCCTCTCGATCGAGCGACATCGCGTTCGTGACGATGTCCACGAGCTCGGGCGGCACATCGGGTGCGAGCTCCGCGATCGGTCGCGGCGCCTTGCGATCGACCAGCGCGCGCCGGATCTCGCTCGAGTCGGCGTTCGCGTAGGGAGGCACACCGGAGAGCAGGTGATACAGCGTGGCGCCGAGCGCGTAGACGTCGAACCCCGGCTCGGGCTCGTCGCCCTTGGCCTGCTCGGGCGGCATGTAGTTCGCGGTGCCCACGCCGAACTGCGTGAGCCCGTCGACGGGTGGTGCGCGGTATGCACCGTCGGCATGGTCGCCGCCCGCGTCGGAGACGTCCTTCGCGAGGCCCCAGTCGATCACCACGGTCTCGCCGAACTGACCGATCAGGATGTTGTCGGGTTTGATATCGCGATGAACGATGCCCTGCTCGTGCGCGTATGCGATCGCCTCGGCCACGGTGGTCAGGTTCGCGAGCAGGCCGAGGCGCTCCTCGAGCTTCGTACGCTTCGCGATCTCGGCGCCGAGCGGTGCGCCACGGAACAGCGGCATCGCATAGAACGGCTCGCCGCTGTCGAACCGGCCGGCCTCGTGCACGCCGACGATCGCCGGATGTTGCAGCCGCGCGGTCAGCCGGGCTTCGCGCTCGAACCGGCGCACGAGGATCGCGCGATCGCTCTCGGGCAGCCCGCTCTTGAGCTGCTTGATCGCGACGAACCGCCCGAGCCGGCGATCGCGCACGCGGAAGATCTGCCCCATGCCGCCGTGCGCATCCGGCAGCGGCGTCCAGTCCGTGTACACGCGATCATCGACGACGCTCAGCCGGTCCAGATCGTCCGCGGCCGGCGCCGCCACCTCGATACCCGCGAGCGACGCGAGCTGGCGACAGCTATCGCAGCTCGACACGTGTGCGAGTGCGCTGCCGGCGACGATGTCCTCGAGGGTCGGGTGGGCCATGACTGCTACGGCTGCGAATCGACCGGGACACTGCCTCGGCGCCCGGTGACGCACCCCAGTAACAACAGTAATGAAACCCACCGCATGGACACCCCCCAGACTAACCGAGGCGCCACCCGCTGTGGTCTCCAGGCTGGGGTCACGTGAACGCATCACCTTGTAAGAGGCCGTCCTTACATGGACCGGGCGTTGGCCGGACCCTTGCTCTACCTTCCAGGCAATGGGGCGATTCGAACCAACCGGCAGGATCGATGTACCCGGTCTCGAGCATTCGGTCGCCGAGCTCCCGTGGGGCGTGCTCCGCGGCGCGCTCGGTCCCTCCGATGGCACCGCCGGTGCGCTCTCGAACGTCCCCTCCGCGCTCGCGGTGATCCGCCACGCGCCGCTCTACGCCGGGCACCCCGAGGAGATCGACGAAGCGTTCGAGGTCCTCGAGCGCCACGCGATCCGCCACCGCCTGCTCTATCCCGTCGCCGTCACGATCGCGCCGTTCCTGTTCGACTTCATCCGCCGCAAGTCGCCGCTCTCGACGCGCATCGCCGAGGTCCTCGCCGAGTACGCCGCCGCCGCGGGCACACTCGAAGATCACCTGCGCGATCGCCTGCACATCCTCATCACCGCGCACGCCTCCGAGATCCTCAACTGGACCAGCGTCCACGACCGCGCGCTCGCCGCGATGGCGATCCACGTCGAGTCGCTGCGCGGGCCGTATCTCGCGAAGCTCGCCGAGGCCACCGAGGTGTCGCCGTTCGCGCTCCTCGCGCTGATCGAGCTCGGCGTCGCGCCCGGCCGCACCGAGCTACTCGCCCTCGAGCTCCTCGACGACACCAGCGCCCACGAGATCGCACGCGCCTGCGCGGCCGCGTTCCTCGCGCGCCACGGTGAGCTCACCCCCGCACTCCGCGAGCGCATCGACGCCGCCCTCCCGCCCGCGATGCCCCCGACGCTCGCGAAGCTCGTCGCGCGTCTGTGGGTCCCCACCATCGCGCGCCCCGTCGTGGCGCCGAAGCTCCACGCCGCCGAGGTGGTGTTCGCGGGCGAGAAGCTCGTGCTCGTGCGCGCCGGCTCGCGCAGCGTGACCCTGCCCTGGCAGAACGCGCCGCTGCAGAAGGGTGATCAGATCCAGATCGGCATCACCGCGCACGGCCAGCCGAAGCTCGCGCTGATGACCGCCGCCGACGGCCGCGTCACGATCATCGATTTCTAGGGCGCGGGCGGCAGCGAGCACGGCACATCGGTCGGCGCTCGCCTTCCCACGGCTCATCGATGCCTCACACGCTCGTGTACCAGGAAGCAAGCGAGTAGCGCGCGGCGTCGTGATCTCGCGAGGATCGCGCCGCGGGTCGGCGGACGCGCTGCCACAATGGCGATCAGTGGCCGATGCCGGCGGCGCGAAGTTGCTCGGCGCCGGTTGGCGAAAACGTCGCCTCCCGGAGGTAGGCGCGATGCAAGACGCGCAGCCCGAGCAACGCGGGGAGTGCGCGATCGTCGAGGGGCGCGTCCTCGAGGGACAGCACCTCGAGCCGCGAGCCCGGCGCGAACCGCAGCTCGGTCGCGGGCACTGCGATCGCATCGGCGTACAGCTCGCGAAGGCGGGGAGCAGCGGTCACGGCGGCGACGCAGGCGGCGGTGACCTGCGTGCGCGACAGGTTGATCACCTCGAGCGATCGCGAGAGGGCGAGGCCGCGACAGCCCGCGTCGGTGACGCCCGTGTCCTCGATCGAGAGCTGCTGCAGACGCGGCGCCACAGCGAGGGCCGCCGCACCCGCATCGGTGAGGGTGCTGCCGCGCAGGGTCAGCGTCTCGAGCGCGGGGAGCCTCGCGATCTGCGCGGCATCGGTGACCGCGAAGTGATCGAGCCCGAGCGACCGGAGGTGATGAAGCCCGCGAAGCTGCGCCAGCGTCGCCGTGGTCACCTTCGTGTTCGAGAGCTCGAGCTCCTCGAGCCCCGACATCTCCCTCAGCGTCGCGCCGGCGGCGTCGTCGAACGGTAGGCCCGCCACGTGGAGAACGCGGAGCTTTCGCAGCGGGCCGAACCGATCGAGTCCGGCGGCGATCGTGGCACCGGAGAGATACAGCTCCTCGAGAGCCCGTGCGGAGGCGATCACCGACGTGCTCGCGGCCGTGACGTTCGTCCCCGCGAGGTCGAGCATGCGCAACGCGGAGGTCGAGACCCGCGCGAGGGTCGCATCTGTGATCGCCGTGTGCGCGAGGCCGAGGCGCTCGAGCGCTCGCCCCGCGAACAGCGCAGCGACGCCGTCGGTGACGTGCGTCGACGACAGATTGATCGAGATGAGCTGGGTCAAGACACCGAGCCGCAGGGCATCCGCGTCGCCGAGGTCCGCGCCCGCCACATCGAGCTCGCGCAGCGCCGGGTTCGCCAGGACCACATCCACGGCCCCGGGGCGCACGCCGAGATGCGCGAGCCCGAGGTGCTCGAGCGCACGCAGGTTGCTCAACGGCGCCAGATCCCGGGCCGCGATGTTCGTATCGCTGACGTCGAGCCACGTCAGATCGGTCGCCGCGCCGAGGACATCGAGCGTGCGGGTGCGCACCGCCGTGTGCGAGAGATCGAGCCGTCGCAGCGCAAGGCCCGCGAGCGCGCTGCTGTCGGTGATGGAGGTGCGCGCGAGATCTACGTCGTCGAGCTGACGGCATGCACGCAGCAGAGAGGTGGCGCTCGCGTCGTCGATCTGCGTGCCGCCGAGATCGATACCGGTGAGAGTGCACGCACCGACCAGCGGTTGCAGCCCCGAACCGGTGATCGCGGTGTTCGGCGCGGCCAGGTAGACCAGCGACGTCGTCGCGAGGAGCTTCGCGAGCCCTGTATCGGAGATCACCGTCGTTCCTGCGCTGACCACCCGCAGATGCCGCAGCGCCGCGAGCGCCGCCAGGCCCGCGTCGGTGATCGCGGTGCGGTCGACACGCACGCTCGCGAGCGCGGGACTCCGCGCCAGCGCGACGAGCGACGCATCGCTGATCGCCGTCGACGAGAGCCACGCGTGCTGCAGGCCCGGCAGGGCCGCGATCACGCGGACTCCGGCATCGGTGATGCGCGTCTCCGAGACATCGACGAACGCGAGCGACGGCGGGCGCTGCGCGAGCGCTGCGAGCACCGCATCACTCGCCGCGGCTTGCCCTGCGAGCGAGATCCC
>JBBRED010000499.1:0-5247 GCA_038203335.1 Haliangiales bacterium | reverse complement strand
GGCCGATCGCGGGACCTCCGCGGATCTCGCGCAGGCGTGCATGCGCAGCGCGATGGCCGCGGGTGCGCGTGCGCTCGCGGCATGGCTCGCCGAGCTCGAGGCGCGCCCGAGCAAGGCGGAGATCGCGTGGCAGCCGGAGGTGACCTCGATCACCGTCCCGAAGCCGGCGGAGACGCCGCCACCGCGCCCGTCGGCGCGATCGATCACGGCGTCGCTCGCGAACGTGCCGTCGCCGGGCGGTGATTTCGGCGAGGGCACGCCGGGCTTCCAGGATCCGCAGTTCGATCCCCCGACGTCGGCGACCGCCGCGCACCGCTTCGATGGAAAGGAGCCGAGCACCACGGCGGTGTCGCGGTTCGAGCCGCCGCGCGCCGAGCCCACCGCGAGCAGCACGGGGCATCGCTTCCTCGATGCGCAGACCGCGACCTCCACGCGCTGGGGGCACGAGGGAACCGTCGCGGGCGTCGGGCGCCTCGCGGATGCGCTGCCCGATGATCCGGGGTTCGCGAGCTTCCAGAACCGCGAGCCCACGATTCCGACCGAGCCGTTCTCGCGGCCGTCGTACGAGCTCCTGCAGCTGCTCCCCGGCGTGGCGCCCGCGTCGCTGCGCTTCGACGACGATGTCACGCATCACAGCCTACCGGTCTCCGGCGGGCCCGAGGACACGAGCTACGACAGCCTCGAGGTCGATGGCGAGGAGCCCGCACCGCAGCAGGACGGCCTGATCGACGAGCCGATCGACGACGATCTGGGATCGATCGCCGCCGGCGTGCTCGTCGAGCGGCGCCGCGCGGTCGTGGTCGCGGGCATCCTTTCCGGCGCACCGGCAGAGGTACTGCGGCCGGTGACGCGCAGCCTTGGCGAGCTCGCGTACCAGCGCGGCGGTGTCGTGATCGCGCAGCAGGATGATCTGCTGATGGTCGCGTTCGGTCTCGAGGTCGCCGGCGAGGACGACGTCGCGAT
The DNA here is from genome assembly GCA_038203335.1 of Haliangiales bacterium. Lineage (GTDB taxonomy): Bacteria > Myxococcota_A > Polyangia > Haliangiales > Haliangiaceae > JABFXX01. The sequence continues at coordinate 4,284 of JBBRED010000499.1, read as the reverse complement.
CGCGATGGGCTGGGCGATGGATGCGGCGGCGATGGCGAAGGACGCCTCCGAGGGCACCGGCGTGACGAACCTCGCGGGTGGTCCGTCGACGACCGGCATCACGCTCAAGGTCGGCGCGCGCACGGGCGTGGCAACCGGGGTCGCGGGAATCCCGCAGGATGCATCGGACGAGGCGCTGGCCCTCGCGCGCGAGGCCGCCGCGGATCGGCCGCTGTTCGTCGGCACCACGGGTCGGTTGACGAGCAACCTGTACGCGCTGCGCGAGGTGTCCGCGCCGCGTCGGGTCGCGCGCCGGAGTCGGGTGATCGAGCTCGTGGGGCTGCGCACGTTCGACGAGCGCGACCGTGATCGCCAGGAGCGGCATGGCAAGTTCATCGGCCGCACCCAGCAGCTGATCGAGCTCGAGATCTGGTACCAGCGCGCGATCGCGGCGGACCGCCGGCTCGTCGTGCTCGTCACCGGTGCGGCCGGCGTCGGCAAGACGCGGCTCGTGCAGGAGATGATCGCGCGGCGCCTCGCGACCAAGACACCGACGCGCGTGGTCCAGACCACGACGAGCCTCGCGCATCACCTCGCACCGTTCGCGCTCGTCATCGATCTCTACCAGGCCGCCCTGCAGCTCCCCTCGGCGCGCGGTCGCGCGGCGAGGCAGCAGCTCGTGCAGCGCCTGCAACATCTGATGATGAAGTCGGGCGCGCCCGTCGATCGCGCGCGCGAGGTCGGCATCGATGTCGATCGCGCGATGGAGCTGCGCGACGGCTTCAGCGTCGGCGCACCCGAGGTGGCCGATCTGCGCCCTCGCCTGTCGGCCGGCCTCGCGGCGTTCCGCGGTGCGATGGCGAATCGCGCGATGCCGCAGCTCACCGTGATCGAGGACATCCACCTCGCCGACGGCGCGAGCATGGAGGTGCTGCGCCACACGCTCGCGGTGCAGGCGCCCGGACCGGAGCTGCTCGTGCTGACCACGCGGCCCGACGGACCGTCGCCGCCGGCCGTGGACGTGGTGCTGACCATCGGCGATCTCGTCGGCGGCGATCTGCGCGGTCTTGTCGCCGACCGGCTCGGGCCCGCGGCCACCCCGCTGAACATCGCCGCGGTGCTCGCGCGCGGCGGCGGTAATCCGCTGTTCGTCGAGGAGCTCGCGCAGGCCGTACGCGAGGCCGGCGGTGACGTACCCGCCTCGGCGCGCGACGTGGTCGCCGCTCGGATCGATCGCCTGAGCGCGAAGGCGAAGACGGCCCTCCGCTTCTCGGCGGTGCTCGGCGGAACGCTCCGCATGCGGATCCTCGAGGAGCTGCTCGACGAGGAGTCGCTCGGCACCGAGCTCGACGAGCTCGTCACCGCCGGCTTCCTGATCCGGCCCGTCAGCCCGGGCACATCCACCGAGGGGGACCTCCACTTCGCGCGCGGCCTGGTCCGCGAGGTCGTGTACGAGTCGCTGACCGCGCGCGAGCGGCGTGACACCCACGCGCAGGTCGGGCGCCTGCTCGCCTCCCGCTTCTTCGCCGGCCGCGAGGAGCCACCGGCCGCGATCGCCGAGCACCTCGAGCGCGGCGGCGAGCCCGCGGGCGCGGCCGCGTTCTGGCTCCGCGCCGGTCGGCTCGCGCTCACCGCCTCCGATGCGACCGCGGCGATCAGCTGCTTCACGCGCACGCTCACGCTCGAGCGGGAGCTCGGGGTCGCGCCGCCCACCCCCACGTCGCGCGCTCGTCGCCGCGAGGCCCTCGCCGGCCGCGAGGAGGCGCACCGCCTGCAAGGCGACCTCCAGTCCGATCCGAACGACCTCGACGATCTGCAGCGGCTGTGCGAAGGCGATGCGGCCCGGCTCGCGGATGTCGCGCTTCGCCGCGCGCAGCGCATGCTCCGCTGGGGCGACTACGCGAACGCGAGCGTCGCCACCATGGTCGCCGAGGATCACGCGATCGCCGCCGGCGACGATCGCCTGCGCGGCGAGGGCCTGCGGATCCGCAGCGAGATCCTCGAGCGCCTCGGGCGCTACGACGAAGCGCTTGTCGTGGTCACCCACGCGCGCGAGCTGTTCCACCGGATCGGATCGCTCGCCGACGAGATGGCCGCCATGATCGGCCGCGGCCGCATCCACTTGATGCGCGCCGACTACCCGGCCGCGCGCGACGCCTACAAGCCGGTGATGCAGCTGATCGACAAGACCGGCGATCCGTGGCTCGAGCGCATCGTCACGAACCACGTCGCCGTGATCGAGATGTGCCTCGGAAACTTCACCACCGCGATGAGCTCGGCGCGGAGGTCCCTCGAGCTATGCCGCCGGTACGGTGACCGCGGTCGCGAAGGTGATGGCCTCTCGGTCGCGGGCATCATCCAGCTCGAGGTCGGCCTCTACGATCAGGCCGCTGCGACGTTTACCGATGCGCTCGAGATCCTGTCGCGCACCCAGTCGCGCTGGAGCCGCACGGATTGCCTGATCTACACCGCGATCTGCGACCTTCGTCGCGGCGGCAACAGCGGCATGCTCATGCTCGACGAGGCGCTCGGCGAGGCCCGGCGCCTCGGCGCGCGCTACCTCGAGGCGAATGCCCTCGTCGCCCGCGCGGGCGCGAAGCTGCGCCGCGGTGCACTCGCCGCCGCGATCGAGGACGCTGCGGAAGGCACGGCGGTCGCGCAGCAGGCGACCCTCGTGGGCTACACGATCCAGGGCACCGCTCGCCACGCGCTCGCCCTCGCGCGGATCGGCAACCGGCTACCGGAGGCGGTGGAGCTCGCGAATCGCGCGCTCGCCATGCTCGATCAGCAGAAGGTGCTCGAGGGCTCCGAGGAGGAGGTCTACGTCGCCTGCTACGAGGTGCTGATGCAGAACAACGAGCGCGAGCGCGCGTCGATCGTACGCGAGCGCGGCCGGCTCTCGGCGAAGCGCAAGCACGACGCGCTGATCGATCCCACGTGGCGCGCGGCGTTCGCCGCGATCCCCGAGATCCGATCGCTCCTGGGCTAGGTCGAGCTCAACCAGCCGCCGGCGAGCACGCGATCGCCGTCGTAGAGCACGGCCGCCTGGCCCTGCGCGGCGACCGTGGGCTCGGCGAGCGTGACGTGCGCGCGGTCGCCATCGATGCGAACGGTGGCGGGAATCGGCGTGCCGCGATGGCGGACCTGCACGCCCGCAGTGAGCACATCGCGCGGCGCCGCGAGCCACCGCAGATCGCGGATCACGAGGTCCGTGCGCTCGGCGGCTGCCTTCGGCCCCACGGTGACCTCGGCGCGCGCCGGATCGATCGCCGTCACGTACAGCTTGTCCTTCGTGGTCAGGTTGCCGAGCCCGCGGTGCTGGCCGAGCGTGTAGCGGTGCGTGCCTTCGTGCCGGCCGAGCACGGCGCCGGAGGCATCCACGATCGCCCCCGAGCTCGGCATCGCGCGGCCGCGCTTGAGCGCCTGCGCCGACACGAACCCCGCGTAGTCACCGTCGGGCACGAAGCAGATCTCCTGCGACTCGGGCTTCACGGCGTTCGGCAGGCCGAGCCGGAGCGCGTGCGCCCGAACCTCGTCCTTCGTCATGCCGCCGAGCGGAAACCGCACGTACGGCAGCTCGGCCGCGGGCATCGAGAACAGGAAGTACGACTGGTCCTTCCCGGCATCCACGCCGCGGCGCAGGCTGTGCTCGGCACCCTCGTCCACGATCTGTGCGTAGTGCCCGGTGACGAGCACGTCGGCGCCGATCGCGCGCGCCCGCTCGAGCAGCGGCGTGAACTTGATGTGCTGGTTGCACTTCACGCACGGGTTCGGCGTCTCGCCGGCGAGGTACGCCTCCACGAAGTCCTCGACCACCGCCGCCGCGAACTCGGCGGCCAGGTCGACCACGTAGAACGGGATGCCGAGGTGCGCCGAGACCGCGCGCGCGTCCTCCACGTCGCGCGGGCCGCAGCACCGGCCACCCGACGACGCCGCCGTGCCGCGCGCGTCGTAGAGGCGCATCGTCATGCCGACGACGCGATGCCCCTGCTCGACCAGCAGCGCCGCCGCCGTCGCGCTATCGACCCCGCCCTATAGGGCAGCGACGACGAGGGGGCCGGGCGCGGGCATCTCGTGGTAATGCCCTGGAACGGGATGAAGAGCAACTGGTGCGAAGTCGCGGCCTCGGAGCTCGACGATGCAGGCGCGGGCGTCGGCCCGTCGCCGAACCGGGTCGTCCACGTCGCGGACCTCTTGCCGGGCGAGCGCGCCGAGGTGGCGATCGATCACCAGAGCCCGCACAAGCCGGATGCCTGGGGGCACATCGTGCGCCGGCTCGGGCCATCGAGCCGGCACCGGGTCACG
>JBBRED010000498.1:0-5280 GCA_038203335.1 Haliangiales bacterium | reverse complement strand
CCGTATGTCATCCGGTTCCCGCGCGAGGCCAACGTGCTCGGCCCCGACGTGCGCAAGGTCCAGCTCCGCATCAGCGGCGAGCGTGGCGGCCTGCAAGTGAACTGGGACGCTCCCTGATCGACTACTTCTTGGGCGGCTTCTTGCCGCGCAGGCGGTCCCAGAAGCCGACGGGCTGATAGCCCTCGTCGAGGTCGTCGAAGGTCTCGGGCGCGAACTGCGGGACCTTGCCCGTGTTACCGGCGCCGGCGCGGAAGAACTCCTCTTCGTCGTCGGAGAACGCGTGGACCGCGTCCTTGCGGACCTCGGTGATCGCCTTGTCGCGCGCGGGCGCGGCGATGTCCTTGGACGCCGGTGCGGCGGCCTGCGCGGCGACCACGGCCTTGACCGCGGACTGCGCGGCAGCGAGATCGCCGATCAGGATCGACGGCTCCGGCAGCACGATCGGCTCGACGGTCGGCGCCGTCTTTCGCGGTGCCGACGAGATCTCGCCGTTGCGGGCTTCGGGGCGATCGTCGGCGGGAATCTCGCCGGGCGGCGGTCGGCGCACCGGGGCGGTCTCGACCGTCGTCATCTGGCGGACCACGCCATCGGAGGGTTCGTCGACGAGCTCCTCGGGCGCGGAGCTCGAGATCGAGGCGAGTGACTCGGAGGTGAGGCGCGCGGTGTTGACGGTGGTGTCGACGGTGATGTGCTCGTGCACGACCACCGTCGCGTGCGGGTTGTCGGAGGTCGTGACGCCGTCTCCGAGCAGCTGCTTGACGAGGTCGGGCGCCTTCTCGGCCGCGGCGGTCGTCGAGACCGTGTCGCCGACGGCGCGCATCGCGGCGCGCTTCGCGTCCTCGGCATCGGTCTCGATGGCGCGCGCCTTCGCCTCGCGCCAGATCTCTTCCTCGGCGCGGTCCTCGGCGGTGACCTTCGCACGCGCCTCGGACTCGGCCGCGGCCTTTGCGTCGGCGAGGCGCTTCGCGAGCTCCTCGGACTCGCGCGCCTGATCGTCGCTCGCGCGCGCACGGGCGGCGGCGAGCTGCTTCGCTCGCTCGGCGGCCTCGACGCGCAGCGCGGCGTCCTGGGCTTCGGCGCGCGCCTCGGCCTCGTCACGCAGGCGCGCGGACTTCGCGGCATCGCCGTTCGCGGCCGGCTGGCCGGCGGCCTTCGTTGCGTCGGCCTCGAGCTTCGCGCTCGCCTCGGCCTCGAGCTTCGCGAGCGTGTCGGAGTTCGCCTTCCGCGCGGCATCCGCGCGCGCCTTGGCCTCGACCTCGAGCATCGCGCGCGCCTCGGCATTCGCCTTGGCCTTATCGTCGCCAGCGCCAACCGGCGCGGCGGTCATCGCAGACGCGGCGGCGTCCGCCTTGGCGTCGGCAGCGGCCTTCGCGTCGGCGGCGGCCGTTGCCTTTGCGTCGACGGCGGCCTTCGCGTCGGCGGCGATCTTCGCGTCGGCATCCGTCTTCGCCTGCGCGTCGGCGTCGGACTTCGCCTTCGCGTCGGCGGCGATCTTCGCGTCGGCGTCGGCCTTCGCTTTTGCCTCGGCGTCGGCCTTCGCCTTCGCGTCGGCGGCCTTCTTGGCCTCGATCTTCGCCTTCGCGGCGGCGTCGTCGGCCTGCTTCGCGTCGGCCTTCGCCTTCGCGGCGGTCTCGTCGGCGGCCTTCGCCTTGGCGGCGGCCTCGTCGCGATCGCGGATCTGCTTCGCGTCGGCCTCGCGCGCGGCGGACTCCGCCTTCGCCTTCGCCTTGGCGGCGGCCTTCTCGGCCTCGTGCTTCGCGAGATCCTCGCCCGCGTCGAACACCACCTTCGGCTCGAGCCCGATCTCCTTGGGGAAGATCTTCTCGCGCTTCTCGGTGTCCATCGTCGCTTCGAGCTTCTCGCGCTGCGTCTCGCGGGTCGGCAGCTGGATCTCGCCCGAGAGCTGCGACGCGGGCACCACGCCCGACAGCGATCCGACCTCCGCGCCCACGATGCGCGGCACGAGAGCACCCCAGTCGATATCGGGCCGCGATGCCGGCGCCACCGTGGCCGCGATCGGCACCGGGGTCAGCGCGCGCTTCTGCTTCTTCTTCTTCTTCTTGCCGCCTTTGACCTTCTGCGACGAGTCGCCCTGCGCCGGCAGCGGGCTGCTCTCCGACGCGGAATCGGGGCGGCGAATCACCGCATCGCGATCGCTCCCGACCAGCCACTCCTCGATCGCGAGCACCGCACGCCACGTCGGCTTCGGCTTCTGGCCGTCGACGATCCTCAACAACCCCACGTCGCACGCGCGCTGCGCCACCCGCAGGGTCTCGAACACGCGATACGGCGAGTCCTCGAGGATGTCGGCGAGCACGCGGTGCCCATCGAACATCCGGAGCACGCCGTGGACCTCGGTCGGGATCTGCTTCCCGAGCGCCGAGACCCGCGCCATGTCCTGCTCGAGCACCATCGACGGCGAGAGCTGGCCGCTCGAGTCGCGCACGCCCTCGAGGAACCGCTCGGCGTCGACGAACAGCTCCTCGGGCGACATCGGGATCTGCTGCCGGCGGACCACGTCCTCGTGGTGGAACTCGAACCGGGCCTCGGTCCACAGCAGGAGCTGGTGGAACGCGGCCTGGCCGTGGATCAGGCCGACCTGGGCCGAGGTGACCTCACCGTGGAAGAACCGGATCTCGCCGCGCCGGAGGCCGCGAATCAGCGTCAGGACGGCGCTCCGCCCGAGGGCGGCGAGGGCGCGGACCAGGGTGAACACGCCGGTGGTCTCGGCCAGGGAGCCCACGATGTGGTCGCGGCGGCCGGCGGGCTGGCCCTTGAGGATGCGCCCGATGGTGACCACGTCCCGGAGGAACGCCGGGAGCAGGACGACCTCGTCCGCGCCGGCGGCCTCGGCGTCGGTCCGGCGGACCCCGCGGCCGGTGAACACGATGGGGACGTCGAGCTTCTTCTCGTCGAGCGCGAGCCGCGTCTTGCGGAGCAGGTCCAGGGCGCGGCCGTCGGTGCCGCCGACGATGACCAGCCCGGTGTCCTCGCCGGGCACGTCGAGCCGGGCGACGTCCACGGCGGCGAGCGCCGAGGGCACGCCCTCCCGGGAGAATCCGAGCTGGACCTGGCGGCCCGCCCGCGTATCCGGGTCGAGCACGATGACTTTCGAAGGTCCCGGCATGCGGCGGTCGCGACTTCGCAGTATAACGCTCGCTGAGGGGCCGGCCTAGCGCCACGTTCCAGTGATCGTTCTCGAAATCCTCCACGGCTCCACGCCGCAGCGCGTGCACCGGTTGTTCACCTCCGGAGCAGCCGACGGCACGGTCACGATCGGGCGCTCCCCCCAGAGCACCCTCGTGCTGAGTGACTTCCACCTGTCGGGGGATCACGCCCAGATCACCCAGATCGGCGACCACTTCGTGTTCCGCGACCTGCGGTCCACGAATGGCTCCGCGATCGAGCGCGGTGGGCGCCGGATGCCCGTGGATGCCGCCGCCCGCTGGGAGCTCGCGCTCGCCGATGGCGACGCCCTGCTCCTCGGCAACCCCTCCGACCCGGTGCGCATCTCGGTCCGGATCGGCGACGACATCGACGAGGACCTCGGCGACCGGCTGATCGCATCGCGCTCGATCATGGATCTGCCGGCGGTCGCCGATCAGATCGAGGGCAGCCCCGATACCGCGCTCCGGATCTACAAGGCCGTGCAGCCGCTCGGTGCCCGGCTCGAGCCGAGCGAGGTCATCGAGGCCACCGTGGGCGCCACGTTCGAGCTGCTCCCGCGCGCCACGCACGTCGCGATCCTGCTCCGCTCCGACGCCGACAAGGATCGGTTCGCGCTCGCCGTGTCGCGCGAGCGGCCCGGGAGCGAGCCGCGCCCCGAGGGCGTGGATGCGGTGCGCGCGAGCCGCGCCGTCCTTCGCCGCGTGCTGGGCGATCGCGCCGCGGTGCTGACCGCGAATGCCCAGGAGGCACTGTCGAGCGAATCGATCCTCGGCGGCCAGATCCTCTCGATCCTCGCCGTGCCGCTGTGGCGCGGCGACGACATCATCGGCTTGATCCAGGCGGACAACCGCGCGAGCGCGGGCATGTTCGTCGAGGGCGACCTCGAGGTCGTGCTCCTGCTCGCCGCGCAGGCCTCGCTCGCCATCGACAACGCCACGCTCGTCCAGCGGCTGCGGATCGCCGAGGAGCGGGCGCGCGGTGAGAACGTCTATCTCAAGAGGAAGCAAGAGAAGATCAAGTTCGACAACATCATCGGCGACTCGCCGGCGATGAAGGCCGTGCTCAATCAGCTCGAGAAGGTGATCGATACGCGCGCCACCGTGTGCATCGAGGGCGAGACCGGCACCGGCAAGGAGCTGATCGCCGCGGGCGTTCACCATCAGAGCCAGCGCGCCGACAAGATGTTCGTCGCCCAGAACTGCGCCGCGCTCCCGGAGAACCTCCTCGAGAGCGAGCTGTTCGGCCACAAGCGCGGCGCGTTCACCAGCGCCGACAGCGACAAGAAGGGCCTGTTCGAGATCGCCGACGGCGGGACGCTGTTCCTCGACGAGATGGGCGAGATGCCGATGACGCTGCAGGCGAAGCTCCTGCGCGTGCTGCAGGAAGGCACGATCCGCGCCGTCGGTGCGACCAGCGAGAAGCAGGTCGACGTCCGGATCATCTGCGCGACCAACCGCGATCTCGCCGCCGAGGTCGAGAAGGGCCGGTTCCGCCAGGACCTCTACTACCGGCTGATGGTGTTCCCCATCAAGCTCCCGCCGCTCCGGGAGCGCCGCGAGGACATTCCGACGCTGTGTTCACACTTCCTCAAGCGCTACTCCGAGGAATACCGGATGGAGCTGCCCGGTTTCACGCAGGACGCGCTCGACGCGCTGTCGTCCTACAACTGGCCCGGCACCATCCGCGAGCTCGAGAACGAGATCCAGCGCCTCGTGATCCAGGCCGAACCGGGTCACTGGATCGAGATCACGGATCTGTCCCCGCGCCTCCGTAAGATCGAAGGCACCGTCACGCGCATCGCACCGAAGCAGGGCACGCTCAAAGAGATGATGGAGCAGGTCGAGCGGTGGCTGATCACCGAGGCATTGCGCGACCACGGCGGCAACAAGACCAAGACCGCCGTCACCCTCGGCATCACGCGCGAGGGTCTGCACAAGAAGCTCGCGAAGTTCGGCGTCTGAGCCGGAAGCTCTGGGTCGAGTCTGTGCTGGGGCAGGGATCTCGGTTCTGTTTCACGCTGCCTTCGTGACGCGCGCTAGAGTCCCGCGCATGACGCTTACCCTCTACGTCGGCAGCAAGCGGTATTCCTCGTGGTCGCTCCGCGGTTACCTC
>JBBRED010000497.1:0-5309 GCA_038203335.1 Haliangiales bacterium | reverse complement strand
GGCCGAGGCTGGCGGCGGCGCAAAGGCTGACGCAGGCGGAACCGCGGGCGGCAAGTCCGAGGCGGGCGGCAAGTCCGAGGCTGGCGGCGGTGCAAAGGCTGACGCAGGCGGAACCGCGGGTGGCAAGTCCGACGCGGGCGGCGACGCGGGCGGCAAGTCCGACGCGGGCGGCGAAGCAGGCGGCGGCGCGAAGGCTGACGTGGGCGGTACGTCCGACGCGGGCGGCGGCGGTGCGAAGGCTGACGCGGGCGGCGCGGACGCGGGCGGCGCAAAGGCGGACGCCGGTGGCGGCGCGGACGCGGGCAGCGGCGCGAAGGCTGATGCCGGCGGCGCAGTGAGTGGCAAGTCCGACGCCGGCGCGGCCGGATCTTCGTCGGCGTCAGCCGATGGCGGCGCGAGCGCGGGTGGTGCGGCGAGCGCGGGCGGCGTCGCGAGCGCGAGCGCGGGCGGCGGTGTCGCCGGTGGCAGCGCGAGCGCAGGAAACTTCGAGAGCGCGGCACCGGACGTCGGCGCCGGCGCGAGCAGCGTCGGCGGCGCGGCGAACATCGAGAGCGCCGGCGATGTCGGCGGCGCGGCGAACATCGAGAGCGCCGGCAATGTCGGCGGAGCGCCGAACATCGAGAGCAGCGCTGGCGGCGCGAGCAACGTCACGGCGTCGGCGGATGTCAGCGGCGTCGCGAGCGCCGGTGGCGCGCCGAACGTCGAGGGCAGCGCGAACATCAGCGGAGCGCCCGACATGTCCAGCGCACCGAATGCGAACGTCCAGGGCGTCGCGGGTGCGGACCTCGGCGGTGGCGTGGGTGTCGCCGAGCCGGCCTCGACCTACCAGGGCTCGGGCCTCAAGAGCGTCCACGATCACGACAGCGACGGGACCATGGGCTCGAGCCTGCGGACGCCCGACGACATGGCGGGCGCCTCGGGCGACGTCCAGGGCGAGTTCGGCGGCGATGTCGCCCAGGGCGAGTTCAACTCGACGATCGGCCACGAGGGCATGGCGGTCAACGCCGGTGGAGACGGCGGCAACCACATCGATGGGGCGGTCAACGCAGATCGCGATGTCTCGCAGAGCGTCGACGAGGTCAGCCGCGTCCAGGATCGTCAGGCGAACGTCTCCATCGGCACCGCGCAGGACGAGGCGATGGACCAGTCCGGCTTCGCGAGTCCGATGGACGCCGAGGGCCGCGCGGAGTACCTCGGCACGGACAAGGAGCGCGTGATCCGCAACGACGCGGATGTCGCCGACGATCAGGCTGGTAGCGTCAAGGCGGTGATCGAGGATCCACAGAGCTCGGCGAAGGCACACGCGGGGTACGCCGCGGATGACGCGTTCCAGGAGCACGGCGGCAGCATGGCCACCGACGCGGCGGCGACGGGTGGCGCGGTCGGCGAGGCCGCTGCCAATCCGGAGGGCGCCGCCATGGACGGCGCCGACAGCGTGCTGGACGAGCAGAAGCGCGAGGCGCAGTTCAGTGTCGGCATCCAGCCGGGCTCCGAGTCGGACAAGCCGAAAGACAAGTAGCGGCCGCACCGAAGCGACGGCCGCGTTTCGAAACTGTCCGACCTCGCGTGTTCTCGCGAATTGGACCGCCACGCGTTGACCGCGCCACGCCCTGTTTCTAGGATTCATGCTCGGTTCGAAGGGGTCGAAACGAAAGGACTTCGGCGTGGACGAGGAAGCGCTCATTGCTTGGCAGGACGTGCTGGATATGGTCGTCAACGGACGACCGAATGAGGTCGCTTGCCCGTATTGCAATCACCGCCCGCTGACGATCGAAGAGATCGATCACTCGACGAGGATCTCCTGCGGTAAGTGCAAGAAGTTCATCCAGGGCAGATTCACTCCGTAGCCATGTCCAACGATCGTGATTTTCTCGGCCGCGGATTTCGGTTTCCGGTCTCGGTCAACCTCAACGGTGGCGTCTCGAGCTCGCAGCTCGAGGAGAACGTCCGCCAGTCGCTGTTCATCATCCTCGGCACGGCGCCGGGCGAACGGCTCAACCGACCCGACTTCGGCTGCCGGATCCACGACCTGATGTTCGCGCCGAATAACCCGATGACGTCTGCGCGCGCGGAGATCTACTGCGAGGAAGCGATCTACAAGTACGAGCCGCGCGTCTCGAGCGTGGTCTGCACGGCAATGCCGAACCCCGACCAGCCCAACGTCCTGGAGCTGAAGGTGCAGTACGTGGTCACCGGGAACAACACGAAGCGGAACCTCGTGTTCCCGTTCTATCTGCGCGAGGACGACGCTTCGAAGGAACCGCTGACGCCGAACGGCAGCAACGGAACGAACGGCACCAACGGCATCTGAGAGCTGAACGAATCCCATGATCCCACCGCCGAAGCTGGACGACCGCTCCTTCAACGACATCGTCGAAGAAGCCATCTCGATGATTCCGCGCTATGCGCCGGAGTGGACGAATCACAACCCGTCCGACCCAGGCATCACGCTCATCGAGCTCGCCGCGTGGATGACCGATCTGCTCATCTATCGGATGAATCAGGTCCCCGACAAGAACTACGTCGCGTTCCTGAACCTCCTCGGCATCAAGCTCAAGGCGCCGCAGTCGGCGAAGGCGCTGGTTCGGTTCGGTCTCGTCGAAGGTGCCACGAAGCAGCGCGTTCCGCGCGGCACGCAGATCTCCACGCCGCAGGCGACCGAGGAGAACACCGTCACGTTCGAGACCGCGCGCGATGCGATCATCTCCGCCGCGAAGCCGGACCGCTGCTTTACCTACTTCGACAACAGCTACTCCGAGAACAGCCGGTACATCGATCCGGCCCCGAACACGACCGAGGGTTCGTTCGAGGTGTTCGCCGGCGCGCAGCGCATCGAGCGGTACCTGTATCTCTCGGATACGCGCTTCGCGAACACCGGTGACTCGGCGCTGCTCCGCGTGTTCCTCGGCACCCCCGAGCGGGGCGCGCGTGATCTCGCGCGGCTCCTCGAGTGGGAGTACTGGGAGGGCACGCGCTGGAAAGAGCTCGAGCCCGCGCAGCTCGAGGTCGATCGCGGCGAGGTCGCGTTCATGGGGCCGCTGCGGTTCGAGCCCACCACGGTCAATCACATCGAAGGTCTGTGGATGCGCGGTCGCCTCTCCGAGGTGCCCGAGGCTCCCGAGGACACCGAGATCGATACGATCCGCGCGCGGGTCGAGGTCGTCGGCGAAGGTCTGCTTCCGACGAACGCCTACGCGAACCTCGACAACAGCGCGTTCCTCGCGCTCGACCTCGGCAAGAACATCTATCCGTTCGGCAAGGAGCCGAAAGCCGACTGCATCCTCTATCTCGCGTGCGACGAGCTGCTGCAGACCGCCGACGCGTACATCTCGATCGAGATGCTGCTCGCCGACTCGAGCGTGATTCCGCGCCCGAACCCGTCCGAGCAACTCGTGCTCGCGTTCGAGTACTGGGACGGCAAGCGCTGGCGTCACCTCGGTCGCTCCGCACCGCGCGGCGCGCTGCCGGGCGCTGGCGACGAGCTCGGCTTCCACGACGACACCAAGGCCCTGTCGCAATCCGGCACCGTCAGCTTCCGCCGTCCGAAGGACATGGAGCCGCTCGACGTCAACGGCGTGATCAAGCGCTGGATCCGCGCGCGCATCGAGAAGGGCGACTACGGCGAGGGCGGCACGTACACGCTCGAGAGCGACAAGTGGATCTTCAAGGACGATCGCCCGTTGCGTCCGCCGGCGCTGCGCTCGATGACGTTCCGCTACCGCGAGGACTATCGCGACGTGCGGTACGTGCTCTCGTTCAACGACTTCCAGTACACCGACGTCACCGAGGTCGCGCGCACGGAGTTCACGATCTTCCAGCCGTTCCAGGCCAAGCCCGAGGAATCGCCCGCGCTCTACCTCGGCTTCACGGCGAAGCCGCCGAACGATCCGATGGGCCTCTACTTCCAGCTCGAAGAGGAGCTCGGTCTCGGCTCGCTGCCCTCCGAGGAGGCGAACATCGCCACCAACGAGCTCGCGAAGTACGAGACGTTGCGCAAGCTCGCGTGGGAAGCCGGTCAGCGCGTGGTGTTCGAGTACTGGGATGGCCGCGAGTGGGAGCCGCTCGCCGTCGACGACGAGACCCAGGGCTTCACGAGCTCGGGGTTCGCGTTCTTCATCGCGCCCGAGGACTGGGCCGGATCGAGCAAGTTTACCGAGGAGCGGTTCTGGCTGCGCGCGCGGCTCGAGCAGGGCGGGTACGTCAAGCCGCCGCGCATTCGCATGATCGTGACGAACGCGATCGATGCGTTCAATCACGAGACCGTCCGCGACGAGACGCTCGGTAACTCGGATGGTTCGCCGATGCAGTCGTTCCGGTTCCTGCGCCAGCCGATGCTCGACGACGAGGTCGTCGAGGTCCGCGAGCGCCAGGCGCCGGCTGCCGAAGATCTGATGGATCTCGGCCCGAACCCCGTGCGGGTAGTCGACGCCGAGAACCCGCAGAACAACGAGCGCTGGGTCCGCTACAAGCGCGTCGATAGCTTCTTCGCGTCCACGCCGAAGAGCCGGCACTACACGCTCGACTACGTCTCCGGCGTCATCACGTTCGGTGATGGTCGCCGCGGCGCGGTCCCGAACGAGGGGCGCAACAGCATCGTCGCCACGTCGTACCGGATCGGCGGCGGCGCACCGGGCAACGTCAACAGCGGCACGCTGACCTCGCTCGGCCGTGCGCTCGCGTACATCGACGGTGTGTCGAACCCGCTGCCCGCGCAGGGCGGCGCGAACCGCGAGACCATCGACGAGGCGAAGAACCGCGCCCCGTACACGATCAAGAGCCGCGATCGCGCGGTGACCTCCGAGGACTACGAGATGCTCGCGCTGCGCGCCTCGACCACGCTCGCGCGCGCGCGCTGCGTTCCGGATCGCACCAACCGCGGTCACGTCACGGTCGCGATGGTGCCGAAGGGCGAGCTGCGCGGGCAGGAGCTGACGCGCCGCCTGGTGCCGTCGAACGAGGTGCTCCGGTACGTCAAGCGCTACCTCGACGACCGCAAGCTCGTCGGCACGGTGCTGAACGTCATCAAGCCGCGCTACAAGGACCTGTCGCTACGCGTGGTGCTGATCCGCCGCACGATCGGCACGAGCGATCGGCTGCGCAAGGACATCGAGCAGAAGCTCCGCCGCTACCTTCACGCGCTGGTCGGCGGCCGCGATGGCAAGGGCTGGGAGTTCGGGCGGCCGGTCCTCAAGGCCGAGCTCGTTCACCTCGCCGAGGAGGTGCCCGGCGTCGAGGGCGTCGACTCACTCGGGATCTGGGACGAGCAGCGCAACGTCGGTGTCGAGCACCTCCGCCTCGATGACGACGAG
>JBBRED010000496.1:0-5338 GCA_038203335.1 Haliangiales bacterium | reverse complement strand
ACTTGCCGCCGACCTTGAACAGATCGTCGACGCGACCACAGTGATGGTAGTAGCCGTCGCGATCGACCATGAAACGATCGCGCGTGGTGAACCAGCCATCGGAGCGCAGGTCGATCTGGCCGGTGTCGCCGCCGCCCCAGTAGCCGGTGAACAGCGAGCCCGACTGCAGCTCGAGCGTTCCGATCTCGTCGATGCCGACGGGATCCCGATCCTCGTCGACGAGCCGGGCCTGAACGCCGGCCAGCGGCTTGCCGCAGACGCCGGGGCGCGCGCCCGGGTCGTTGCTCTTGCCGGCGAGCGCGAACTGGAAGATCTCGGTGAGGCCGTAGCCGACCACGACCTCGGTGCCGAGCACCGCGCGGATCCGCGGGATCAACCGCTCGGGCATCCCTTCCGCACCGGCGACGGCGTGGCGCAGCTTCGCGAGCGGCGTCGTGATCTTCTTCGCCTCGGCGTCGTGCGCGAGCTGTGCGTAGACCGAGGGGGTGGCGAACAGCACCGTGGGCCTGTACGTCTCGAGCGCCTTGAACAGCGGATCGGACTGCGGCTGCGCCGGGAACAGCAGTGACTCCGCCGGGACCGCGAGCGGGAGCAGCAGCCCCGCGCCGAGCCCGTAGGCGGTGGACAGGCGCGCGACGGAGAGGATGCGATCGTTCTCGGTCAACTCGAGGAGGCCGCGCGCGAACGATTCGTGCGCCGCCGCGATCGTGCGCTGGCAGTGCGGCACCGCGCGCAGCTCGCCCGGGCCCGAGCCCGCCGAGTAGAGCAGCAGGCTGACGTCATCCGGCCCCATCGGAACCGACGGCTGGACGGTCGCGCCGTCGATCAGCGCCTGGAAGTTCTGGCTGCTCGGTAGCTTCGCGTCGACGCAGATCACCTCGCGCAGGTTCGGCGTCTCGGAGCGCACGGCATCGACGACCGCCTCGTGGGCGGGATCGACGATCGCGATCACCGCGCCGGCGTGCACCACGTACTCCTGGAGATCATCGGGCGTGGACAGCTCGCTGACCGGCACCGCGACCGCCCCGGCGTGGATCACCGAGAGGATCGCCGCGGCCGCCTCGAGCGTGTCCCGCATTAGGATCAGCACGCGCTCGCCGCGCTGGAGCTTCAAGCTGCGCAGCGCGCCCGAGAGCTTTCCCACCGTGGTGGCGAGCTCGTCGAACGTCCACATCCGGTCGCCCTCGCGGAGCGCCGGCCTGGAGCCCGCGCCACGCGCCAGAGCGCCGTCGAGCAGCCACGCGGAGAGGTTCCCGACCCCGGTCATGCTCGCAAATTGTAAGGGACTCCCGCCGGGACCACAAAAACAATCCCAGGGTAGATTGCACGGCGTGCGCATCGTCGGCGGAACCCATGGTGGACGGGTCCTCAAGGCCCCTCCAGGCCGCGATACTCGTCCGACCTCCGAAAAGGTGCGCGAAGCGCTGTTCAATATACTGGGCTCGGTGGAGGGCGATCACGTCCTCGACCTGTTCGCCGGCTCCGGCGGGCTCGGCATCGAGGCGCTGTCGCGCGGCGCGGCCCACGCCACGTTCGTCGACGGTGGTAAGGCCGCACTGACGGCGGTTCGCGCGAACCTCAAGGACATGGGCTTCGAGGCGCGCGCGCAGGTGATCGCCGGCGATGCGGTGGCCCAGGCGGCGCGGCTCGTCCCCGGTACGCCGTGGCGTATCGTGTTCATCGATCCTCCGTACGCGACCGATCTCGCGACCCGCTCGGTGCTCGCCCTGCCCGTCGCACATCTCGCACCCGACGCCGTGATCGTCATCGAGCACGATCGCCGCAACGCGCCCCCCGACGCCCTTGGATCTCTGCTACGAACGGACCAGCGCCGTTACGGCGACACCATGATCTCGCTCTTCGAGGTGCCGTCATGACTCAATCGCGCTCGATCGCTGTGTACCCGGGGACCTTTGACCCGATCACGAACGGTCACCTGGACATTCTCAAGCGTGCGCTCGCGCTGTTCGAGACGGTGGTGGTCACCATCGCGCCGAACCTGCGGAAGAATCCCCTGTTCTCCACCGATGAACGCATGGAGTTCATTCGCGATGCGTTGCCCGAGTTCGGCGGGCGCCTCGAGTTCCAGGTGTTCGAAGGGCTGCTCGTCGAGTTCTGCAAGGGCCGTGGCGCCACGGTGATCGTCCGTGGCCTGCGCGCCCTCGCCGACTTCGAGTACGAGTTCCAGTTCGCGCACATGAACCGCCGGCTCGCGCCCGGCGTCGATACCGTGTTCTTCATGACCGACGAGCGAAACCACTACGTCTCGTCGTCGCTCGTGAAGGAAGTCGCCAGCCTCGGTGGTGACGTCAATGGCCTCGTGCCGCCCGCGGTCGTCGCGGCGCTCGCGGCGAAGTACAGGAAGTGAGCCATGCCGTTTCCCATCAAGATCGCGTCCCGCCTCGACCCCATCAAGCCCTCGATCACGCTCGCCGTCACGGCGAAGGCCGCCAAGCTCAAGGCCGACGGCATCGACATCGTCAGCTTCGGCGCCGGTGAGCCCGACTTCGACACGCCGGAGCACATCAAGGCGGCCGTCCACGAGGCGCTGCACAAGAATGGCTCGGGCAAGTACACCGAGGTCGGCGGCACGCTCGCCCTCCGCAAGGCGATCGCGGCCGAGCTCTCCGGCGTCCACAAGCAGACGATCGAGCCCGATCAGATCCTCGTGTCCTCGGGAGCGAAGCACTCGCTCTACAACTTGTTCATGGCGCTGATCGATCCGGGCGACGAGGTCCTGATCCCGGCGCCGTACTGGGTCAGCTATCCCGACATGGTCATGCTCGCCGGTGGTCGCCCGGTGATCCTCGAGACCAAGGCTGAGGACGACTTCGCGGTCACCGCCGCTCAGGTCGCCGCCGCCTGCACCGGTCGCACGCGCGCGATCGTCCTCAACAACCCGTCGAACCCGACCGGCGCCGTGTACACGCGCGCGCAGATCGAGGCGCTCGCGAAGGTGTGCGTCGAGAAGGACATCCTCGTGATCTCCGACGACATCTACCGTCAGTTGGTCTACGGAGATGCCGAGTACGTCTCGATCGCGGCCGTCAACCCGGAGATCGCGAAGCGCACGATCCTCGTCGACGGCGTCTCGAAGACGTACGCGATGACGGGCTGGCGGATCGGCTACACCGCGGGTCCGGTTCCGCTGATCAAGGCGATGGCGAAGATCCAGGGCCAGTCGACCTCGAACCCGACGAACGTCTCGCAGATCGCCACGCTCGCCGCGCTGACCGGTCCCCAGGACTGCGTCGCCACCATGCGCAAGGCGTTCGACGAGCGCCGCGTCGAGATGGTCAAGCTGCTCCGCGCGATCCCGAACGTGTCGTGCCGCGAGCCGAAGGGCGCGTTCTACGCGTTCCCGGATGTCTCGGCCTACCTCGGCAAGACGTCGCCCGAGGGCTCGGTCCTCGACGACGACGTGCAGCTCTGCGACTGGCTCGTCGAGGTCGGCAAGGTCGCCGTGGTCCCGGGCTCCGGGTTTGGCGCCCCGGGCTTCGTGCGCCTGTCGTACGCGACCTCGATGGACAACATCCGCGAGGGTGTGGGCCGGCTCGCGAAGGCGCTCGGGACTCTGCGCTAGCGTCAATTGTCGTGGGGTAGCCGCCCGCCCTGGCGAGACGATCTGGACGGATCGGACCAACTCGCTCCGCGCGACGTGCAGCCCGCGGTGGTGACGGGGTAAGCTGTCGAAGGCGTATGTCGAACGAGAAGGAGAAGACTGCCTTCCTCCAGGCCCCGGTGATTCCCCGGAAGACCGGCGCGGGCGCCAACGCGGATGCGGTGCTCGTGGCGATCTATCCGTCGGGCACGCAGATGGGCCGGCGGTTCCCGCTCACCAAGCAGGAGCACTTCGTCGGTCGGCTCGAGGATCTCGAGATTCCACTCGAGGGAGAAGGCCTGTCGCGTCGCCACGCGCGGATCTACCGCGATGCGCTCGGATGGTACGTCGAGGATCTCGGCTCCACGAACGGCACGCACGTCAACGACGTCAAGGTCGCGACGCAGCAGCTCAAGGACGGCGACCTGATCCGCACCGGCGTGGCGATCTGCAAGTTCCTCTCGGGCGACAACATCGAGGCCGCGTACCACGAAGAGATCTATCGGATGTCGATCATGGACGGCCTCACCGGCGTCCACAACAAGCGCTACTTCCTCGAGCTGATGGAGCGCGAGCTCGCGAGCTGCGTGCGCCAGCAGACGCCGCTGTCGCTGATCATGGTCGACATCGATCACTTCAAGAAGATCAACGATACGCACGGCCACCTCGCCGGCGATGCCGCGCTCAAGGAGATGTGCCGCCGGCTCGCGCCGCGCATGCGCACCACCGATCTCCTCGCCCGCTATGGCGGCGAGGAGTTCGCGGTCGTGCTCCCCGCGACCAACCGCGATGGCGCGATGCAGTACGCCGAGGTGCTGCGCGCGCTCGTGGAGAGCCAGCCGTTCGCGTACGACCAGATCTGGATCCCGGCGACGATCAGCCTCGGTGCGGCGACGGTGGATCCGCAGGCGCCCGGCACGGTGACCGACCTGATCGCGCGCGCCGATGCGAACCTGTACGAAGCGAAGCGCTCCGGTCGCAATCGCGCCGTCGGCTGAGCGGGTGCGACCTGCGACGCGTACCCATCGCGTCGGCGACTGACAGGCTGTGACGAGCCCGAGGTATCTGCGCCGATCGCGAGCTGCCACAACCGAGGCATGAAGCTCGGCAAGACCCTGTTCGCAGTAGCACTCGCCATGGGCGCGCTCGGCGTGGCGGATCAGCACGAGGGGACGGTGTGGGCGCAGAGCGCATCCACCGGCGCCATCACCGGCGTCATCAAGGACAAGGCCACCGGCACGCCGCTCGTGGGCGTCACCGTGGTGGCGACCTCGCCAGCGTTGAAGGGCGCGCAGACCGCGATCACCTTGGCGCCCCAGCCTTCCTCGCCCTGGCGCGCGAGGATGATCTGGCCGATGTCCCAGTAGAGGGTCACCATCGCCGCGTTCGCGGCGAGAACGGCGGAAATGCGCGCCTCGGCGAGCTCACCAACGGCGAGAACATCGCCGACACCGGCGGCGTGAAGCTGGCGTTCGGCGCCTATCGAGCCCTACGCCGCGGCGCGACCACCGTGGAGGTCGCCGACGGCTTCACCGAGGATCAGCAGTTCTTCATCGCGGTGGGCCAGGTCTGGTGCATGAAGGACCGCCCCGAAGCGACGATCCGCCGGCTCACCAACGATCCCCACGCGCCGCCGAAGTTCCGGGTCATCGGCGCGCTCCGCAACCTCCCCGCATTCGCCGCGGCGTTCCAATGCGCGAAGGGCACGCCGATGCATCCGCAGAACACCTGCGCGAT
>JBBRED010000495.1:0-5356 GCA_038203335.1 Haliangiales bacterium | reverse complement strand
CGACATCCGGTCGCTCGGGACCTCCACTCTCCGGCGGTCCGATCGGTGCGGGTGCGGTGGTGGGGCGGTGGGAGGTCATCCGCCGGCTGGGCTCGGGCGGCATGGCCGATGTCTATCTCGCTCAGGCGCGCGGCGAGGCCGGGTTCCAGAAGCTCGTCGCGATCAAGATCATGCACGGACACCTCGCGCGGAACACGCGCGCCGTAGAGCACTTCCTCGACGAGGCGCGGCTTGCCGCGCGCGTGGTTCACCCCAACGTCGTCGGCATCCAGGACCTCGGCAAGATCGGCGAGGACTACGTCATCGTCATGGATTACGTCGAGGGCGTGGATCTCGAGCGGCTGCTCGCGAACGCGCGCATCGGCGGGCGCCTGGTCCCGCTCAACGTCGCGCTCGGCGTGCTGTGCCGGATCTGCGATGGCCTCAACGCCGCGCACAAGGCCGTGCAGCCCGATGGCACGCCCCTCGGAATCATCCACCGCGACGTGAAGAGCGCGAACGTGCTGGTCTCGAAGCAGGGCGGGGTGAAGGTCGTCGACTTCGGCATCGCGAAGGCGGCGACCCAATCGCACATGACCGTCGCCGGCGAGACGAAGGGAACGCCGTCGATGATGGCGCCCGAGCAGCGCGTCGGCGAGGCCGTCGACGTGCGCGCCGACGTGTACTCGACCGGCGCCGTCGCGTTCGAGGTGCTCACCGGTCACGCGGTCAACCTCGACCTCGCCGCGCTCGCCCATCTCGGCGTCGAGAACTGGCCGCACTTGCCGCCGCCGTCGACCCTGCGCCCGGATCTGCCGCGCGAGCTCGATGCGATCGTGCTCACCGCGATGGCGTTCGAGCGCGAGCGCCGGCCCGCCGACTGCGTCGCGTTCGAGGCGCAGTTCGAGGCCGTGATGAAGCAGTACAACCTGTCGGCGAGCGACAAGGAAATCGCCCGCTGGGTCGAGGCCGAGATGCGGGAGCTGTCGCTGCAGCAGAGCCCCGAGGGCACCGCCGCGACCGCGCTGACCTGAGGTCGCGCGCGCGTAGAAAATTGTTCATCGCGTTGTCGATCCGCGCACGCGCCGTTCGACCACGGGCACATCCCCAACAGGAGATTTGCCCATGACCTTCCCGAGTGGCCGTTTTGTCTGGTTCGAGTACGTGTCTACTGACCTGCCCAAGGCGCAGGGTTTCTTCGGCGAGCTGTTCAACTGGAAGACCCAGAGCGTGCCTGCGCCGACTCTGCCGGGCGGCCAGTACACGATGATCGCGGCCGGCGAGCACACGCTCGGCGGCTACATGCAGACCCCACCAGGCGTGCCGGCGCAGCCGCACTGGCTCGCGCATCTACAAGTTCAGAGCGCGACGGCGACCGCCGCGAAGATCACCGCCGCCGGCGGCAAGCTGCTGATGGGCCCGATGGCGATGGGGGACAAGGGCACGTACGCCGTCGTCGCCGATCCCCTCGGAGCGCGGTTCGCGCTGTGGCAGCCCGCGAAGGCCGAGGCCGGCGAGTACCGTGGCGTGCCCGGCACGTTCTGCTGGAACGAGCTCTACACTGATGACGCGGCGAAGTCCGTCTCGTTCTACGAGGCGATCGCGGAGCTCACCGACAAGCCGATGGAGATGGGCCCGATGGGCACCTATCACGTGCTCGAGAGCGCCGGAAAAGGTCGCGCGGGCATCATGAAATCGCCGATGCCCGGCATCCCGCAGCACTGGATGCCGTACGTCCAGGTCGCGAACGTCGACGAGTCACTCGCGAAGGCGAAGCGCCTCGGCGCGGACATCAAGGTGCCGGTCGTGATGGCGCCGGGCGTCGGCAGGTTCGCGGTGTTCATGGACACGCAGGGCGTATCGCTCGGCATTCTGCAGCCGGAGTGACTACCAGCGGATGGTCGCGCGGACGCTACCGCTCGTCGACGTGACCGCCGGTGTGACCTGGACCGTCGCCTCGTCCGCGTGGCGATAGAACAAGATCGCGGCGCCGATCGCGCTTGCACCGGCGAGGCCGAACGAGACCCACGATAGCTTCTCGTAGCGGTTGCCCTCGTCGATCAGGTCCTCGTACTGCTTCTTCGTGCGCGCGTCGAACGTCGGAGGTTGGCCGCCAAAGCCGACGTACAGGTCATCGACATCGCTCTCGGCAGAGTTCGCCGCGTACGCGAGAACACCGCCCACCGTCACGAGCGCGATCGAGCTCGCGACGAGGATCCACGCGCCGCGGTTCGGCGAGTGGATCATCACCACGGGGGCTGCGGAGCCGCTGCCGGCGGCGCTGCCCTCCGTGGCCGTGGCCGCGCTGCCTTCGGCGGAGCCGGCCGCCGATCCCGAGCGGGTGTCGACCGGCTCGGCGCTGCCCGAGCCGGTGCCCGTCGTAGCGCTGCCCGTGGCGTGATCATCGGGATCGCCGCCGCACGCCACGATGCGCTCGCGGGTGATCGTCACGAACGACTCGGCGGGGCGCGCCTCGCGGAGGTAGCGGCCGTAGTAGATCAGCGCCAGGTCGCACTTACCCGCGCGCTCGTTCGCGCTCCCGATCTTGAAGAACAGCACCGGATCGCGCGTGATCTCGTAGGCCCCGCCGTAGTCGCGCGCCGCATCGAGGAACCGACCGTCCTTCACCGCGGCCTCGGCGCTCTTGTAGAGGTCCTTCGCACGCACGAGGTCGGGGGCGGGGGCCGGTTGAGCGCGGCTCGTGTGCGGCAGGATCGATCCTCCGATCAGAGCCCCGATCACGACGCCACAAGCGATCGCACGCATGCCACGAGCCTACCGCAACGGCGCCCTGATCTCGCGGATCTGCGCTATACCGAGCGCGGTCATGGCGAAGATCGATATGGTCCGCAACCTGGGTGTGGTCGCCCACATCGACGCCGGGAAGACGACGGTCTCCGAGCGATTCCTGTTCCACTCCGGCAAGATCCACAAGGTCGGCGAGGTCCACGATGGCGAGACCGAGATGGACTGGATGGATCAGGAGCGCGAGCGCGGCATCACCATCACGGCCGCCGCGACCACGTTCGAGTGGAAGAAGCACGAGATCCACCTGATCGACACCCCGGGCCACGTCGACTTCACGATCGAGGTCGAGCGCAGCCTGCGCGTGCTCGACGGCGCGGTCGTCGTGTTCTGCGGCGTCGCCGGAGTGCAGCCGCAGTCCGAGACCGTCTGGCACCAGGCCGACAAGTTCAAGGTTCCGCGCATCGCGTTCGTGAACAAGCTCGACCGCGTCGGCGCGTCGTTCGCGGCCGTCGTCGCCGACATCAAGGAGCGCCTCGGCGCGAACGCCGTGCCCGTGCAGCTGCCGATCGGCGTGGAGGACGGCTTCTCCGGCTGCATCGACCTCGTCCGGATGAAGGCGATCATGTTCACGGGCGATGTCACCGACACGCCCGAGGTCGTCGACATCCCGGGCGACCTCGCTGCGCCCGCCGCCGATGCGCGCGATCAGATGATCCAGTCGATCGCCGATCTCGATGACGCGATCGCCGTGAAGTACCTTGAAGGTCAGGACATCACGACCGCCGAGCTCGATGCTGCGATCCGCAAGGCCACGATCGCCGTGAAGCTCATCCCCGTGCTCGCGGGCACCGCGCTCCGCAACAAGGGCATCCACCCGCTGCTCGACGCCGTGATCGCGTACCTGCCGTCGCCCGCCGACGTGCCGCCGGTGACCGGCGTGGATCCGCGCAACACCACCGAGCGGCTGACGCGGCTCCCGAAGAACAACGAGCCGTTCGCGGCGCTCGCGTTCAAGATCGCGATGGACGAGGGCCGCAAGGTCGTGTTCATGCGCGTGTTCAGCGGCACCATCGAGACTGGCGCCGAGGTGCTGAACGTCCGCACCAACAAGAAGGAAAAGATCTCGCGCCTGTTCCAGCTCCACGCCGCCAAGCGCGAGCGTCTCGAGAAGGCGATGGCCGGCGAGATCGTGGCCGTCGCGGGTCTGCGCGACGCCACCACCGGCGACACCCTCTGCGATCCGAAGGCGCCGATCCTCCTCGAGCGCATCGATACCTACGAGCCCGTGATCTCGCAGGCGATCGAGGCCGAGAACCAGTCCGCGAAGGAGCGGCTCGACTTCGCGCTCGCGAAGATGGCCGACGAGGACCCCACGTTCCGTTACAACGACGACCCCGATACCGGCCAGACCCTGATCCGCGGGATGGGCGAGCTCCACCTCGAGATCATCGTCGACCGCATGAAGCGCGAGTACGGCGTGCAGGCGCGCGCCGGCAAGCCGCAGGTCGTCTACCGCGAGACCGTCGTCGGCGAGGGCGATGGCCACGCCGTGTTCGAGCGCGACATGAAGGAGCAGATGATCTACGGCGAGGCCACGTGCCACGTGAAGGCGCGCGCCCGCGGCACCGGCATGGAGTTCAAGAAGGCGCTCCCCAGCGCGATGGCCCTCCTGCCGCCGCACATCGTCGAGTCCGCGATGCAGGGCCTGAAGGACGCCGCGTCGAGCGGCCCCGATGGCTATCCGCTCGAGGACGTGGAGGTCACGCTGACCGCCGTCACGCTCAAGGACGGCTCGAACGGCGAGATCGGATCGCGCGCGGCCGCCGCCGAGGCGTTCCGCCGCGGCGTTCAGAACGCGAAGCCCTCTCGCCTCGAGCCGATCATGGCCGTCGAGGTCACCGTCGACGATGAGTTCCTCGGCGCGGTCATCGGCGATCTGACGCAGCGGAAGGGCAACGTCCAGGACGTCGGCTCGCGCGGCGCAAAGCGCGTCATCGCCGCTCACGTACCGCTGAGGAACATGTTCGGGTACTCGACGCGCGTGCGCTCGCTCACCGAGGGACGCGCGACGTTCTCGATGACGTTCCACGCGTACGATACGCTGACGGGTTGAACCGCCAAGACGCGGCGTTCGGGAGCCCGTGCCTCCGTTGGCGCCTCGCACCGGGGTGAACCGCCAAGGCGCGGGCGTTCGGGCGCCGGCACGTCCGTCTTCTTCACCGCCAAGGCGCGGACGTTCGGGCGCCGGCACGTCCGTCTTCTTTCACCGCCAAGCCGCCAAGCCGCGGAGGGGTTGGGTCGACGCGTCGCGGACCCCCGCCCCAAGAACGCGGACGTTCTGCAGTTGCCAGTCGCTCGATGGTTTCGTCGTCGGCCGCGCGTCGACGCGTCGTCAGTCAACGTGCCGTCAGTCGACGTGCGGTCGGTCGTGGGTCGACGTGGTGGTCGGCCGTGCCGTCGGCCGACGTGTCGTCGGCCGTTCAGCGTCGGCCGTTCAGCATCGGTCGTCGGATTCGGCGTCGGTCGTCGGGTTCGGCGTCGGTCGTCGGGTTCGGCGTCGGTCGTCGGGTTCGGTCGTCGGTCGTCGGTGTCGGTCGTCGGGTTCGGTCGTCGGTCGTCGGTGTCGGTC
>JBBRED010000494.1:0-5431 GCA_038203335.1 Haliangiales bacterium | reverse complement strand
ACCCAGACGGCGTGGATGGAGTCGCGGCCCCACGCGGGATCGTTGGCGTCGCCGACGCCGCCGCGGATCGCGCCGTCGAACACGCGGCGGATGCGCGCCGGGACCTCGCGTGGCGGAGCGCCGAGGACGGAGGTCGATCCGTCGAGGGTGAGCGAGCCGCGCGCGAGCTCGACGGCGGGCCTGTCGGCGCCGGGGAGGCCCTCGAACAGTCGGACGTCGGCGCGATCGGACCAGGCGGGGGTCGCGATCGCGAACCGCGTGGCGATGGTGGCGCGGTCGGTGCTCGTCATCTTGATGTCGTGCTGCGCGCGATAGCCGAGCTGCGACGAGACGTAGAGCACGCGCACCAGCTGCTTCCCCGATGCGCCGCTCGCCGAGCAGCGCACGACGGGCGAGATCACGGTGAGGGTGTTGTCGGGCGCGGGATCGTCCTTGGCCGGGAGGTCGCCGTCCGCGACGCGCTGCGCGCGGCGCTCTTGCCAGGCGCCGTACCGCTCCAGAGCGGAGTGGGGAGAGAGGGCGTGGGTCTCGTGGTCGCGATCGCACTGGCCGACGACGAGAGTCGAGTCGCCGAGGGGCTCGATCACGAGGGACGGGAGCGCGGCCCCGGGATCGATGTGATCGAGAAGGAGCAGACCGCCGCGGATCTCGACCAAGCGGCGGTCGTCGACGACGGTGTAGGACGTCCCGGCGGATTGATAGAACGCCATCGAGATGCCGGCGGTCGGCGTGGCGATGTGCTCGACGGGATGCGGCTGATGGCACGCGGCTGCGAGCACGAGCGCCACCGCCGCGCCGCGCACGCGCGTTACTCCTCGACCGCGACGGTGTCGCCGATCAACTTCGCAGCGTCCTTCGGCTCGAGCTTGCCGGAGAGCACCGCCGCCACGCCCTGAAGCATCGGCATCCGGGTACGCAGCGTGCTGGCGAGCTCGATGCCCGCGAGCGCCGCGCGTGCGCCCTCGGTGCGGGCCGAGTCCGCGGTGACGATGCCATCGGCGAGGCGGCGGCCGAGCAGGTAATCGGCGGAGCGATCACCGGCGGAGCGCACGAGGAGATTGCCGAGGCCCGCGAGGCCCGCGAACGTGCGCGCCTCTGCGCCCGCGGCCACGCCGAGGCGCGACGCCTCCGCGACGGCGCGCGTGATCAGCACGGCCCGCGGACCCGGTCCGATCCCGAGGCCATCCGCGAGCCCGAGCGCGACGGTGTACGCGCCGGAGAGCGCGGACGCGAGCTCGACACCGATCAGATCCTTGGAGGCGTAGATGCGCAGGCCGGGGGGCGCGTTGAGCAGGCGACGGCCTTCGGCGACGACCTCGTCGAACACGGAGGCGATGACCATCGACGAGAACTGACCCTCGATCAGATCGGCGGGCAGCGCGGGACCGGCGAGCACGCCGAGCTTGAGCGTGGGTAGGCCCTGCGCCATGACCTCGGAGACGCGCTCGTTGGTCGGCGCAGCGAGCGCACCGATCGCGTGGACCACGATGTGGCTGCCGTCGAGCACGTCGCCGAGCTCGCGCGCGCGATCGCGGACGTTGGTCGACGACACGGCGAGCACGATGAACCGCGCCTCGGCGGCCAGGCGCTTCGGATCGGCGGTGGCCTCGAGCGGCGCGGGCAGCGGCGCCTTCGGGAGGCGAGGCGAGCTGCGCTGGCTCTGGATCGCGGCGACCACGGCCGTGTCGCGCGACCACAGGATCACGCGGCGACCGGAGCGCGCGAGCACCGAGCCGAGCGCGGTGCCGAACGAACCGGCGCCGACGATGCCGACGGTATCGCCGCGGCTCATGACGCCTCGGGCCCGAGATGGAGAGGGCCCGATTCACCCCGGCCCTCGGGAGGGATGTGCGCGGTGCGGTTCTGGTAGTAGTAGAGGAGCTTCACGTCGTCGACCTGCAGGATGTCGCCCTGGCGAACCACCGCAGGTCGCGTGTGATAGGTGCCGAGGCCCTTGATCGCGTCGTCGAGCTTCGCCTCCGCGGTCTGGTCGATGTAGTGCGGATGCTCGGCGCCGAACCTCGGGTTCGCCGCGATCCGCGCGCGCAGGCGCACGAGCTCGGCGAGCGCATCGGCCACGGGCACGCCGAGCTGGCCGGTCGGCGCGCGCAGCAGGCGATAGATGTCGCGCGTGCCCACGGCCTTCGCGATCGCGTCGTAGAGCGCGCGCGCGACGAGGTTCGTGGAGTGGAACACGGTGAGCTTCGGGTACGCCGCGGCGAGCCGGCGACCGAGCGCGCGCGTGTATTCGGCGTCGCGCTGATCGTCGTCGGTGACCTCACCGTCGGCGCCGCGCACGAAGCTCGCGGGGTCCACGATGCGGCCCGCGCGGTCGATCGACTCGCCGTCATCGGTGATGTCGTTGCCGAACACGTCGAGCGGGCGACCGAAACGCACGACGACCGAGCCCTCGTGCACGAGGATCTTGCGGAAGAACTCGAGGATGCGACCGATCCGCGAGAACTCGTCGTCGGTGATGATGTAGCGACTCTTGCCGGTATCCGCGAGGTAGTCCGCGATCAGCGTCTCGGCCTCGAGCACGAGGCGGTAGTTGATCGTGACGGGCACGATGAAGATGCGCTTGTTCGGTGCGCCCTCGCGCACGGAGTTCTTGTACGCGGTGACCGTCGTGCCGAGCAGGCCGAGCTTCAGGTGCTTCTCGACGATGTTCGACCGGCACCGCGTGCCTCCCGGGAAGAACAGCGAGTGGTAGCCGTGCTCGAGGAGCACGGTCGAGTACTCCTTGAGCACGTCCTTGTAGAGCTCGAACTTCAGCCGGCGATCGACGCGATACGCGCCGAGGTTCCGCATGAAGTACGAGACGAACGGATTCGAGAACAGATTCTTGCCGGCGCCGTAGGTCACCGGCGGCAGGTGCGCACGCAGCATGCCGAGGCCGATCGCCGGCGAGTCCATGTTCGACGAGTGCGTCGGCGTGACGACGATCGTCCCGCGCTCGGCGCACTGCCGTACGAGATCGAGGTCGCCGTCGGCGATGATCCGCGCGTCGAGGTTGCGCAGCGTATCCATGCCCTGGCGGATGCTCGTGATCGGGTTGAACACGAACCCGAGCAGCGACGGCCCGATGCCGGTCGCGAACTTGTAGACCCGCGGGTCGAAGTTCCCGACCACGTCCTGGCCGTAGTAACGGACGAGCTTGCGCAGCTCCGCGGCCTTCTCCTCGTCCGACATCCCGAGCAGGCGGCGCGACAGCTCCTTCCACCGATCGGCGGCGCCGTTGCTCCCCTTCACGTCGAGCCGGCGGATCTCGTTGAACGCAACGTCGTTCAGGACGTTCTCGAGCAACTGCTCGCCGCCCGATTTCGACTCACCAACGCGACGCGCGACGACCCTGCGCTCGACCTCCGAGAGCAGCCGTTCGCGATCTCCGTTGAACCTCTCGAGGCGGTTCTCCGCCTCCCGCACGGGACGGTCACTCGCCATCCCCCTGTACATATCATGTGCGGAATCCCTACGATCCCGCTTGCGGCCCCTGCCCATGGTATGGTGTTGATCGAGCAGGCGCCGATTCCCTCGTTGGAGTTAGCGCGGCTCACTCGGGTAGGACCCGGAGGACTTGTCCTCTGAACTACCGGGCGAAGTAGGCACGGATGTCCACGACCAAGCGTCGAACCACTACGAAGAAGAAGGCCTCTCCTCCGGCTGCGAAAGAGCCGAAGAAGACGGTGAAGCGTGTCTCCAAGCCGGCCCCGGCGCCGGTGCCGGAGGCCCCCAAGAAGGCCGTGAAGAAGGTCGCCGTGGCCGAGGTGGCTCCGCCGCCCCCGCCGCCCAAGGCGAAGCCCGGGTTCACGCTCGATCGCCCCGCGCCCCCCGAGGCCGCCGGGTTACCGAAGAAGGTCGGCGCCCTGCTCGGCATCGGGCAGGAAGTCCTCGGCATCAAGTCGTTCCGCGCGGGCCAGGCCGAGGCGTTCGAGCACCTGCTCGCCAATGAAGATCTCCTCGCCGTCATGCCCACCGGCAGCGGCAAGTCGCTGCTCTACCAGCTGACCTCGATGGTCGTCCCGGGCGTGACGGTCGTCGTCAGCCCGCTGATCGCGCTGATCAAGGATCAGCTCGACAAGATGGTCTCGAAGGGCGTCAGTGCCTGCAAGATCGACTCGACCTTGACCGTCAAGCAGCGACGCGAGGTCAACGCGATGATCAAGGCGCCGGGCGGCAAGCTGCTGCTCACCACGCCCGAGCGCATGGCCGACCCGGCGTTCCGCACGTTCCTCCGGGAGGCATGTGGCGGCGTCGGCGTGTCGCGGTTCGTCGTCGACGAGGCGCACTGCGTCTCGCAGTGGGGCCACGACTTTCGCCCCGCGTACCTCTCGCTGCGCAAGGCGCTCGAGGAGGTGGGCCGCCCGCCGGTGCTCGCCACCACCGCGACCGCACCGCCGCACGTCCGCGACGACATCCTGTTCCAGCTCGGGATCGAGGGCGCGACGATCGTCACCACGACGTTCGACCGCCCGAACCTCCACTACGAAGTCATCGTCTTCACCGACGACGACGAGAAGATGAAGACGCTGGTCACGCTGCTGAAGAAGCTGCCGCGCCCCGGCATCGTCTACTGCGCGACCGTCAAGAAGGTCGAGGAGCTGTACGAGGCGCTGACCCGCTGGGGCGTGCCGGTGGGCAAGTACCACGGCCGGATGAACAAGAAGGAACGCGACGAGAGTCAGAACGCGTTCATGGCGTCGTCGGAGATCGTGATGATCGCGACGAACGCCTTCGGCCTCGGCGTCGACAAGTCGAACATCCGCAACGTCCTGCACTATCACGTGCCCGGATCGCTCGAGGCGTACGCACAGGAGGCCGGTCGCGGCGGTCGCGATGGCAAGGCCGCGCGCTGCGTGCTGCTGTTCTCGCCCGATGACGTCGCGATCCAGGAGTACTTCCTCTCCGGCACCTATCCGACGAAGCGCCAGGTGCGCCAGGTGTTCGAGGCACTCGAAGCGTTCACGGACCTGCACAAGCAGAACTCGCACCTCGCCGAGGACTCGCCGCCGAACGTCGTCAACATCGCGCTGTCCTCCGGCGTCGGTCAACAGCGCACGCGCACCGTGCTCTCGCTGCTCAAGGACGAGAAGTTCATCACCGAGAAGGACGGCGGCTTGTACTTCGTCGCCGATCCACCGCCCGACATGGGCGAGCTGATGGAGCGTGCGAAGCAGTACGAGGCCCGGCGCATCGCCGATCGGCAGCGCCTCGATTCACTGCTCGCGTACGTCAAGGCGCCCGGGTGCCGCAACCAGGTCATCCTCCAGTACCTCGGGGAGCCGGAGCCGCCGCGCTGCGGCCGTTGCGATAACTGTCTGCGCTCGCGCGAGGCCGCCCTCGCCGCCTCGACCGAAGCGACGCGCCTCGGTGCATCGCTGACCCGCCTGCTCGACGACGACCCGAGCGAGGCCAAGCCGAAGCGCGAGAT
>JBBRED010000493.1:0-5475 GCA_038203335.1 Haliangiales bacterium | reverse complement strand
TCGTCAGCGCGCACCCCGAGTGGTTGCGCGTGCTCGCGGTCGTCGCTGCGATCGCGATGCTCACCTATGCCGTGTTCGCGTGGCGCAAGCACCACGTGGCGAAGGACGTCACCGGCAGCAGCGTCGCGAAGGGCTTCGCGTCGGGCCTCGCGCTGACCTTGCCGAACCCCGGCGCGCTCGGCGGCTGGGCAGCGATCGCCGCCTCGGTGTGGCCCGCGGCGACCACGCAGGATGCGATCGCGTTCGCGCTCGGCGTCGGCATCGGATCGGCGGTGTGGTTCACGCTGCTCGGGCGGTTGATCGCGCGGATCCGGCCCGATCATCCGGCGCTGCGCGTGGTGCCGCGGATCGCGATCGCGCTGTTCGTCGGGATCGCGATCGTCGGGATCGCACGCGCGTTCCATTAAAAACGTCGACGTGAACCTGAACCTGAACCTGAACAGAGACCGACGACACAGAGGACGTGACGCTAGCTGAGCGGCGCCGGGCGAATGCTGGTGATGTGCAGGCTCGACTCGGCGCTCGTCACGATCGACACGCGATCGCCCTCGTGAAAGCGCGGCACCAGCTCGGCTGGTCCCTGGAACATCAGGTCGACGAGGTTCATCAGATCGAGGTCTTCGCCTTCGTCGTCCTGCGCGCGCTCGATGTCGAGCGAGATCTTCGCGACCTGGCGCGACGTCACGTTCTGAAACCTCGTGGTCGTCGTGTGCAGCTCGATGCTGCGGATGGTTCCCACCACCCGCATGCCCTCATCGCTGCCCATGAACCATCGTACACCCGAGGGTAGGGGATCAGCGCTTGGGGCGCGCGGGAGCGCCGCCGACCAGGATCCCGTTGAGCGCACGCGCGGCGTAGAGCACTCCCTCGTCGCCTGCGACGACATCGTGCTCGGTGTCCTGCGCTTCGATCAGCTCGTCGCCCGGCGTGTAGGCGCGCTTGGTGCGGCGATCGGTGAGGGTGCCCGAAAGAATGAGCGACACCTCCTCACCTGCGTGCGTGTGAAGCGGGAACGCCGCGCCGGGCGCGAGGCGAACGAAGCCGCAGTCGGCCATCGCGAAGGCCGGACCACCATCGAAGTGCACGAGATCGCAGTTCGGGGCGCCCGTCTCCCACGAGGTTGGCCGCTCGATCATGCCGAGCAGCTCGCGCGCGCGATCGACCGTGACGTCGAACAACGAGGCCATGCGATGGGAGAACTTCTCGAACCGGCCACCGCCGATCGAGGCCATCAGCCGCGCGTGCACGGCCTCGGAAGGGGCCGCGGGTGCGACCATGCTCTCCGCCGTCTGCTGGTACGCCGCGAGCTCCGCGGCGAGCGCGGGATCGGCGGCGACGGCGCGTTCTACGACCTGGGCCTCGTCGGATTCGAGGATGCCGAGGGCGTAGAGAGGCAGTAGCTCGCGAATATCCGACATCATGACGCCGCTCCTGGACCCCGAACGAGCTCGGTCCTCAGCCGATCCAGTCCCGCCGCCAGCCGCGACTTCACGGTACCGATCGGGATCGAGATCCGCTCCGAGATCTCGGAACACGACAGCCCCTCGAAGTACGCGAGCTCGAGGACCCGACGCTGGTCGGTCCCGAGATCCGCGAGGGCCGCGCGGACGCGGCCATGGTCGGGGCTGGCTGTAACCGAATTGTCGACAAGCGTATCCAGCCCCGCGTCCCCGGCATTCCGGGAAACACGAGCAGATTTCTGCAGGTCGAGGGCTCGAGAGCGCATACGGATGGCCAACCAGGTACGAACGCGACCGCGCTTCGGATCAAACGTTTTCGCAGCTCTCCAGGCCTCCAGGAACACGTCGTGTAGGAGGTCCTCCGCCTCGCGGCGGTCGCGGACGATGCGCACGGCCAATCCGAGGAGGATCGAGCAATGGCGCTGATAGAGCTGGGACATCGCCTGGCGGTCCCCCGCGGCCATCCTTGCCACGAGCTCGGCGTCGAGCTCGGCCTCGTCGACGGGATCCCCGGCCACGAGCGGACCGTAGCATGGGTTTCGTCTCCCTTTACTCTCAACGGCCTAGCCGTGTCTCACCGCCGCACGGCGCCAAAGCCGCCGCGCTCCATCTCGACCGGCGCTGGCCGTGCTAGATACCGGTCCCCGTGTTGTCCACCCTACGCGACGCGATCCGCGCTGCGGCCACGGAGCGAACCTGGTCGCAAGGGGTGACCCTCGCCCGCGATGGCCGGGTCACCGGACGCACCAAGGGTGAGGACGAGCGGACGTTCGAGGTCCGGGTCCCCGCGCGGCCGACGCCGTTCGAGACCGTCCTCAACCTCAAGCACAACGAGTGGGAGTGCAGCTGCACCAGCCGCGAGCCGGCGTGCTCGCACGTGGTCGCCAGCGTGCTCGCCTCCGAGCAGGCCGACGGCGAGATGCCGCGGTCGTCGCTGGCCGGCGCCCAGCTCCGCTACCAGCTCTCGCCCGATCCGGGCGGTGTCCTCGTGCGCCGGCTGCTCGTGCGCGCCGATCGCACCGAGCCGCTCGAGGGATCGCTGCTCTCGCTGATCGGCACCGGCAAGGCGGCGCACATCGCCACCATCGAGGCCGACCTCACGGCGGATCGCCTGCTCACGACGCGCAAGGGTGTGCTGACCGGCGAGCGGCTCGATCGACTGCTCGCCGTGCTCGCCGACGCGCGCGACGTGACGTGGAAGGACGAGGCGGTCACCACCAGCGGCGATCCGGTGATGCCGCGGGCGATCATCGAGGACGAGCGCGGCGGCGTACGCGTGCGCATCGAGGCCGACCGCGGTGTGCGCGAGGTCGTGGCGATGGGCGTGGTCCGCACGAGCGACAACGTGCTCCGGCCGGTTGGCGCGATCGACCTCACCGGCGCGCGGCTCGAGAAGCTGCCCCAGGTGTTCGATGTCCCGCGCTCCGCGTTCCCCGAGCTGATCAGCAAGACGCTCCCCGCCCTCGCCGCCCGCATCGACGTCGACGTGCGCTCGAACAACCTGCCGAAGATGGGGACGCGCGAGCAACCGCGCATGGCGTTCGACGTGGTCCAGGAGAGCGATCGCCTCGTCGTGTTCCCCACGCTCGTCTACGGCGATCCGCCCCGCGCCCGCATCGACGGCACCACGCTCGTGCACATCGATGGCGCGTTCCCGATCCGCGATCACGACACGGAGCGCCGGCTGACGCATCGCCTGCGCGACGAGCTGAACCTCGTCCCAGGGCGACGCGTCGAGCTGACGGGGCGCGAGGCGTTCGCCATGCACAACGCGCTCGCCGGGTGGTTCCGTACCGACGCGAAGTCCGCGAACGCGACCAAGGCGGTCCCGCTCGAGGCGACCATCTCGATCGACGGCA
Organism: Haliangiales bacterium; assembly: GCA_038203335.1. Taxonomy (GTDB): domain Bacteria; phylum Myxococcota_A; class Polyangia; order Haliangiales; family Haliangiaceae; genus JABFXX01. The sequence goes on along the minus strand of JBBRED010000493.1, from coordinate 2,156 downwards.
GCCGCCTCGATGTCGACCTCTCCGGCGGTGGGCGCAGTGCCTCGGTCGCCGCGGCGCTGCGCGCGTGGCAGGCCGGCGTGGACCTGGTCCCGCTCGAGGGCGGTGGCTGGGGCCGCGTGCCGATGTCGTGGTTCGACAAGCACGGCGAGCGCGTGGCGGATCTGCTCGCGTCGCGCGGCGATGACCGCAAGGTCCCGATGTACGCGCTCCCAGATCTCGCGAAGCTCGCGGCCGATCTCGACGAGCCGCCGCCGCCGGAGCTCGATCGCCTGAAGCCACTGCTCGACGGCTTCCGCGGCATCCCCGTGGTCGCCGCCTCCGGTGGCTTCACCGGCGAGCTTCGCCCGTACCAGCAGCGCGGCCTCGACTGGCTCGCGTTCTGCCGCACCGCCGGCCTCGGCTGCGTGCTCGCCGACGACATGGGTCTCGGCAAGACGATCCAGGCGCTCGCGGCATTGCCCGCGAAGGGCAAGGCCAAGACGCTCGTCGTGTCGCCGACCAGCGTGTTGTTCAACTGGCTCGCGGAGACCCGCAAGTTCCGCCCCGACCTCGCGATCAGCACGTATCACGGTGCGCGCCGCGCGCTCGACACGTCCGCCGACGTGGTGCTCACGAGCTATCCGATCCTGCGCAACGACATCGACGTGTTCGGCTCGCTGACCTGGGACATCGTCATCCTCGACGAGTCGCAGACCATCAAGAACCCCGACTCGCAGGTCGCGCGCGCCGCCTACAAGCTGAAGGCGACGTGGCGGGTCACGCTCTCCGGTACGCCGATCGAGAACCGTCTCGACGAGCTGTGGAGCCAGCTCCACTTCACGAACCCGGGTCTGCTCGGTGGCCGCGCCGACTTCGCCGATCGCTGGGCCGAGCCGATCATGCACGGTGATGGTGGCGCCGCCGCGCGCCTGCGCGAGCGCATCCGTCCGTTCGTGCTCCGCCGCATGAAGTCCGAGGTCGCCCGCGAGCTGCCGCCGCGCACCGAGGCGGTCATGTACGTGGAGCTCGACGACGCCGAGCGCCTGACCTACGACACCATCCGCGCCGCCACGCAGCGCGAGATCGTGGCGATGCTCCAGGCCGGCGGTGGCGTGATGGCCGCGCTCGAGGCGCTGCTGCGCCTGCGCCAGGCCGCGTGTCACACCGCCCTGCTGCCGAGCCTCCTCCGCAAGGGCGGGCCGCCGGAGAGCTCGTCGAAGCTCGAGCGGTTGATCGATGCGCTGCAGGACGCCGCCGCCGATGGCCACCGCGCGCTGGTGTTCTCGCAGTGGACCTCGCTGCTCGATCTGATCGAGCCGCACCTCAACAAGAACGGTATCGGCTTCGTGCGCCTCGATGGCTCCACCACCGACCGCGCGTCGGTGGTCAACGCGTTCCAGGCCGCCGATGGCCCGCCGGTCATGCTGCTCTCGCTCAAGGCCGGCGGCACGGGCTTGAACCTCACCGCCGCCGATCACGTGTTCCTCGTCGATCCGTGGTGGAACCCGGCCGTCGAGGATCAGGCCGCCGATCGCGCCCACCGGATCGGCCAGGACAAGCCCGTGATGGTCTACCGGATGGTCGCGCGCGATACGGTCGAGGAGCGCATCCTCGAGCTCCAGGCGCGCAAGCGCGCGCTCGCCGACGCCGCGCTGTCCGAGGCCGGCGGCGCGGCGGCGATCACGCGCGACGATCTGCTCGCGCTACTCTCGTAGCACCGGCTAGGTCAGCGGCGACAGCCGCAGGATCTGGCCGTGCACATCGCCGCTGGTGGGATCGATCGCCGGATCGATGAACAGCCGCGTCACGGCCGTGTTGCGCAGGCCGGTGAGCATCTCGTCGGAGAGCAGCGCCCCGGCGTCGAGGCCGATGGCGAACAGCGCCTCGTCGGTGCCCATCGCCTTTGCGAAGGTCTCGGCGAGAACGCCGGTCGAGAACAGAAACCCGTAGGGACGGCGGCACCACATATCGGTGCCGTTCGACGTCAGGTACCAGATGCGCGGCGGCAGCAGCTCGACCAGCTGCGCCATGGTGACGTCCTCGCTCATATGGGGCGCACCCTGCCATAACATGCCCCCATGCCGCCATCCGCTGTGCCCGCCGGAGCACGCAAGGTCCGCCAGCAAGGCAACACGTTCTACGTCATCGGCGACGAGCGGCAGTGGCTGCGCGACGCG
>JBBRED010000492.1:0-5520 GCA_038203335.1 Haliangiales bacterium | reverse complement strand
TCATGACGAACTTCCTCCCCGAGGAGTTCCGCCGCGAGCTCGAGGGGCTTCAAGACGCCGTGCCGCCGCGCCCGTACGCCGACATCGAGGCGCGCATCCGCGAGGAGCTCGGCAAGAAGCCCGGCGAGATCTTCGCGCAGTTCGAGACCCGGCCGATCGCGTCGGCCTCGATCGGTCAGGTCCACATCGCGCGGCTCGAGAACGGCCAGAAGGTCGCGGTCAAGGTCCAGTACCCCGACATCGAGGAGGTCGTTCGCCGCGACCTCAACACGCTGCGCCGGATCTTCCGGATCATCGGCTGGTTCATCCCGTACCAGGGGCTCGACGAGCTGTACCGCGAGATCCGCTCGATCATCCTCGAGGAGCTCGACTACCGCGCCGAGGCGGACAACACGCGCACCATCGCCGCGAACTTCGAGGGCCGCACCGACGTCGCGTTCCCGAAGGTCGTCGACGAGCTGTCGACCGCGCGCGTGCTCGTCACGCACTTCGAGCCCGGCTGCAAGATCACCGACAAGGCGGCGGTCAAGAAGCTCGGGCTCGATCGCGGCCAGCTCGCGCGGCAGGTCGTGGAGATCTACTGCCAGCAGATCTTCACCGATGGCGTCTATCACGCCGATCCGCATCCCGGGAATCTGCTCGTCCGTCCGTCGGACCTCCCCGACTCGCCGCCGACGATCGTGTTCCTCGACTTCGGCGCGGTCGCCGAGATCCCCGCGAACATCCGCCAGGGCATCATCGAGCTGATCCAGGGCGCGCTGACCCGCGATACCCACAAGATCGTCGGCGCGATGAAGCAGATGGGCTTCGTCGCGCGCGGCGCGAACGAGCAGATGTTCGAGCAGGTCATCGAGTACTTCCACGAGAAGTTCCAGGAGAACATCTCGCTCGAGTCCTTGAACCTGAAGGACATCAAGTTCGATCCGCAGAAGGGCCTCGAGAGCGTGGCGGATCTCCGGAAGATGGATATCTCGCTGCGCGAGCTGTCCGAGAACTTCCACGTGCCGAAGGAGATCATCGTCCTCGAGCGCACGCTGCTGCTGCTGATGGGCCTGTGCACCGAGCTCGATCCCACGCTCAATCCGATGACCGTGATCCGCCCGTACCTCGAGAAGTTCGTGCTCGGCGAGGAAGGCGATTGGTCACAGCTGCTCGTCGAGACCTCGAAGGACCTCGTGATGTCGGTGACGGCGCTGCCGGCCGAGATCCGCAAGTTCATGCGCGCCGCGCACTCCGGCGACCTGCAGCTCAAGTTCAAGAACATCGAAGCGCCGGCGCAGCTCATGTACCGGCTCGGTCACCAGTTCATCTTCGCGGGCATCGGCATCGCGGGCGCCGCGCTCGCGGTGATCCTCGAGGGCCGCGGCGAGGATCCGCGCGCGGCGTGGGGCTGGTGGACGGCCCGGATCGCGGGCGTGCTGCTCGTGTGGAGCTGGTGGTCATCGCGGAATCTGCTCAAGAAGCGCTGACGCGTCGGGGCGCGTGACAACGTCGCGTTACGTCCGGTAGGCGAGCACGATCGCGACGACCACGGCGGCCGCGGCGAGCACCCCGGCCACCAGCGTGGCGACCTTCGCCCAGTCGATCGGCGCGCCGCCGAGCACGACCTCGGGCCGCTGACCGTGAACGATCGCGCGGTATGGCCGCCCGCGATAGCGATATGCGAGCACCCATGCGGGGAGCGCGACGCGCTCGGTGGTCTGGCCCTGCAGCAGACACGCCACGTGGATCTTGCGGAACCGCCTGCCGGGGATGTGCGGCTCGACGCGGGTCTTCGCGGTCGCCTCGATCGAGCGCTGGACGTGGCGGCGCGCTGCCGATCGCTGTGCGTCGAAGCTCTCGATCATCGCGGGCTCCTCCCCCGGGATCGCCTCGAGAGCCACGGGCACGGCGCGGCGCAGGTCGTAGTACGGGACCAGCAGCCTGCACTCGTCGAGCGTGAGGCCGCGCGACGCCGGCACGACGATCGACTCGAACCGCATCGGCACCTGGCCCGCGTGCGGCGCCCACGCCGAGCGCTTCGACCCTTCGTCCGAGTCCGCCGTCCACGCGACCGTGGCCTGGGCGCTGCACACCCAGCCCGCCCAGCACAGCGGCGTCAGCGACTCGAGCACGGCCTCGTCGCGCAGGGTCTTCGGTGCGAAGAAGCCGCGCTTGCCGAGCCAGCCGCGCAGCGCCGTGACGGCGGTGTCGCGATCGACCGTGAACGGGATCTGGACCTCGGCGACCTCGAGCGGATCGACGAGCTGCTCGATCGCCATGGTCGCGCCGCAGAACGCGCAGCGTGGCGCCTGATGCGCGGCCGAGAACGCGACGGCCGCGTTGCACTCCATGCAGCGCAGCACCTGCGCGCGCGCGGTGCGCTCGGCGGGCTCCTCGATCGCCACCGGCAGCGCGCACACGGCGCAGCGAAGGTCGCCGTGCTCGAGCCGGCCGTGGCAGCGCGTGCAGTCGCCTCCGGCGCTCACGGCGGCGGCTCCCGGAAGTGCAGCACGAGCAGGATGATCGTGAGGACCACGGCCGCCGCCGCGAGCGCGAGCAGCGTGACCTTCCACCACGACAGCGGCACCTTGCCGGCGATCGCGCCGGTCTGGCCGTTGATCACCACGCGCATCGGCGGGCGATCTCCGCGGTAGCGCACGGCGAACACCCAGACCGGGACCAGCACCGGATCGAGCGACTCCCACTCCACGCGCGTGCTCCAGTGGAGATCCGAGTGGCTATCGCCCGGCATGAACGCGCGCAGATCATCGCCCACGCCATCGATCGCCTCTCCGCGGGACACCCGCATGCACTCGTCGGCGTCGCGCGAGAACTCCTCCTGGATCCAGCCGGAGACCAGCGCGGGGCTGTAGCGCCGGAGCTGGCGCAGCTCGAACGGCTGGAGTCGGGCGAACGTGGGGTGATCGAGGCCGACCGAGGCCGAGACCACGACATCCGTGATGTAGCCGAGGTGCTCGCCGGAGAGCGGCCGGTACTCGGTCCGCGTGACCTCGCGGGTCTCGGTCGTCTTGGTGCCGTCGTCGTGCTTCTTGGTGTAGGTCTCGGTCTCCTTGTAGTGCTCGCCGATCGACGCCGTGTAGTCGGTGCGAGCGACCGCCGAGTAGAGGTAGGCCGGCAGATATATGCCGCGCAGGTCTTCGACCTTCGCGTGGCGGAGGGCGGGATCGGCGACGATCATGCGCCGGCCGATCCAGCGCTGAAGCCGGGTCTTCGCCCACGCGGCGTCGCCGGTGAACGCGAGGCAGAACGTGGGATCAGGCCGCCTCGACGACTCCGGCCGCTCGAGGAAGCTCGGGCTCGCGCAGTACGGGCAGATCTCGGTGCGCACGCCGTGGAACGCGAGCGCCGCACCGCACTGCCCACACTCGAACCGCATCCGCACGCCAGCCTACCTGAACCGTCGCGCGGGAGTAGATCCGGAAATTGGACTCGCGGTAGATCCCAAGGCGATCATTTGTCCGGAACAAGGCGGCACGGTGCCGCGTTTCTCTGGAAGTAGGGGTCGTACATGCTCGCCGTCATTGGAAACGTGATCGCAGGACTTGGCGTCCTCAGCCTTTTCACCGCGACGTTGCGCCTGACAAAGCCCGGTCGGCAAGCATAGACTGGACGGGTGGTCAGCACCGTCCTGCCGCGCATGGCGCGGCCCCCGGCCGCCGAGGAGCTAACGCTCGCGGATGTCGAGGCGGTGCGCCTCCTCCTCCGCGGTGAGTCGGTCATCGACTGGCACCGGCTGAGCTTCGTCGACCACGCCGAGGTCGATCGGTTCCTTCGCCTCAACGAGTTCGACCCCGAGTCGGACGACGAGCTCGAGCGGCTCGAGGATCTCCGCGGCGAGTCCGTGGACTACCTGTCGCGCTCGTTCGCGATGGCCATCCCCGACGAGGTCGCCGGCGACCTGCCCGCGCGCGACCTGTTCCTCGTCGCCTCGAGCCACGGCCCGCACCAGAAATGGGCGTGCGTCGTGCTCAAGGTGATGCACATCATCCACCACATCAACGGGCGCCAGGCGCTGCTCAAGATGTCGGTCTCGGACGAGATCATCTTCCGCGAGATCGAGCTGAAGGTGATGCAGGTCGTCGAACAGCTCCGCGCCGCCGGCGCGCCGCTCGCCGAGTGGGAGTGGAGCCGAAAGCCGCTCGACTCGCAGATCACGAAGCTGCTCGCGAAGCGCTCCACGCTCGCCGCGAACATCTACGACAAGCTACGGTTCCGTCTGATCGTGCCGACCGCCGAGGACCTGGTCCCGATGCTCGCCACCCTCACGCGCCAGCTCATCCCGTTCAACTACGTGGTGCCCGGCGAGTCGGTGAACCAGCTCGTCGACCTGGCCGCGATGCTGCGCGCCCAGGAGCAGAAGCAGGAAGGCCACGATAGCGGCCGCACGCGCCAGACCACCGCGGTGCCCTACAACGAGTTCTCCGGCCCCGAGTACCGCATCGTGAACTTCGTCGCGGATCTACCGCTGAGGATCGAGCGCCTGCTCCCGCGCGCAGAGACCCCGCCCGACATCGGGCACGTCGTGTTCGTCCTCACCGAGTTTCAGATCGCCGACAAGGAGTCGGCCCTCCGCAACGAATCCGGCGCCTCGAGCCACGAGGCGTACAAGGCCCGCCAGCACGAGCGCGTGCGGATGCGGTTGTTCCGCGACAAAGACGATCCGTTGCCTCCGGGCTAGCCGCTTGGAGAACCGCCATGGCGCTATGCGCTGGCGAACCGCCGCTCCACGCGCCCGCTCAATGCGCTCCCTCCATGCAGGGCCGGTGCTCTTTTTTACCGCCAAGCCGCGGAGCCGCGGAGGGCTGGGTCTAACCCGTCGCCAGCTCTCACGAGATCGTGAGCGTTCTGCCGCCGGTACCGCTGTGCGGTTCGCCACTACCGAGTGACGAGCACGATCACGCCGGCGATGATTCCGCCGAGCACGATCAGCACACCAAATATGCGGCCCCAGCGGAGCTGCTTCTTCGGAGGAGGGGCCATTGCGGAGACCGTATCACGCTCCCGCCTCTGCGGTACGGTTCGCGCGCGCTCTCAGCCGACCGGCGTGGTCGGCACGATCTGCCGGAGGTGCCACGCCTGCAGCTCGACCTTGCGGGTCGCGTCGCGCTGGCGCACCGCGAGCACGCGGGTGAGGAGGGCGACCACCGCGACGAGCAGCAGCAGCAGGGCCGCGAAGGCCAGCTGGACCGGCACCGGGCTGAACGTCATCACCGGCGAAGACAGGATCAGCTCGCCGTTGACGAACCGGTAGGTCGAATCGAGGACGCCGATCGCCTCGAGGAACCACGGCACCGCGACCGCCCCCGCGAGGATGGTCGAGACGATCCGGATGCTCCCGAACGAAAGATGCGCCGCGTACGCCATCAGCGTGGTGGTGACCAGCATGAGCGCGATGATGAACGGCCCGACGAGCCGGCACACGATCGCGATCAGGCCGGCGTTGATCAGCGCGTTGAGGTAGATGCCGCGCGTCGAGATCTTGTCCTTGCGGGTCAGCGAGTAGACCTGCACGCCGCT
>JBBRED010000491.1:0-5549 GCA_038203335.1 Haliangiales bacterium | reverse complement strand
CGGGCGCGACGAGCTGGGAGAACGAGAGGATCTGCGCTCCGAGGAACTCGGACACCTCGCGCCACATCGATCCGGCGCGGTAGAGCCGGCTGAGGGCCGCGAGCGCGGTGCGGTTCTTCGGCGTCAGCTCGAGGACGCGGTGCCACGCCTTGATCGAGCGCGGCCCATCCTGCAGCTCGGTATCGACGACGGTGGCATAGCGCTCGAGATCACCGGAGCGCATCGCCGCATCGGGCGTCCCGGGCTGCGGCAGCGGGCGACCACCATCGAGACGCTCGAGGATCTGCGCGAGCTCGGCCCAGCGCTGCGCGCGCTCGTACAGCTCGGCGAGTGCACCCAGCGCGTCGGGATCCGACGGCGAGGTCTTGAGGGTCTGCTCCCAGCGATCGAGCGCGGTCAGATCGTCCTGGCGCTCGGTCGCGAGCTTCGCGAGCCGCTTGAGCAGCTTCGCGCGCTCGGCGGGGGAGGTGGAGGCAGCCGCGTGATACTCGAGCGTCTTCTCGAGGCGCGGATCGTTCGCCTTCTCGAGCACGCGCTCCATGCGATCGAGCGCATCGCGATCGCCCTGGAGCAGCTCGAGGACCGCGCTCGACGCGTAGACCACGCCGTCGACGTCGGCGAGCCTGGTCTCGTAGGTCACCGCGAGGCGGCGCAGCATGGTGAGGCGCTCGGCGCGCTTCGCGACCGGCCACTCCTTCGGCGCATCGTCGCGCTTGCCCGCGCGTCGCATGGTCTCGAGCACGCGCTGCTCCTCGAGCTCGAGGATGCGGCGGAGCGTGTGCGCGAGGCCGGCGTCGTCGCCTTCGCGCTCGTACATCTCGGCGAGCGCCTTGAGGGTGGCGTCGTCGCCCGGATTCTCGACGAGGATCTGCTCGTAGAGCTCGATGGCGCGGCGCGGATCGATCTGCCGCTCGCGGTAGGTCTGCGCCATCTTCTTCAGGATCGAGATGCGCTGGATCGGATCGTTCGCGTTCGAGAGCTCCATCTCGAGACTCGCGACGAGCTGCTGCCACATCTTCGAGCGCGCGGTGAGGCGGCGTAGCGCCTCGGTCACCTTTGCGCTCGCCGGCTCGATCTCGGCGATCCGCTGCCACGCCTCGATCGATCGATCGATGTCGCCGAGGCGGAGCTCCGCGAGCTGCGCGATCTCCTCGAGGCGGTGGATGATGTCGTCGGCGTCGGCGCCGGCCTCGCGCGCGTTATCGAGCGCGAACTCGTAGAGATCGATGAGGCCGCGCCAGTCGCGGCGCTCGCGGAAGTGATCCACGTAGCGCGCGAGCGCTTCCTCGTGCATCGGATCCACGCCGAGCGCCTGGTGGAGCAGCTCGGCGGCGCGATCGCGATCGCCCATGTGCTCGCGCGCGACGGTGGCGAGCTCGAGGATCTCCGAGACGATCAGATCCGTGGAGGTCTCGGGGTTCTGCGCGAGGGCGTTGATCTCCGCCTCCATCAGCCGGGACATGCCCTCCCAGTCCTGATCGTCCCGCTGCAGCTCGCGCAGCTCGCGCGCGGGCTTGCTACCCGGCTGCTCGTACGCGACGAGCTCGGTGAGCACCTCGATCAACCCGGCGCGATCGGGGAGCTGGTTGCGATACAGCGCGGCGCGGCGGCGCAGCACCTCGGCGCGCTCGTCGGGATCCTGGACCACCGCGCTGCGGTGACGGAGCGCGCGATCGAGCTCGGCCCACTGCGAGCTGCCCTGCAATGCTTCCTGCAGCGCTTCGCTCGAGCCCCTCGAGTACGGATCCACGCCGACAGCGCGGCGGAGATAATTGATGCCGGTCTGATCGTCGCGCTGCTTGAGCTTGCGCCCGAGCTCGACGAACAGCTCGCCCGCCTTGCCGCGGGTCTGGCCCTCGCGAAAGCCGGGGCTCGAGTAGACCTCGGCGAGCTTCTCGGAGATGTCGAGCGACTGCGGGTCGAGCTTCGACGCTTCCTCGAGGTGCACGGCGGCGCTCTCGAGGTCCTTGTTGCGCAGCGCGAGCTTGCCGAGCTCGAAGCGGATGAACGCCTTGCGGCCCGCCGCGGCCGGCGCGTTGCCGAGCACCTCGAGCTCGGCGGCGAACAGCTTCGCCACCATGCCCTCGTCGCCGAGCGATGCGTACAGGTGGCGCGCGGCATCGAGCGACTCGGTGCGCTGCGGCTCGAGCTTCCACGCCTGCTGGTAGTGCCACAGCGCGCGATCGACGCGGCCGAGGTGCTCGTTCCACAGCTCCGCGGCGCGGCGGTGATGCGCGGCGCGCCGCGTGGTGGTCTCGGCCTTCGCCTTCGCACCCGATCCGCCCGCCTTCTTCGCGAGCTCGGCGAGCTCGCGCTCGATGATCTCGACGGCGGCCGCGGGATCCGAGGTCTCGATCAACTCGAGCAGACGATCGGCGGCGCGATCGTTCGTGGGATCGAGATCGAGCGCCGTCTGCAGATACTCGACGGCGGTCGCCGGCTCGCCGAGCACGGCCATCGCCTCGCCGGCCTCCGACCACGCATCGGCGGCGCGCACCGGATCGCGCTCGTGCTGCGCCCACGTCGCGCAGACATCGGCGAGTAGCTCGCCGCGGCCTGCATCGCGCAACATCTGACGTAGCTCGGCGAAGCTCTTGGCCTCGGGCTGCTGACGAAACGACACCACCCGGGCTTCGAGTGGATCGATCCGATGGCTGGTAAGCGTGTCGTCTGACATCCCCGCTCGCGCGGCACGATACCACGTCCCATGGCGCAAGCTGGCGTGCGGCCTGGGAATCTAGCTAGCCCGGACCGAACGCGAGCTCGACGGCGAACCGGACCGGCGCCGGATTCGCGGTCTTCGGATCCGTCGGCACGCCGAACCGCCACGACGCGGCGACGTTCGCGAGGCAGGCATCGAGCTCGGGCGCGAAGCTCGTCGCGGCCGATTCGATGACGATCCCCGCGGCTCCGACGGTGAACGTCAGCTTCGCGCTGCCCTTCGCCGCCGGGTGGTTGGCGAGGTACACGAGGTAGCAGCGCTTGAGGCTGGCCTGGTAGGCGGTCTTGACCTTCGCGCCGGCATCGGCCGCGTCCAGGCTGGAGACATCGAGCGCGGTGATGCGGGTGAACCCGATCGTGCCGGGCGGGAGGCGCCGGTCACCGGGCGGGGCCGAGCCACCGTTGGCGCCGAGCGAATCGAAGCCCGACGGAGGCTTCTCGGTCTGCGCCTGGGCGGGCTTCACGTCGTCGTCGGGCTTCGCCGGCGTCGGAGTCGCGGGCGCCGGATCGGAGGGCGGAGCTTCCTTGCGACGGGGCCCGCTCTTCGGCTGATGGATCGTGCCGGAGTCCTCGCCCCCGATTGGCGTGGCGACGTTCGGCGGCGCGGAACCGGATCCCTCGGCGGGACCACCGGGGCCACCGCTCGCCGGCGTGGGCTCCGGTCGTTGCTCGGCGGGGGGCTCGCTCTTCGACTTGCACGCGACGAGCGCGAGCAGAACCACCCAGCCGATCTGCGTCCGCATCGGATGACGATAGCGCGTACGACGCGGCGGCGTGCTTCTCGCTTGCAGGTGGGGACGTCATGCGCCGCTCGCGACTATCCTCGGCGACGCGCGCACGCGTTGTCTTGAATCCGGCGAAGGTGGAGGCGCTCTCGGGCGATGCCAGGTCGTACCGAAACGGTGTTGGACCTATGGCGGGCGCGCACGCGTTGTCTTGAATCCGGCGAAGGTCGAGCCGCACTTGCGCGAAGCTTGGATAGCTCCTGGACTCGGGAAGACCGCGCGGCCTCGCTGTGGATTCTGATGACCAGCCGCCAGGTCGCGTAGAACGGATCGGGGCGGCTGCTCACAGACTCCACAGCGCTGGCCTTCGCGAAGGCCACCTCAGCTACGAACGTTCGGTTCGAGGGAAGGAGACGAAGATCCACGACGACGGCCGGTGGAGACCGCGCGGCTTCGCTGTGCATTCTGATGACAGCCGCCAGGTCGCGTCGAACGGATCGGGGCGGCTGCTCACAGACTCCACAGCGCGGGCCCTCGCGAGCGCCACCTCAGCTTCGAGGGGAGGACGTTGCTGCGACCTCTGTCGGGCCGGTGCATGCCGGTTGTGCATGCGTGTCGTCGAGCGAGACTCGAGCCTGTCGCCGGAGCGCGAGCGCTGCGGCTCTACGTGCGATGACACCTACGTTTGAGCCTTCGCGGTCTGTCTTGCTCGCGCCCGCTGCGAAGGCGCGGGCATTTCGCCGAAGTCGATCTCACCGTGGCGGCGCCATCCCACACGGAGGAGCCACGTACGCGGCGCGGCCACCGGAGACGGCTCGTCGAGTAGCTCGCGCTTCCACCACGTATCGGGCTGCACGGGATGACGCCAGCCGGTGAACCACATCGCGCTCGAGAACGGATCCACCCAGTCTTCGTTGAACGGACTGCAGACGCCGTGGTGACGCGCGTTGTTGAGCACGTACCGAAGGGCGTTGCGAACCGCGCGCGGCGTGGTCAGCTCGCGCGCGTCGAAGCGGTCGTCGAACAAGCGGCCGGTACGTCCGACTGCGGTGTTGATGCTGCGTGCGATACGGGAGTTCAGTCTCTGAAGTCCTCGCTTGCGAGCATCGTTGCTGTCGGCTTCCACGATCAGATGCAGGTGGTTCGATTCGACGTTGAACTCCGCGATCCGGAAGTCGTCGCGATGCGCGCGAGAGATCGAACGTCGAATCAGCGCCACGAGCTGTCGCTGTCGCAAGGTGGGAGCGCCGTCGACGATTCGCAACGTTACGTGCTGCGGATGATGCTTCGAGATCGGGGCTCGTACGTCGTGCGCCACTCCATCTCGCGTCTTCGGTCGGCCGGCGCCTCGGCGCCATCCTCCGTGACCCGTGTGCTGGCGCGCCTGGTCCAGGGTCAGTTGGATGTGACGGAGTCGCGTTTTTTTGGTTGGCATGATAGGGTATTTGTAATCGATAGGTCTGACAACGTTGTGGGGGTTGTCGTCGGGGCTGCGCGCGCGCGATGCTTCTGGTTGCCGGGTGATATGTAGTGTCTTGGTGTCTCGTGGAGTCACTGATAGGTGTCCCGCTTTCGGGCGCACGGTTTCGGTGGAGGTCGCGATGGAGTGATCGTCCTCGCTGGGATCGCCTCCCTGAGTAGGCGCTCTCCAGGTGGAGCAAGATCGCGCGGTGTTCGCTGGGTGCAGTCTCTTCTTCGCAAAGTCCTTGATCTCGAAGTAGAGGTGGACTTCGCGAAGGCTGCGCTGCGGAGTCTGTGAGCAGCCGGCGCGGATCGGCGCGGCGTGGCGGCTGGTCATCAGAATCCACAGCGAAGCCGCCCGCTCTCCACCGACGGTGGTGGTGGATCTCCCTTCTCCTCCTTCGAACCGGAAGTTCGAAACTGAAGCGGTGTTCGCGAGGGCCGGCGCTATGGAGTGTGTGAGCAGCCGGAGCGGACCGGCGCGGCGTGACGTGGCGGCTTGATCACCTTTGCATTGCGGCCGACTCGCAGCGCTGCCTCGATGAAGTCCCGGTGCGGCTCGCATGCGCTCACGATCGGCGACCGGTCGGGAGTGACCTCGGCCGGCGTGATCGGCGCGACCGAGTCGGTGGACACCTCCCC
>JBBRED010000490.1:0-5571 GCA_038203335.1 Haliangiales bacterium | reverse complement strand
GGTAGGGCTGCTCGGGATCGTACGCGCGGTAAGTCTTCACGAACCAGTTAGATCAAACCCGGTCCGACTTGTAAATCCGGAATCGACCGCTACGCGCTACAAGCTCCTAGAGCGCTGCCTCGGCGAGATCGTCGCTGCTATCTGTGGCGGAGAACGATTCGCCCTGGTGGGTGGATTTGCAGTCTCGGCCCGCACGGTGCCGAGATTCACAGCCGACCTCGACTTCGCCGTGCCGGTGGCGAGCGACGCACAGGCCGAGGCGTTGATCGATCGCTTGTCGAACGCCGGCTTCTTCCCACAGACGATCCTGGAACGCAGGGAGCAGCAACAGATCGCGACCGCGAGGCTGCGCCAGACCTCCAGATCGCCGATCGTCGACCTGTTATTCGCGACGTGTGGGATCGAATCCGAGGTCGTCGAAGATGCCGAGCCACTCCGGGTCCTCGGACACACCCTGAGTGTCGCTCGCACGGGACATCTGATCGCGATGAAGCTCGTCAGTCGCGATGACAAGCGCCGCCCGATGGACCAGCAGGATCTCGTGAACCTGGCCAGAGTTGCGGATGCAGGCGAGTGGCGCCGCGCCGAGATGGCAGTACGCCTGATCGAGGATCGTGGGTTTGCACGGAAGCGCGACCTGCTACGAGCGCTTGCCGAGTGGCACGAGACGGCGCGCGACTTGTGATCAAAGCTCCGAAGGCGGCCGAGGTTGCCCGGTGCGTGGCCGTTGTAGCGCAGAGTCCGGCTTGCCCGGCCATCGGTCACATGCCGGACGTGATTCGGACAGTCACGAGGTCGCCGATTCGCGAGAATCGGCAACGTCGGGCCGGAGGTCAGGAACCTCGCCGCGGCCTCGGCGAGGCAATAGAGGAACGCGTTGTTGGTCTCGTCGTCGGGGCGCAGCAGGAACTGCCGCTGGTAGGACGGTGCGGTGGTTGCGGCTGTGGCGCAGAGTCCGGTTGCCCGGCCATCGGTCACATGCCGGACGTGATTCGGACAGTCACGAGGTCGCGGATTCGCGAGAATCGGCAACGTCGGGCCGGAGGTCGGGGCCGGAGGTCGAGTTCCGGCCGAGCTACTGGCCCGTGCCCGACAGGTCGGCCGTTGCGGTGCCGCCGGTCGCGGCGGTCGCGCTGACGTGCGCGGTGCGTGCACCCGCGGCGCCGGGCTCGAACGCCACGAATAGCGTGCACGCGGTGCCCGCGGCGAGGGTCACGTTGTTGCAGTTATCGGCCATCTTGAGGAAGTCGCCGACGTTGGGTCCGCCGGTGGACGTGGTGATCGGGCCAACGCTGACACCGCTCAGATTGGTCACCGTGAACTGGTGGCCGAGGCTCGAGTCTCCGACGACGACGGTTCCGAACGCGTAGGTCGCGGGCGCGATGACGAGGGCCATGCCCGCGGTAGTTCCGCTGCCGGTGACCGTGGCGCCCACCGATGCGGTGCTGGTCGGGTCGGCGATCCGGACCGACGCCGTGCGCGTGCCGGTCGTCGTCGGCTTGAGGGCCGCGCTGAACGTGCACGTGCCCTGCGCCGCGACGGTCGCGCCGGCGCACAGGTTGTTCGCGAGCACGAAGTCGCCGGTGGCGCCGCTATCGAGGGCCACGGTCAACGCGCCGGTCGTGGCGGTGCCGACGTTCTTCACGGTGAAGCTCGAGAACGAGCTGGTGGCTCCCACGCCGACCATGCCGTAGTCCTTCACGGTCGGCGTCACGGTGAGGCCGAGGGTGTTGGTGCCGAAGCCGGTCAGCGGGACGACGACGGACGCAGCACCATCGGTGAGCGTCGCGGTGGCCATCGACGTGGCCGCCGCGGTCGGCGTGAACGCCACGGTCGCGCTGCAGGTGGCGCCGGCGGCGACGACGCCGGTGCACGTGGTGGCCTCGATCGCGAACCGCGCTGGCGCCGCTCCGCCGAGAGACAGGGTCACGGGCGCCGAGGCGACGCCTCCGCTGTTCGTGAACACCACGGTATCGCGCGCGGTGGTGGCGACGACGGCGTTGAACGACAACGCGGTAGGTGCGGCCGCGAACGCGACGGAGCCACCATCGATCGGGCTCGCGTCGGCCACGGCGTCATCGGCCGCAACGTCGGCGGCGACGTCGCCATCGACGGGCGTCTGATGCCCGGAACCTCCGCACGCTCCCACCAGCGCTATCAGGACGGGTACGGCTCGCCGCATCGCGACCAGTCTACTACTGGCCGGTGCCCGATAGGGTGCTGTTCGTGGGGCCACCGGTACCGACGTAGAGGCTCGCCGTGCGCGAACCAGCGGCGGCGGGTCGGAACTCGACCGACACTGCGCAGGTCCCGTAGGCCGGAACCATCTGGCCTTCGCAGGAGTCGGAGACGACGACGAAGTCGCTCGCGCCCGCGAGGGTGACGGTCATCGGGCCGAGCGCGAAGCTCCAGCCGTTGCTGAACGTGACCGATTGCGCGGGGCTGGCGGAGCCCACGGCGATCGTTCCGAACGCCGCCACGCTCGGCAGCAAGGTGAGCGGCGGCGGGGCGCAGCAGGAGCCCACGAGCGGGGTGGTGACTGGGCCCACGACACCCGCGGTCGCCGTCAGCGCACCGGAGCGAACGCCCGGCGCGGTCGGGTGGAACACCACACCGACCGTGCAAGTCGCGCCGTCACCGAGCGACGTGTTCGTGCAGGTGTCGGAGACGAGGGTGTACTCGCCCCCACCGAGCGCCAGCGCGAGAGGCGCCGTCGGCACGTTGCCGATGTTGGTCACGGTCACCGTCTTTGGCAGCGTGACGTCGGGCGGTACGTGGCCGAAATCGAGGCCCGTCGGCGAGATCGCGATCTCGCTCTGCCCGGTGCCGGTGCCGGTCAGCGTTCCCGTGCTGGTCGCCACGCCATCGCTCAGCGCGAGCGAGGTCACCAGGCTGGCCATGGTCGTGGGTGAGAACGTGAGGCTCGCCGTGCACGACGCGGCGGGCGCGAGCACACCCATGCACGTCGTGGAGACGATCGCGAACCCCGCGGGCGACGCGGCGAGCGCGAGGTGCAGCGCGCCCGAGCTCGTGGACCCCATGTTCGTGAACGTCATCGTGCGCTCGGGGCTCGTGCGCCCGACGAGCACACCGCCGAAGTCGACCATCGCCGACGCCACGAGATATCCAGAGGGCGCATCGGCCGTGGCATCGCCCGGCCCGGCATCGTGCTGCGCGCGCGCGTCACCGCACGCTGCCAACCCGACGAGTACCCACGCCCAACCCCGCACCGCCGCAGCGTATCAGCGAACTGGGGCGCCGGTGCGTCTCCTGCTATGACTGCCACATGTCCCGCGTGCTCCTGATCGCGCTGCTCGTCGCGCCCCTCGTGGCGCACGCCGAAGATCGGGTGCCCCTCACGGTCGAGATCGGTGCGACGGTGTCGCGCGAGGTCGGATACGCCATGGGCTATCTGTGCGACGACGAATCGATCGCGCAGGGCGCCATGAAGAACGGCACCATCGACAACAACCTGTTCGTCGTCACGGGCTTGAAGCTCGGCACCACGCTGTGCCGCGCAGGAACGATGCAAGATCGGCCCACGATCCTGTACGAGGTCACGGTCACGCCGAAGCCCGCGGCGCCGGCGCCGCGCAAGAAGAAGTAGCCCGCCGCGGCGCCGGCCACTTGGTATCCTTGTCGCGGATGCACCGCGCCTCGCTGCTTGTCCTCGCGCTCTCGACCAGCTGTGGCTTCACCGCCAGCAACGGCGCGGGCTCCGACGCGGGCCGCGATGCCTCCGCCGACGCGATCCCGGTCGAGGATCCCGATGCGGCGCTCCCGCCGAACATGGATCTCGACGGCGACGGCGTTCTCAACGCGAGCGACAACTGCCCCACCGTCGCGAACCCGGATCAGCGCGATCACGACGCCGATGGCAAGGGCGACGTCTGCGATCACTGCCCGCACCTGGCGGTCGTCGACACCGACTCCGATGGCGACGGCATCGGCGACGCGTGCGATCCGCGGCCGAACAACGGCGCCGACGTGCGCCGGTTATGGGAGGGCTTCTACGACGCGACGTCGATCGTTGGCTGGAACGGTTCCGGGACGTGGTCGGTCGCGAACGGCAAGCTGCAGCAGACCAGCATGACCGCGAACCGGGCCGGATGGGGCCCGCCGATCACGGTGACACGGGCGTTCGTGATGACCTCGATCGAGGTCGATGCGCTGAGCTCGGCGAGCTCGAACCCGCAGGTCGGCGTCGCGGTCGGCGTGGTCGGCCAGGTGCAGCGCTACTCGTGCACGCTCGAGAAGAATCAGTCGACGAACCTGCACACCGAGACCAGCTGGTTCGTCGTCGGGCAGGGCGGCCAGAATTCCCAGAGCGACGTCGCGTGGAGCCCGGGCACGTTCGCGGCCGGCTCGACGGCGACCATCACGGCGCGCGTCGACGGCGGCAACCTCGGCTGCCGCATCGTCCAGGGGACGACCGACAAGAGCCGGACCGACACCATCGGGCCGGTGCCCGGTGGGGTCTATCTCGGCACCGAGAACGCGACCGCGAAGTTCGACTATCTGTTCGTCGTCGACGAGCCGTAGCCGCTAGGCGTGCTTCGGGCCCTTCTCGGACCGCTTGCGCTCGTTGTGGTCGAGGATCATCTTGCGCAGGCGAATCGACGCCGGCGTGACCTCGACGAGCTCGTCGTCGTTGATGAACTCGAGCGCGTACTCGAGGGTGAGCTGGCGGGGCGGGGCGAGGATCAGCTTCTCGTCCGCAGCCGTGGTGCGGATGTTGTTCAGCGCCTTGACCTTGTTCGGGTTGACCACCAGGTCGTTGTCGCGCTGGTGGATACCGACGATCATGCCGCTGTAGTTCGAGATGCTCGCGCCGATGAACATCTGCCCGCGCTCCTGCAGCGAGAACAGACCGTACGCGTTCGAGACGCCGGTCTCCGACGAGATCAGCACGCCGTTCTGGCGGGTGCGGATGTCCGGACCCTGCGGGCCGTAGTCGGCGAACTGCGTGTACAGCACGCCGGTGCCGCGCGTGTCGGTCATGAACTGGCTGCGATAGCCGATCAGACCGCGCGCGGGGATCTTGTACTCGAGGCGCGTGCGACCGACCGCCGACGGACGCATCTCGGTCATCTGACCGAGGCGGCGGTTGAGCTCGGCGACGACCGGGCCGGTGTAGTTCTCGTCGAGATCGATGACCGCGTGCTCGTACGGCTCGAGCGTCTTGCCGGTGACTTCGTCGGTCTTGAGGATGACCTGCGGCTGCGAGACACAGACCTCGTAGCCCTCGCGCCGCATCGTCTCGATGAGGACGGTGAGGTGGAGCTCGCCGCGGCCCGAGACACGGAACACGCCGGCGTCGGCCGTGTCCTCGACGCGCAGCGCCACGTTGCTCTTCAGCTCGCGCTGGAGACGCTCGGCGAGGTTGCGCGACGTGACGTACTTGCCTTCCTTGCCGGCGAACGGGCCATCGTTGACCCGGAAGTTCATCGTGATGGTCGGCGCGTCGATCTTGAGCAGCGGCAGGATCGTCGGGTTCGCGATCGAGGTGATCGTCTCGCCGACGTTGAGGTTCGCCATGCCGGTGAACGCGACGATGTCGCCGGTGACGGC
>JBBRED010000489.1:0-5593 GCA_038203335.1 Haliangiales bacterium | reverse complement strand
GTACGGGTTCTTGACCTTCTCCTTCTGCGTGTACGCCTTGATGTTGTCGATGTAGTTGGCGCACAGCTTCGCGATCATGTCCTCGTCGGCGCTGATCGCACGCTGGACCTCGTTCTTCACGATGTCCTCGTACTCCTGCTTCACGACCGACAGCATCTCGCCGAACCGCTTGCGCTGCTCGTCGGAGCTGATCAGCGAGTGGTTGCGCAGACCGCTCTCGAGCTCGTTGAGCACCATGAACGGGTTGATCGCGCCCTCGGCCTTGTCGCTGACCAGCGCGTTCGCGATCTTGTCCTGGATGTAGCGCGGCGAGATACCATCGAGGCCCTCGCGCTGCGCCTCCTTGCGGAGCTCTTTGATGTTGTCCTGCGTGAAGCCCGGCAGCGTCTTGCCGTCGTACAGCTTCGCCTTCTGCAGCAGCGACAGCGAGTGCTTCTTCGGATCCTCGAGACGCGTGAGCACCGCCCACAGCGCCGCGACGTACAGCGTGTGCGGCGCGACGTGCTTGCCGACGCGCTCGCTCGTGAAGTCCTTCGCGTAGATCTTCACCTCTTCCGTCACCTTCGTGATGTACGGGATGTCGACCTTGATCGTGCGATCACGGAGGGCTTCCATGAACTCGTTGTTCAGGAGCTTCTTGTACTCGGCCTCGTTCGTGTGGCCGAGGATGACCTCGTCGATGTCCGTCTGCGCGAACTTCTTCGGCTTGATCTTGCGCTCCTGGGTCGCGCCGAGCAGGTCGTAGAGGAACGCGACGTCGAGCTTCAGGATCTCGACAAACTCCAGGATGCCGCGGTTCGCAATGTTGAACTCGCCATCGAAGTTGAACGCGCGGGGGTCACTGTCACTGCCGAACGTCGCGATCTTCCGGTAGTTGATGTCGCCGGTGAGCTCGGTCGAGTCCTGGTTCTTCTCGTCCTTTGGCTGGAACGTGCCGATGCCGATGCGGTCCTGCTCCGAGAGCACGAGGCGCTTGACCTTCACGTGGCCCATCACCTTCTCGAAGTTGCCCGCGTAGTGCTTCATCAGCTCCTTGAAGATGAGCCGGCACGCCGGGTTCACGTCGCCGAAGATCTTGACCTTGTGGTCGTCGTTACCGAGCTTGAGCTTGTCGATCGTAGCCTGGCGCCAGTCCGACGGGATGAGCCGCAACGGCTCGTCGTGCATCGGCGACGGGAACGTCTCGCTGCCACCGGCGTGCTCGCTGAGCTCGCCCGGCAACGTCCAGTAGTATGTGTAGAGCGCGCCGTCGGACGTCTTCGAGTACTCCTCCATGCCCTTCTTGAGCTGGCGCGCGATGGTCGACTTCGCGGAGCCGACCGGTCCATGCAACAAGATGATCCGGCGCTCGGTGCCGTACCCGTGCGCCGCGCTCTTCAGCACGTTCATCAGCCGCATCAGCGGCACGTCGAGGCCGAACACGGCGTCCTTGCCGCCATGCTGCTCGTCGCGGAAGAACTTGTAGCGGACGAGCTTCTTCTTGTTGTCGATGTACTCCTCGACCCCGTGTGAGAGCACCATGTCGTACAGCCGCTGATACGCGTTGCGCGTCACCGTTGGCTGTTTGCGGACAAGGTTGAGGTAGTCCTCGAAGCTGCCCTCCCAGGCAAGCTCCTTGTACGTCGCGTAATTCTGGAGCTCTGCGATCTGTCCCACGAGGCTCATGGGGTCGACCGTACCACACGGGTGTACGAAGCGTGCGCGGGGTCGCTGTGCAGTTTTTGGTGAATTGACGGCGTGTCGTCGTCGGGAAATCATGGTCGTCACGATGAAAACCATTTGCCTCCTCGTAGCTCTCTCGGCCTGCGGCGGTTCCGATCTCGATCCGGGCTCCGGAGATGATCCGGGCACCGGCACCTCCACCCTGACCGTCGACGGGAGCGTCACCGCGAACGCCCGTCTCGCGAACGCGCGCAACCCCGGCGAGTTCGACACCGACTTCTCCGTGCGCATCCAGATCAACGGCCAGAGCGTCACCCAGGGCACGGTCACGATGACCAGCTCGAGCGGCACGGTGGTCCTCGCGTACACGCAGGACAACAACGGGCGCTGGCGCGGCAACGGCGCCGGATATGACGAGGTCTACGTGCTCGATGTCGACAGCGGCCTCGACTACGTCCACGACGTCCGCGTCGATGGGCCGAGCATCCACACGTTCAAGGCGCCGCTGGCGGGGGCGACCATCGACGCGACCCTGCCGTTGATGGTCACGTGGAGCGCGGATGGCGCCGACTCCGCGGCGCTCGATGCCGAGAACATCGATCGGATCTCGATTCCGGACACCGGGTCGTACTCCGTCTCCCCTGGTGCGCTGAAGTCGGAGAAGGACAAGGCGCGAGAGAACCAGATCCGGCTGACGCGCACGAACCGCGTCACGCCCAAGGGCGCCGCCGGCGGCTCGGAGCTCAGCGTGTCCGTCGAGAACGAGATCACGGTGGTCGCGATGCCGAACCCCGGCGCCTGATCACGCGCATCGGAGCACGTGGGCTGGCCCACGTTTGGGTGCGAAGTTGTTCACCGCGTCGAACCATGCGCACGATCACACCATGGGCCTTCTCGACGTCTTCAAGCGCACGCGGTCGAGCGTGGTGCTTGGTCCGCGCTCGTTCTATCTCGTGATCGCGGGCCACGGGATCGAGACGCGCCCGCGCTTGCCGATCGCCGCCGCGCATCTCGTCGACGGCACGCTCGTGTTCGGGCCCTACGATCTCGCCGCCGCGCGCGCGCAGAACCTCGTGCGCAACGTACTCATCCGCCCCGGCGCGCCGCCGACCGGAGCGCTGCAGCGCCACTCGATGTCGGAGAGCTCGATCGTCACGTACTCGACGGCAGAGCGCGGCACCACGCAGCTCGTGCTCGGCACCGGCATGCGCGATCACCACGAGGTGCTCGACGCGATCAGCGTCGCCGCGCAGCCGCCGCTGTGGCGCATCGTCACCGATCAGATCGACTGCTGGTGGCCCACCGGCTTCTCGCTGCGCGCCTCTGGTGACATGGCCGACGAGCGCGGCCCGTTTCACCTCGCGCACGAGGGCTCGACGATCGATCTGATCCAGTTCTTCGGCCCGCTCGTCGGCGACCAGATTCCAGCCCCCGAGCAGCTCACTTCTCGCCTCGCAAGCTCGGCGAACTTCTCGAACGGCGGCACGCGCATCGACGCCGGCCAGCTCGACGGTGCGGTGCGGCCGATCAAGCACTACACGTTCGAGAGCGATGCCTCCGCGCAGCGCTACTAC
This sequence comes from Haliangiales bacterium, assembly GCA_038203335.1. Lineage (GTDB taxonomy): Bacteria > Myxococcota_A > Polyangia > Haliangiales > Haliangiaceae > JABFXX01. Next base: position 2,357 of record JBBRED010000489.1, on the reverse strand, counting down.
TACGTGCACCTCGACGCGGCCGCGATCTACCTCGTCCGCGCCCGGGCGACGATCGACAAGGCCGCGTTCGTGTTCAAGGCCGCCGATACGGTCTGCGCCTCGCTCAAACCGCGGTTCTGAGTCCTTGACGCGTGAGGCCGGCATGTCCACGGTTGCCCCGTGCCGACTCCCCCTGGTGACGTGCGTCGGCTGGTCGATCTCGAGCGCGGCGCCGAGGTGCCGGCGCCCGAGGGCTGCGCGTGGCTCGACGAGGGCACGATCGAGGATCTCGAGCTGCTCGACATCGCGTGCGCGATCGATCGCACCGTCAGCCCGGTCGGCGCGCAGCAGCACTGGCGGATGATCGCCGCGCCCGCGCAGCAGCTCGACGTCCTGGCCACCCGCGAGACCGCGCTCGCCGAGATCGCGAACGATCCTCCGAACACGCTGCGCCTGCGCACCGTGCTCGCGCGCATGCTCGAGGCCGACACCGCATACGTCCCGGTGCTGCTGCTCTCGGATCCACCGCCGCTACCGCTGCGCGGTCGCACGTTCGGGCTGCTCGCCGGAGCGCTGCTCGCATGCATCGCCGGCGGCTTCTTCCTGCCGATCCTGTTCATCCCCGCGATCCTGCTGTTCATCGCGAACGTCATCATCGACGACCGCACGAACACGTCGCTCGCGAACTACACGCGCGCGCTCGAGATGTTCGGACGCGTGCTCGATGTCGGCACGCGCATCGTGCGCGAGAAGGTCGGCCCCGCACGGTGGCGCGACGCGATCGCGGCCGAGCTGCCAACGCTCGAGCCACTTCGCCGCCGCCTGCGCAAGATGACGGTCAAGGATCCCCTCGACGTCTCGGGCGTCGTGATCTCCGCGTTCCTGGTCCGCCCGTCGGCGCTGTCGTCGTGCCTGGACATCCTGCGCAAGGAGCGGGCGGCGATGACCCGCCTGCACCGGCTGGTCGGCGAGCTCGATGCGCTGCAGTCGATCGCGACCTGGCGCGCCGAGCGCGGCGAGGAGCTCGCGCAGCCCACGCTCCACGTGGGTCCGCCGGTGCTCGAGGTCGTCGACCTCCGCCATCCCACGATCCCCGATGCGATCGGCAACGATCTCGCCCTGCCCGGCCGCAGCCTCGTCATCACCGGCAGCAACATGTCGGGCAAGTCCACGTTCCTCCGCACGCTCGCGATCAACGCGGTGCTCGCGCAGTCGATCCACACCGTGTGCGGCACGTGGCGCGCGAGCCTGCTTCGCGTGCACACCGCGATGCGCGCCGTCGACGCCACCGCGACGGGACTCAGCACCTACGCCGCCGAGGTCCTCGCCGTGCGCGGCCTCATCACCGCGGCCGAGGGCCCTCCGTCGCTGTTCGTCCTCGACGAGCCGTTCCGCGGCACGAACCCGAGCGTGCGCGTGCCGATCGTGGTCGCCGTGCTCGAGCACCTCGCGAAGGGCCACCTTCTCACCGCCGCGACGCACGATCTCGAGGTCGCGCGGCGGTTGTCGGCGGAGTTCGACCGCGGCTACTTCCGCGAGCTCGACGACGATAGCGACGAGGGCTTCGACTACAAGCTCCGCGCGGGCACCGCCGTGACCACGAACGCCGTGACGCTCCTGCGGCGAGCCGGCTACCCCGAGTCGATCCTCGAGGCCGTCGCCGCTGCCGCTCCGGGCTAGCTCTTCGGATCGGTCGCGAGCGCGCGCACGGTGAGCGCGGCGAGCGGGCCGACGATCGCGCCCCAGCTGACGCCGATGCCGCCCTCGACGAGAAGGCGGACTACGAACCCGACGGTGGCGGCGATCGCCACGAGCGAGAGCGTGCGGACGAGCTTCATCAGCTCCGGCCGCTCGCCGAGCGCGGCCAGCAGCGCGGCCGCGGAGGTCGCGAGCGCGGCGGCGACGCCGACGTAGCCGAACAGGTAGATGTCGAGGTCGGCGCCGGCGTTGTCCCATCGAACGCCGTGGCATCCGTGGTCGCAGACCTCGAGTCCCCACAGGCCGACCGACACGCCGTGGGCCGAGAACCAAACGCGAAGCACCGACGTCACGCCCAGCGCGAGCGCCGCGACCACCAGCAACAGTTTCCGATTCGAGCTCGTCATCGCGCGTAGCTGTACGGGCACGCTCAGCTCCGTGCAATCACAATCGACGGCTACGGCGCGTCGTCGCTCGCGACGTACTTCTTGACGTTGCGCTCGTGCTCTTCGGCGGTCTTCGCGAAGGCGTGATTCCGCGAGTTCTTCGACGTCGCGACGAAGTAGAAGTACTCGCTGCCATCAGGGGCGAGCGTGGCTTCGATCGATGCCTTGCCCGGATTCGAGATCGGCCCCGGCGGCAGGCCCTCGTGCGCGTACGTGTTGTACGGGTTGTCGGCG
>JBBRED010000488.1:0-5593 GCA_038203335.1 Haliangiales bacterium | reverse complement strand
CGTGACCGAGCGCGCTCGCGACATACACGGTCAGGTACGGCTCGCTCGGATGACCGCGATCCCAGTACGCGAAACCGCCATCGCCGTTCTGCATCTGCGACAGGTGCTCGATATCGACCTGTACGCTCTGCGTCATCGCCGACGCCGACGGCATGTCCTTGGTCTTGAACGCCGCGAGCACGTCCTTGAGCGCGGCGATCGCGAGGATCCGCGAGCTGCGCTGCTCGGCGCACTCGAACGGGTAGTGCACGAGATAGAGCATCGCGTCGGTCAGCGACTGGAGGTTCGTCGACGCCGTGGTGACCTCGAGGCCGCCGAACTGCGTGACCACCGCTCCGGGCAGCGCGATCGGCTGCTTGATCGCACCGTCGTCGATCACGCCGTAGGTCGCGAAGCCCTCGGTGGTCGCCGGCGTCCACACCGGGAGGTTGACCTCGGCGGCATCGGTTGCCTTGCCAGCGCTGCCCACGATCTGGAACCGCGCGATGCCCGCCATCTCGGCGGCCGCGGGGAACCGGACCTCGACGCGATCGTTCGCCGGCACGGTGACCTCGCGGCCCGTACCCGCCGTGAGCGCTGCGTTCGTGGTGCGCGCGGCGAGCTTCACCGTCATCGGTGCGTCGGTCTGGTTCTGCACCACGATCGGCAGCTCGAACGTGTCGCCGAAGTTCAAGAACCGCGGCGGGCTCGGCCGCACCATCAGCGGCAGCCGCGCCGTGATCGCGCTCTCGCCCTTGCCGAACTGCTTCTCGCCCGCCGTGGCGACCGCGATGATGCGGTAGCGCGTGAGGTTATCGGGCACGGTGACCACCACGCTCGCCTTGCCGTTCGCGTCGGTGTGCACCGCCGGCGAGAACGCCGCGAGCGGGTTGAAGTTCGAGCGCACGGCGATCGCCTGGCCCTGCTGCTTGCCGGCGATGTCGTCGCTCTCTCCGGCCTCCGCCTTCGCGACGTCGCCCCGGCTGCGCTCCGCCTTGTCAGCCGGCTTCTTCTCGGCCAACCTCATCGCCGGCTCGGCCATCGGCGCAGCCGACGTGACCGCGCTGGCATCGGCGATCGCGCCGGAGCCCACGGGTGCGCCCCCGGGACCGTTCGCGGCGAGCCGCGTGACGTCGGGCTTCGCGAGCTTCACGTAGGCGCGCGAGTAGTAGTCGCGAGTATCGGAGCCGCGCTGCGCATAGAACACGTCCACCGGGTTCGGGAACTGATAGCCGGTGAGCGCGAGGATCGCCTCGTCGACGACGAGCACCGCGGTCTCGGCATCCGCGACGGGCTTGCCTGCTGCATCCCGTACTTCGACAGCGAGCGTTGCCTGCTCGCCCGGCCCGAGCTTCGCCGCGCTCGGCTGCACGACGACGTTCAGCGTGCGCTGCTTCGGCGGGATCGGAAGGTTGATCTGCCCCACCGCGTACGCCGGGCGCTTCGGCAGCGCCGGATCCGGATCGCCCTTGTCATCGGTGCGTGCCGTGGCGCCGACGAGGTCGACCTGGACGAACAGGTTCGGCGTCATCGCGTCGACGATCGGCACCTTCAGCACCGTGGTCGGCCCGGTCATCGTGATCCGCTCGGTCTTGACGATGCCGCTGCGGCGCCAGCTCACCACGCCCTCGGCGGGATAGAACGGCGCCTGCACGAGGAGCTCGGCGGTGTTGCCCGCGGTGTACTCCTTCTTGTCGGGGATGAGCTGAACGAGCTCCTGCTTGACCTCGCGCTGCGGCGGCTGGTCACCACCGGAGACCCAGAACGTCAGCTTCGTCGTGTTCGGCCGGCCCTGCGGATCCGTGATCGTCGCGGTGACCTGATACGTACCGCCCTCCTTGGTGGCGAACGAGCACGCCTTCACATCACAGCCCTGCGGGTCCACCTCCTTCTGCTGATAGCGGCCTTGCTTGTACTCCCAGTCGAGCCGCACGGCCTTGACGTCGATCTTCGGGTTCGCGACCGCCTTGCCGTCGAGGTCCACGCCGATCACCTCGAGGTCGAATGGTGTGCCCTTCTCGACGAACGGCTTCTTCGTCTTGAGGCCCACGTACTGCGACGCGGGATGGACGATCAGCGCCGCCGAGGCGGTCCAGGTCTGACGATTGACGTCGGTGACCGAGGCGTTCGTCGTCACCGACATCGGCACCGCGGGGTTCGCCGACAGGAAGTCGAGGTGCAGCGTGTGCGCTCCGGTCGCGTCGGTCTTGCCCTCGAGGTTCCATGTCTTCGGCGCCTTGTAGGAGCCGCCGTAGCCACCGCCCTCGTCGTCGTATCCGCCGCGATAGCCCCACCACGGCTCCCACGAACCGAAGATGAAGTCGTCGCGGTTCGGCGGCGTGAACGAGGTCTGGGCCGCGGTCACGTACCAGCTCGCCGCGGTACCGGCGAGCGGACCACCGGAGAAGTACTTCGCGGTCACGGTGACATCGCCCCCGCCTCCGACGAGGAACGGGCCCTGGCTGGCCTGCGCGGAGACCTCGAACTCGGGCCGGCGGAATTCCTCGATCTGGAAGTTGTGGCCGTAGTACCCCTTCACCGAGCCCTGGGTCTCGAGCGAGATCGTCGCGTAGCCGAGGTTCGGCGTCTTCGGCAGCGTGAACTTCGTGTCGAAGCCACCGACCGGATTCACCGGCGCGGTGCCGGTCGCGATCTGGTTGCCGGTCGAGTCGGTGACCTTGTAGGTCACGCTGGTCACCGCGCCGTTGATCCCCGCGATGTCGCCGCCCTTGCCCTGGTCGACCATGCGGAGCCAGCCCTTGAGCGTGACCTCCTCGGACGGCTTGTACATCTTGCGGTCGTCGATCACGTACCAGGCGACCTGCGAGCCACGCGGGTTCTTCACCCAGCTGCCGCTCTCGCTGTACCAGGTCGGGTTCTCGGCGACGAACGCGACGTCGTTGCCCTGCTTCGCGAGCAGCATGTGCGAGCCCTTCGGGTTCGCGGTGCCGAGCGCGATCGTGGCGAGGCCCTGATCATCGCTCGTGCCCTTGATGCCGAACGGTGCGATCTCGAGCGCGACGCCGCTCTTCGGCGTGCCGGTCGCGAGATCGGTGGCGAACGCGTGAACGTCATCGCCGTCGACGTACGCGTCGATGCCGATCTTCGTCGCCTGCACCCAGCTGATCTGCGCGGGCGCCTCGTAGGTCTCCTTCCACGGGTACGGCTCGACGATCGCGATCACGTGACCGAGCCCCTTCGTCAGCGCGGGCGAGAGATCGACGTGGGTCTCGACGAGGTCGTTGTTCCCCTTCGTGGTCTTCACGTTCTCGTCGAACACGAGCTTGCCGGGCACGCGCGGCGGCTTGTCGTGGTTCCACCGGTTGCGCATGTACAGGCCATACGCATCGAAGTCGGCGGGCGTGACCTGATAGAGCCGCACCTTGAGCTGCGTGTAGTTGACCGAGAAGAAGTCGAGCGTGGGCGCCTTCGCGAGCGGATCGAGGACGACGAGGCCCTCGGGTCCAAAGAACGTCGGCTGCGCATCACCGACCTTGAACTTCCGGGTCTCGGTCGTGCCGAGCGTCTGGCCGAAGTCGTCGAGGATCGACTTCGCGATCGTGACGGCGTACTGCGTGCGCGGCGCGGTCGCGCCCTGCACGACCAGGTTCGCGCCCTGGTTGACCACGTGGACGCCGGGGATCGCGGGTTCGATCGTGATCTGCTGCGCGTCGAACCGGTTGGCGTCGAGCGGGTTGTTGAACCTGATCACGAACGGCATGCCGGGGTGGCACTCGCTGCCCCAGCCGCACGTGGCCTCCTCGATCTTCAGCGGTGGATACGTGCGGAACGCGTAGTTCTGCGCCGCCTTCGTGAGGTTCGGGCCCTCGGCCGAGGGCGTGCCCGCCGGAACCTCGAGAGCGATCGTCGTGTCGGGCGCGAACTTCAAGGTCGAGCGGAACGCGAGCCAGCGGCCATCTTGCTCGCCCTTCTTCGCGCTCTCGACGAGCTCCTTGATGACCTTGTCCTTCTCGATCTCCGCGGCGGTGAGCAGCGCGAGCGGATACGCCTGCGAGCCCGCCGTGACCTTCAGCTTCGCGAGCACCTTCGCCTGATCGATCTTCTGATCGAACATCAGGAACATCGGCACGTCGAGCTGGTACGGACCACTGGACGGGTACTCGCTCACCACCGTGGCCGCGGGCGTCTCGAACGAGAACGTCTTCGCCTTCGCGAGTGCGCCACCGTTCGCGCTCTTCGTGCCCGCGGGAATCTCGACCTGGTAGGTCGTCGCCTGCGGGAACCGGATCTCCGGATCGAACAGCGCCGTGCGCGTCCCGATCCACCGCCACCGGCCCGCGGGTTGCGGGGTGAGCTTCACCGGCGTGGTGCCGGCCGCATCGCCCTGCGACGTCACCGCGACCATCGGCTGGCTGAACGTGACGCTCAGCTCCGGCGCGAGCGGCACCGCGCCCTCGGGCATCCAGCGCAGCACCTCGAGGCCCTTGCCCGCATCGCTCTTCGCGGGCGGCAGGAGCGACGACGCCGGCGGCGGGAACTGCCCCGTGATCGTCTGTCCCGTGCGCGGCGGCGGCTGCGACTTGCCGCGCAGCGCGAACACCTGCTTGTCGGCGGGCTCCGACGCGAGCGGCTTCGCGCGCGCGAGCAGCGCCGAGGCTTCGGCATCGCCGAGCGTCTTCGCGGGCGCGAGCGTGGCGTGATCGAAGGCCGGCGCGCCCTGCGTGCCGTTCGAGACCCGGAGGTCGAGGCCGGCGGGCGCATCGGCGAGCGGCACGACCTTGATCGGCACGTCCTTCGGCGGCGGCGGATCCTTCTGGTCGCCACCCGACGAGCTCTTGCTGCCGCACGACGTGAGGATGAACGGCACGAGCGTCGCGAGGGCGATGCCCCGCACGAAGGTAGATCGCTGCTTCACGGTTGCTCTCCTCATTCGACGATGACGCGGTCACTGGCGGCACGCCCGAACGTCTCGGGCATGTACATCTCCTCGGCCTTCGTCGGCGGAACCACGAAGGTTCCCGGCGTGGTCGCGCGCGCGACGTAGTCGTAGCTGTGCACGCCTTCCCACAGCAGCGGCGCGAACGCCTCCGTGCGCTCGTCGCGCAGGTTCTGGTGGTCGTACCAGGGGCCGTACCACCACCAGTACGCACCGCGCGCCTTCTGCTCCTTCGGATCCTGTGGGATCGGGCCGGTCACCGCGAGCGCGGGGTTCATCGCCTCGAGCCCCGCGGGCAGCGGATCGACGAGCGCCACGTGATAACGCCGGCTCTCGTTGACCATCGTCAGCTTGACGCGCACGCGCGTGCCCGCCTTGATGTGCCACGTGCCCTGCGCATCGCGCGTGACGTCCTTCGGATCGTCGACGGCTTCGTAGCGCCGCTGCACGACGAAGCCGTAGTCGGCCGCGGCGAGCTGGAGCGATGCGGGCGCGTAGGTCATGCCGACGCGGTAGTAGAGCCGGCCCGTGCCGTCCTTCTGGATCGTGAGCGCCTGCTTGTCGTGCGACGCGACATCCTTCATCGGAATGTTGATCTGGAAGTAGTCGGTGGTGTGGCCCTTGAACGCGAGGTCGCCGGCGTAGTCGTTGCCGAGCCACACCCGCGCCACGAACTCCGGCGTGGTCTTCTCGTAGGTCTGGAAGTAGGTGTCGAGG
>JBBRED010000487.1:0-5594 GCA_038203335.1 Haliangiales bacterium | reverse complement strand
GAGGAGGGGGTTCAGGCCCTGGCCATCGGCAGGAGCCGCGGTGAGCGACGTGGCGAACGGGTTCTTCGTGAAGATCAGGAGCGAGATGAAGAACACCTGCACGACCATGATCGTCGCGATGACGTATCCGATCATGTCGCGGTGCCGCTTCACGTTGAACGCGATCGCGATCGTCGAGAAGATCGAGAGCACGAGCACCCAGAACAGGAGCGAGCCATCGAGCCCGCCCCAGAACGCGGTGATCTTGTAGGTCGTGGGCATCGCCACGTCACTGGTGTGCGCGACGTACTTGATCGAGAAGTCGTGCGTGACGAACGCGTAGATCATCAGCGCCGACGCGAGCGCGACCAGCGCGGCAAAGCCGTACAGGCCATAGACCGACGACTGGACCAGTCGGCGGCTCTTGCGTGCGTTGCCCGCGATACCGGCGGCGACGCACCAGGCGGCGACGAGGTATGCAGAGAGGAGAGCGATCGTGCCTACAAGCGCGATCGGAGAGAACGGAGTCGAGTCGCTCACGCCGACCTCCTCACTTGAACGTTGGATCTTCGTCGAGCTTCTTGTTCGCCTGCGCGCCCTCGTACTTCGAGGGGCACTTGGCCATCAGATCCGTCGCATCGACGACGTACTGCATGTCCGAATCGATCTTGACGTCGAGCGACTGAGCCATCGCCGCCATCGACGACGACGGCACGATCGTTCCGGTCGCGACGACCTCCGACTGATCCTTGAACGTGTCGGGCTTGGGGCCCTTCGAGAACACGCGGATCTTCTTGTCGTCCTTGTGGAGGATGAAGGTGCGGACCGTCTCCTGGTTGACGATCTTCTCCTTGATCGAACCGGCGACGACCCAGCCGTGGACCTTCAGCTCCTGCCCGCCGAGGGCAGAGAGGTCAGCCTGAAGGAGCTGGTCGACCATCTTGTAGTGCTGGGTGTTGGTCGAGGCGCTCTTCGCGAAGAACGCCACGCCCGACACGAGGACGGCTGCGGTCAAGGCGAGCTTCGCGATGGTGCTGTTCTGCATGGAAAATCCTCCGCACCCAGGGGGCTCCGCGGGTAAGCGGTCCGCCCGGCTGAGTGTGGCAACCGTAGCACGCATCGGGTCCATTCCGGCGGATCGGATGTTGTCGGAGTCCCTCTGATTCCCAGGCCTTGGGCGCGGCCGATCGTCGCGGGGGGCGCTCAGCCGCCGATGCTGATCATGTGCTTGCCAGGAGCGCCGGCGCCGGAGCGGTCGAACACGTGCCCCGCGCGCTTGCCGGTCACCGCTCCGGAGACCGCGCGAACGAGGTCGTCGTCGGAGCCGCCGTTGCGCAGGACATCTCGCAGGCTGACCGCGTCGTCGTGGCCGAGGCAGGCGTGGAGCGCGCCCGTCGCCGTCAGGCGGAGGCGGTTGCAGTCGTCGCAGAAGTGGTCGGTCATCGCCGAGATGATCCCGACCTCGCGAGGGCCGACGGACCAGTACCGCGCGGGGCCCGGATCGGCGCCGGGCCGTGGGCTCTGGGCCAGCGGGCCGAACGTGGCCTCGAGCCGCTCCCGGATCTCCCGGGACGACAGCTCGGCCTCGGTCGCGTAGAGCTGGCCCTCGGACATCGGCATGTGCTCGATGAACCGGGGCACCGCGCCGCGGGACCACGCATCCTCGCAGAGCGCCGCGAGCTCGCCCTCGTTGACCCCGCGGAGCGCGACCGCGTTGGTCTTCACGACGAGCCCGGCCGCGACCGCGGCATCGATACCGGCGAGCACGCGAGGCAGGTCACCGCGGCCGGTCAGCGTGGCGAACCGCTCCGGATCGAGCGTGTCCACGGAGACGTTGACCGCCGTGAGCCCGGCCGCCGCGAGCGGCGCGGCGAGATCGGAGAGCAGATGGCCATTCGTCGTCATCACGACCTGGTCGATGCCCGGGATCCGGCGGACCCGACCGACCAGGTCGACGATCCCCTTCCGGACCGTGGGCTCGCCACCGGTGAGGCGCACCTTGCGGACGCCGAACCGGGCGAACACCGTGATCACCCGCTCGAGCTCCTCGAACGTCAGGACCGCGGATTTGCTCGCGAACACGAGCTGCTCGCCCAGGTCCTCGGGCATGCAGTAGGAGCATCGGTAGTTGCACCGGTCGGTGACCGACACGCGCAGGTAGCGGATCCGGCGCGCGAATGCGTCGACCAGGGGATCAGCCGGGACCTGGGCCGCATGGGGCACGTCGCCGCCCAGCACAGGCAGGTGGACCCGGGTCATCACCATCGCGTGACACCATACGTCCAAACTGCCGGGTCCGTTACACCCTTCCGGTCGGATCCCGCCCGTTCGGGGGAGCGAAGTCGTTCTTGACAGGTCGAACGAAATCCAGCATCTATCCCTCGCTCCGAGTTTCAGGAGCAGGAGTCTTTCGACCGAATGATGCAGCAGATGATTGAAGCGCCAGCTCTTGGGGGCCTGTGGGTCCTCTTGGTGCAGAACGAAGGCGAGCTCAGCACTCAGGATAGCGATGGCCGCGTGCCCGTGATGGCGCGCGCCGGCAACGACCAGACGTACCTGCTGGCGTTCAAGAACGTGGTGACCGCACGCCAGTTCGTGGCGAAGCAGGACCTCGCGGGCGCAGAGCCGCGGATGGTCGTGCGCGGGAACCGCGAGGACATCGTGCGGATCGCGAAGTCCGCGGGTGTCGTCGGGACGCTCATCGACTACGATCCGTCGACGCAGAAGTACGCTGCGGCCGGCGCGCTCAGCTAGCTAATAGCCACCGGTCACGATCACCTCGTCGACGTCGCCTCGCTTGGCGGCGTTCGAGTTGATCGCCCGTGCGCACTTCACGCGATCGATCGTGAAGCCCTTGTAGATCGTGCGGATGAACGGCGTGTCGCTGTTCGACAGCATGACCTTGCACCCGCGCGCCACCAGCTTGCGCGCGGTCTCGGCGAGCGCGCGCTGATCGTCGGGGCCAAAGCCGATCGCGGAGTAGCTCGTGAAGTTCGCCGTCGGGGTCACCGGATCGTACGGCGGATCGAAGTAGAGGAAGTCGCCGCGCACGGCGTCCGCGACCGCCTCCTGATAGTCGCCGCAGCGCAGCTCGGTACGCGACAGCACCGCGTGCGCGGCGCGCAGTGCATCGGGCACGCAGATCGGCGGATCCGTGTAGCGACCGATCGGCACGTTGAAGTCGCCCGATCGGTTCACGCGCCACAGGCCGTTGAAGCAGGTCTTGTTGAGGTAGATGAACGCGGCCGCGCGATCCGCACGATTCCACGTGTCGTGGTCCTCGTTCCACGCCGCGCGCATCGCGTAGTAGTGCTTCTCGTCGTGCTCGTCGCGGTGATGCTGGAGCCGCTTGATCACCGAGGCGACGTCCTTCTGGACCGCCGTGTAGAGCGTGATCAGATCGCGATTCGAATCCGAGAGCACGGCGTGGCGAGGTCCCGTGCGGAAGAACAGCGCGGCGCCGCCGGCGAACGGCTCGTAGTAGCGACCGAACTGCTCGGGCATCCGCGATTGAAGCTCGGGCATGAGCCGGGACTTGCCGCCCACCCACTTGATGATGGGTGCGGCAACGAGATCAGGAAGGACAAGCGGTGCCTTGCGAGCGACCCTGCTCGCGGCACTCGACAAACGAGGAGCCATAAATAATCGTCGAGCGCGCAGATCTCGGGACCAACTTTCCTTCCCGCTGCGCGTGCACTTCGAAAAGCACTTCGCGACGAGGTTCGATAAGCGCGGGAGCGAATCACTCGGGGCAAGTTGCCCCGCGCAACGCGTGAATACCGCGAGCTTTAACCTCGTCCGTTGGCGCTGGGTCGATCAACGACCCGCGCCGCCCGTCACGCCAGGAGAACTAATGGCCCGTGTTAGCTTCGCGCCCATGCGCAAGACGACTTCACTCGTAGCGTTGTTCCTGGTCGCGGTCACCGGGGCCGCGCTCGCGCAGCCCGCGGGTAGCCCGATCAATCGCACGCCTCCGCCGCCGCCTGCGCCGACCCGGCCGGCGCCGCCCGCCCCGCCCCCGGCGTTCTCGTGGGACTCGCGTGGCTGGCAGATGCTCGGCGAGCAGCAGGTCTCGGGCAACGTCGACAAGGACAAGATCACGGTCGGTCGTTACGAGGGCAAGTTCAGCAAGCTCACGCTCGTCGTGCTCGATAGCGATCTCGAGATGCTCGAGTTCAAGATCGTGTTCACCGATCGCACGACCTACGATCCGAAGGTCAGCCAGTTCTTCCGCGAGAACCAGCGCACGCGCGTCATCGATCTCCCGCCGTCGGAGAACACGATCGCGCGCATCGACCTCAAGTATCGCAACCTCCCCGGTGGAGGCCGCGCCAAGGTCCAGGTCTGGGGCTTCAAGACCGGCAACACCGCGCCTCCGGTGGTCAAGCCCGTCGTCGTGACGTGGGACTCGAACGGCTGGACCAAGCTCGGCGAGCGCGACGTCAACGGCAACGTCGACAAGGATCGCATCGAGGTCGGCCGCTACGAGGGCAAGTTCACGAAGCTCACCGTCGTGGTGCGCGACTCCGATCTCGAGATGCTCGACTTCGCGGTCAAGTTCGGCCGCGGCCCCGAGTGGCGCCCGACCAACGTGAACCACTACTTCCGCGAGAACACGCGCACGCGCGTGATCGACTTCCCCGGTGACGAGCGCACGATCAAGTACATCGACTTCAAGTACCGCAACCTCCCCGGTGGAGGCCGCGCCAAGGTCGAGGTGTGGGGGCAGCGCGACGGCGGCACCACCGCCCAGCCCGCCATCAAGTGGGACCAGCAGGGCTGGACCATGCTCGGCGAGCGCACCGTCAACGGTCGGCGCGCCGACAAGGACAAGATCCTGGTCGGTCGCGCGGAGGGCAAGTTCCGCCGCCTCACCGTCGTGGTGCTCGACTCGGACCTCTCGCTCCTCGACATGGAGGTCAAGTTCGCGCGGGGCCCGACGTTCCGCCCCGACGTGAAGCAGGACTTCCGCGAGGGCTCGCGCACCCGCGTGATCGATCTCCCCGGTGACGACCGCGTCATCAAGTGGATCGAGTTCAAGTACAAGAACCTGCCCGGTGGCGGCAACGCCAAGGTGCAGGTCTGGGCGAAGTAGCGATCGCTCCGGGAGATCAGAGCGTGACGCTCGCGAGCAGCCGGAAGTAGGCTCGGGTCACGCTCACCAGCTCCGCGCGCAGCGCCGGGATCGCAGCACCGGCGGCCGCGTATTCGAGCGCGATCCGATTGGCCTCGGCGAACGTCAGCTCCTGACGGATCGCGCGCAGATAGAGCCCGAGCTCGAGCGAGTCGTACTTGTCGAGCATGCGGAGTGCGTTACGTCCCCATTCGCGGACGTGGTCGGCACCGCGCTCGTGGAGCTGGTGGTAGTTCAGCGCACCCGCGAGCACGCGGGTCTCGACGCCATTCCGATCGAGTCGGTAGTGAAAGTCCGTATCCTCGAGGCCCCAGCCGACGAAGCTCTCGTCGAACAAGCCGGCCGCCTCCGCCGCGTGACGTGACACCGACATGTTCCCGGTGACGCCGAGCGTCCAGCGAAACGCGCAGCCCACGAGGTCCGCGCCGAACGCGGCGACGGCCGGCGCCACGTGGAGCTCCCACCACGTCTCTGGTTGCTC
>JBBRED010000486.1:0-5625 GCA_038203335.1 Haliangiales bacterium | reverse complement strand
TTGTAGATCTGGGGTGAGCTCGCCCGGGCATATGGTGTCTGCACGAATGATCCGGCGCGCCCGCTCGTGGACGAGCTGTTGCTCGCCCACCTGCTCGGCGCGAGCACCACGAGCCGGGCCGCGATCGGTCGCGAGCTCGATCCGGACGCGCCGCTCGTCGCGAGTGGTGCGGTCACCGTCGGTCGTGGTCTCCGACCCTACACGACGATCACCGTGCACCCGGCGATCGCGCGCCGCCTCGCGGGTGCGGCGGTGGCGCAGGATCTCGGCGGTGTGCCGGAGGTCCGCGCGTTGACCGACATCATCGGTCCTCGCGCCGAGATTGCCGAGCTCGCGCGTTCGTTGGCCGCGATGCCCGCCGGGGTGACGCGGGTCGTCCTGCGCGGCCGCACCGGAAGCGGGCGCCGCGCGATCGCGGCGGCACTCGCCGCGCGGGCGGGCCGGCGCATCGGTGTCGTGGTGCTCGAGACGTCAACGCCCGATGTCGACGCTCGGCTGCGCCAGCGTCTGCAGGACATCGCGCTGCGCGGCGACGTGCCGTGCGTCGTGCTCGACGACATGCCCGACGATCCGACGCTTCTCGCGCGGATCCGCGCCGTGCTCGACGCGCACCCCGGACCGCTGTTCGCACGCATGGGCGCGGGCGGTGATGTCCCCGTGTCACCGGGCTATCGCGTGCTCGATCTGCCACCGCTCACCGAGACCGAGCGCGCGGACGCGTGGCGAGCCATGCTCGCGGAGCACGGGCACGCTACCGAGCCCGCCGCCGCCCTCGCGAGCCGGTTTCGGGTGGGACCCGGGGCGATCGCGCGCGCCTGCGCGGCGGTGCCGAAGGGCCCGGGCCTGGAGAGCGCTCTGGTCGCCGCCGTTCGTCAGCACCGCTCTGCACGCATCGGTGCGATCGCGACGCGCGTCGAGAAGCTCGCCACCTGGGACGACCTGATCGTGCCCGAGGACATCGGCGACGCCCTGCACGAGCTCTGCGCGCGAGTGACGTATCGGCGCACGGTGCTCGAGGACTGGGGGCTTCGTGGCGTGGCGTCGAGCGCGCGTGGCGTGACCGCGATGTTTCAGGGCGGACCCGGGACCGGCAAGACCATGGCGGCGGAGGTCATCGCGAGCGCGCTCGGATACGAGCTGTGGCGCGTGGACCTCTCGAAGGTCGTGTCGAAGTGGATCGGCGAGACGGAGAAGAACCTCGGCGCGGTGTTCGACGCCGCCGAGGACGGAGAGATCGTGCTCCTGTTCGACGAAGCCGACTCGCTGTTCGGCAAGCGGACCGATGTGAAGTCGAGCAACGACCGCAACGCGAACCTCGAGACGAACTACCTGCTCCAGCGGCTCGATTCGTTCACCGGCGTCGCGATCCTGACGACGAACTTCGGCACCTCGATCGATGCGGCGTTTCGGCGCCGTCTCTCGGTGCAGGCGCAGTTCCCGTTCCCCGACGCGCAGGATCGCGAGCGCCTCTGGCGCGCGCTGTTGCCGCGCTCGCTGCCGATCGACGGTGCGCTGGATCTCGCCGAGCTCGCGCGCAAGTTCGAGCTCACCGGTGGCTACATTCGCAACGCCGTACTGCGCGCCGCGTATCTGGCCGCGGGGCGCGGCGCACCGGTGAGTGGAGGGGACCTCGAGCGCGCGGTGCGTGCCGAGTACCTCGCGCGCGGCAAGATGTCGGCAACCGGCGTGCTGTCGTAGCTCGTCGGTGGATCCGCCCCGTGATCTTCTTGACCCGCTGCTCCATGACGTGTACTGAACAGATGTTCATGCCGCCAGCCATGACTCCTCTCTCCCTCGTTGCCCCTGCGTGTTCTCCGGAGGACGATCCCGTTCCCGTCGATATCCGCGCGGTGATCGACCTGTTCTCCACCCACCTCGCCAAGGTC
Organism: Haliangiales bacterium; assembly: GCA_038203335.1. Lineage (GTDB taxonomy): Bacteria > Myxococcota_A > Polyangia > Haliangiales > Haliangiaceae > JABFXX01. The sequence continues at coordinate 3,739 of JBBRED010000486.1, read as the reverse complement.
TCGTTCCCGGACGTCGACGCCACGTCGCTCCGTAAACACGCCGACGAGCTCCGCGCCGCCGCGAAGAACGTCGCGCTCGCCCGCGAGGCCCTCGCCACCGCGATCGCCGCCACGGAAGCCCGCCTCGTGACGCTCACCGACGCCGCGGCGCGAGCCCTCGCGTACGCGCGGATCTACGGTGACGCACATCCCGATCGGCAACCCGTCGTCGCCGCTCTCGCCGCGCTCCACGTCGTCGCGCGTCCCACGGACTCGGCGCGGACGCAGACGGGCGGCAAGCGCCGCGGCCGTCCACCGAAGCAGCGCGAGAGCGCAGAGCTGTTCGACGCCACGCCGAACGAGACGCACGCATGACGTCACCGGATCCCCAGACGCGCCCGTGTGTGGTCCAGCAGTCGGCTGCAGAGCGCTGCGGGCGAGCTCCGTTGCCGTTGAAGCCCGCGCGCTAGCGCGATCGGTAAGCCGACGGCGTGGTCCCGTGGTATGTCGCGAGCGTGAGTACGGGTCGCTATCGTCGCTACGTCGCTCTGGGCGATAGCAGCACCGAAGGTCTCGATGATCCCGACGGGGCAGGGCACTACCGCGGCTGGGCGGATCGCCTCGCGGAGCACATCGCGCACGCGAACCCGGGCCTGGAGTACGCGAATCTGGCGGTGCGCGGTTGTAGTGCGGGCGAGATCGCGGCGACCCAGCTCGCGCCTGCGCTCGCCATGCGGCCCGATCTCGCGACGGTCGTCGCGGGGATGAACGACCTGTTGCGGCGCAACTTCGACGCGAGCCGGGTCGCCGGTCACGTTGGCGAGATGGTGAGCGGGTTGGTCGCGGTCGGTGCGACCGTCGTGACCTTCACGATCCCCGACGTCTCGGGCCGCATGCGCCTGGGCCGCACCCTGACCGCGCGCACCGACGCGCTCAATCGCGAGCTACGACGGATGGCGGAGGACAGCGGGGCGATCCTCCTCGATCTGGCGAGCTACGAGCTCGCGTACGACGATCGCATGTGGGCGCGCGACCGCATCCATGGAAACTCCGCGGGTCACGCCGCGATCGGCAACGAGCTTGCCCACCTGGTCGGTGTTCCCGGTGCGGCGCCCGGTGCGCTGTCGGCCGCGCTCGAGCCGCGGATCCCGCGCTCGAGCCGCGAGGTGCTGGCGGAGGATCTCCGGTGGGTGCGTCTCTACGTCGTTCCGTGGGCGTGGCGCCGGCTGCGCGGCCGTACGACGGGCGTGGGCATCACGGCGAAGCGACCCACGCCCCAGGTGGTCGTCCCTCGGAATCCGGCTCTGCCGTAGCGACGGAACATGATAGATGATCCCGTGACCAAGGCTGGCCCGATCGCCGGAGTGTGGGCGTACGCCGAGTTCGGCGCCGTCATCAGCGCCTTCTTGCCGATCATGGCGGTGTCCGCGTGGCGTCATCGCGGCGACCCCACCCAGCGCGCGCCTGGCCAGTGGATGCGCCGGGTCGGTCGCACGGCAACCCGCCTCTCGATGCTGTGGAAGTTCGACATCGACGGCGAGCGTCCCGCCGACATCGATACGCGCGGCTACGTCGTGATCGCGAACCACGAGTCGCAGGCTGATCCGTTCCTGCTCTCGTTCCTCCCGTGGGACATGCGGTGGGTCGCCAAGGAGTCGTTGTTCAAACAACCGCTCAGCGGCTGGGCGCTGCGTCTCGGCGGCGACATCCCGTTGCGACGCGGAGAGGGCGAGAGCGTGCGCGCGTGCCTTGCCGAGTGCGAGCGCGCGATTCGCGCGGGCATCTCGGTGATGATGTTTCCCGAGGGAACGCGATCGACGGACGCCTTGATGCCGTTCAAAGCCGGCGCGTTCGATCTCGCGATCCGCACGGGCGCGCCGATCCTGCCGGTCGTGCTCGCCGGTACGCGCGCGATGCGCCCCAAGCACTCTCGCTGGTTTGGCCAAGCTCACGCGGGCGCGAAGATCCTCGCGCCGATCTCGACGACCGGCATGACGTCGGCGGATCTCGACACGCTGCGCGAGACAGCGCGCGATGCGATGGCGGCTGCGCTCCCCGATCTCCGCGCCCGGTACGCCTGAGCGGAGAGCGCGGCGGACGACCTGCGTGATCGCGCCGGTGCGTGATTCACCCGTGCTACGTCGCGCGATGCGGACGCAGGAGCGTCGCGAGTTGCTTCCCGCGTTCGTACTGCTTGTGCCAGACCACGCAGTACGTGAGCCGTGCGGGCTCGCCGGTCGACAACAGGAGCGGGACGGCGCCCGTCCCGTCGGTCATCCGTGACTGCGGCAAGATCGCGGATCCTAGATCGAGCGCGGCCCACTCCTGAAGCACGTGGTAGCCCATCGCCTCACCCGCATAGGCGTGCATCGATAGCCCGGCCTCGTCGAACAACCCGAGGGTCGCGCGCGCGAGGCCGCAGCGATCCGGAACCATCACGAACGTGTCCGAAGCGACGCTCGCGAGCGCGACCGGCGCTTTCAACGGCGCGCGACTGCGACGCGGCACGAAGTACAGCGGCTCGCGCCACACCGGTGTCGACCGAAACGACGGACCGTAGTCCGCATCGGGGATGAGCGCGATGTCGAGGGTGTGCTCGCCGAGACGTTGCAGGAGATCCGCGAGGTTCTCCTCGACGAGCCGGATCTCCGCGCCGAATCCCGCGTCGCGGATCGAGCCGACGATCTTCGCGAGGACGGTGGACGGGAACAGCGGCGAATGACCGATCACCGTCATCGTCGGCACGCTGCGTTCCCGCGCCGCGCCGAGCAGGGCGTCGCGGCCGCTCAGGATCTGGTCGATGTGCGCGATGAGCGTCTCGCCGAACGGCGAGAGGCGGACGCTCTTGGTCGTGCGCGAAAAGATGCGCTCGCCCAGCTCCTCCTCGAGCTTCGCGATCGAGTTCGATAACGCTGCCTGCGTCACGCCACAAGCGCGCGCCGCGCCGCTGAACGAACCTGAACGATGCGCGTGACGCACGTGCTCGAGCTGGATGAGCGTCATCGGCCGATCACGCCACAGTGTACACGCGCACTTCGGGCGCGGCGGCGAGCAAGGGCTTGAGCCCGCCGGCGACGTCCTCGGCGAACAGCGGCGAGCTGAGGTACGCCTCGGCGTGCGCCGAGGTGTCAAAGCCGTGGAGCACGATCACGTTGTCCGGCGAGATCAGCAGCTGCTTCGACGACGCGCCCTTGATCGTATCGAGAAATGGGGCCTTGTACCGGTTGTAGATCGCGGCGGCGGCGGCGCGATGTTCGCTCGGAACGTTCAGGGTGATTTGCAGGTAGACCATGTCAGCTCTCTTTCGGTGGCTGGTTGCCACGACGACAACGATGGGCGCTCGCGGCCGACCGCGGAAGATGACTGGCGCGAATGGGACCCATTCACGATGCCGGCCTCGTGTGCACCCGACGGCCGCACGGTAGGAGCAGTACGCAGTACGAGCGCCGCGAGGCGCCGAGCGGATCGATGCCTCGACGCTCTGGCTCAGTCGTCTTGCGACTGGGCTTCGATCAGCCGCATGAACAGCGGAGCCACGGTCTCCAGGAGGGTCATCTCGCTCGCGGCACGTTGACACCGATTCGTGTCGAAGTGACAGAGCGAGCCATACGGTTCTCCAGTCGACCGAACGAGCAACGTACCGCAGTAGGAGACCACCGGGCTGGCACGCTTGACGGCACACGGAAGTCCATCGAGATCACCGAATGCGAGCTGCTTGCGATCAGGAAGCAGCAGGCAATACGCGTCCTCGAGAGGGACG
>JBBRED010000485.1:0-5657 GCA_038203335.1 Haliangiales bacterium | reverse complement strand
CCTTGCCCTTGTGCTGCGCCATCTCGAGGATGGTGTCGACGCTCTCTTCCTTCGCGGCATCGATGAACGCGCACGTGTTGACCACGATGACGTCCGCACCTTCGGGCGCGGTCACGAGCTGGTGGCCCGCGGCCTCGACCTGGCCCAGCATCAGCTCGGTATCGACCTGATTCTTGGGACAGCCGAGCGAGACGAAATAGATCGAGGACATCGGGAGCGGCGCAGTCTGGTCTGCGCGCCTGATCGTGTCAATCGCGGACTTTTTCCTCGTTTAATCAACGAGTTGCAGGTCCGCAGACCACGACGTTCCGTCCCCGACCTCCCCGGTTCCGTTCGCGCCCCAGCACCACAGGGTGTGATCGGTCTTCAGCGCGCAGCTGTGACGCCGGCCGAGCGCGAGCTTCTCCCAGTCACGGCTCGCGTCGATCTGGACCGGGGCGAGCCGCGCGGTCAGCGTGCCGTCGCCGAGGCGTCCGCCGGCGTTCGCGCCCCAGCACCACAGGCTGCCGTCGGCGGCGATCCCGCACGTGTGGAGCTGCGACATCGCGAGCGATCGCCAGCTACCGCCGATCGCGAGCGGCTTGTTCGCGTCGTCGAGCGTTCCGGTGCCGAGCGCGCCCGCTCCGCCATAGCCCCAGCACGATGCGTTGCCGCGCGCGATCACGCAGGCACCCTCATAGCCGACCGCGAGCGAGTCGAACGTGCCGCTCACCGCGAGCGTCGGCTGGTGGCGGTCGACGTTCGAACCGTTGCCCAGCTCGCCGTACCCGTTGTAGCCCCAGCAGTAGAGGCCGTCGGTCGCCACCGCGCACGTGTGATAGTTGCCGACGCCGACCAGGGTCCAGGTGACCGGGGGGACGAGCACCGGGGCCGGGTAGTACTGCACGTTGGTATCGCCGAGCCCGAGCTGTCCGTACATCGCGGCGCCCCAGCACGACAGTGCTCCTCCGTTGATGCTGCACAGGTGATACCGCATCGACTGCGGGAAGCGGTCATCCGTGATCTCCTTGGGCAGATACAGATACGGTGCGCTCGCGATCCCGAGCTGCTGGGCGGCGTTCGAGCCCCAGCACCAGCGCGAGGTGCTGCGCTTGACGCACGCCGCGCCACCGCCCGCGCTGATCGCTTCCCACGGGCCGGCTTCGGCGATCTTCGTCGGCACCTGGTGCGATTTCACCGTGCCGTCGCCCAGCGCCGAGGAGGCGCTGTCGCCCCAGCAGTACGCGTCGCGCTTGACGTCGAGCGCGCAGGTGAAGGCCTCGGCGGAGGCGACGTCGACCCACTCGCCGTCGAGCTTCGCGGGACGCAGGTGCGTGCCGGAGCCTCGCCCGAGCTGCCCGTCGCTGTTGCCTCCAACGCACGCCAACCGGTTGTCGGAATCGATCAGGCAACTGTGGTCGACGCCAAGCCCGTGCGCCCCGGTCCACGGCGCGACGCGCGGATCGATCGGCACCGGCGTCGATGCGATGTCGCCGACGTCGCCGTTCGGAATCTGACCGTGGCGATTGTCGCCCCAGCAGTAGAGCTCCCCGCTCTTGCGCGCACCGCAGTTGTGCTCGTAGCCCGCGATGAGGTCGACCCAGTCATCGGCCTGCCCACCGACGTCGACCCCGAGATAGCTCTGTGACGTGGTCCCGTCGCCGAGCTCGCCGCTGGCGTTGTAGCCCCAGCAGCGCAGGTGACCATCGGTGCTGATCGCGCACGAGTGGAGCGCACCGGCGGCGACCTTCACCCAGGTACCGCGCACGCGATTCGGCACCAGCTGCGACACGCCGGGCGCGAGGTTCGGATCCGCCAGCGCCCCGTAGAGCGCCTGTCCCCAGCACCACAGCGAATCATCGTCGCGAATGCCGCACGTGTGCCACGCACCGAGCGTGATGCTGCGCCAGTGATCACGAGCTTCGAGGGCCACCGGTACCGGGACGAGACTTCCGATGTTCGTTCCGTCGCCGAGCTCACCATACGAGTTGTCGCCCCAACACCACAGCGTCGTGTCGGTCGCGATCGCGCACGTGTGCAAGCCCGCCGCCTCGACGTGCTCCCACGGCCCACCCGCGACCTGATTCAGCCCGGGGTGGCCGGCACCGACGCCGAGCTGGCCGTTGATGTTGGCTCCGAAGCACCACAGAGAGTGGTCCTCGGCGATCGCGCATGTGGTGGCTCCGCGTCCCGAGACCTCGAGCCACCGCGCGGCACCGATCTGCGCCGGCGAATTGACCTCCAGATCCGGGTTCGCGATCTGCCCGGCCTCGTCGGAGCCCCAGCACCACAGCGTGCCGTCCGTGCGAATCCCGCAGGTGTGGACATCGCCGGCCGTGACCGACCGCCAGGTTCCCGGAGGCACGGCAGGCTCGTCCGGACGCGCGAGACCCCACACTTGATCGCAGCCGGAGATCAGCGCGAGCGTCACGAACCAGCGAGCCCACATCCGGGTCCCAGTGTACTGCCGCTCAGCCCTCGTCGGCGATCGAAGCGGGCCGGACGCGGACCCGCGCGAATGCCAGGAGCACCAGCCCGAGCACGCCCACCGCACCGCACATCAACATCACGTCGGCCTCGCCCCACAGCCCGACGAGCGGGGCGAAGATGCCCATCGCCGCGCGGCGGGCCATCGACTCGATCGAGAGTACCGCGGCGCGACCACGCGCGTCCGAGATCTCCGCGTTGAGCAGCGGCTTGGTCAGCGGCGAGTACACCCCGTTCGCGATCGCCTGCACCGCGAGCAGCGCGAGCATCCACGGCCCGTTGCCGACGCCCGCGAGCCCGATGAAGCTGATCGCGAGCACGGCGAGCAGCGCCCACAGCAGGACGTCATCGCTGACCCAGCGACGCAGGCGATAGGTGCGGTACGCGACCGCGGATGCGACGACGTACACACCTGCGAACACGAGGCCGCTGGCGACGAGACCGAGGCCGCGTTCGCGCAGGTACGGCTGATACAGGTAGATGGTCGCGCGGAGCAGCACGAACACGACGGCGGAGTACGCGATCATCCAGCCCAGCCGCGCGTTGCCGGTTACCTCGCCGACCGCGCGGCGCATCTGCGTGCCCCACGAGCGCATCACCTGCCGAGCCGGCATCCGCGCTTCCGTCGTGACCGGGTGATCGTCGTGGAGCATGCAGGCGATCACGGCGGCGATCGAGGCGACGCCCGCGGTCGCGAGATACGGCAGCGCCAGATCGACCTGCGCGAGGAGGCCGCTGCCCGCTGCCGCCACCGCCATTCCGAGCATGTGCCACGCGCTCGCGGTGGACTCGCGACGGCTGTACTCGTGGACGCGGTGATGCTGGTCGAGGAAGTCGAAGAGGTACGCCGAGTCCGCGCCGGAGCACAGCGCGATCGAGACCGCGGCGAGCGCCTCGGCGAACGCGAACGTGCCGAAGCTGTGCGCGCGCGCGGCGAGCAAGCACGACGCCACCATGGTCAACGCGCCGATCAGCATCGAGCGCCGGCGGCCGATCCGATCCGCGAACACGCCGGTCGGCAACTCGACGAGGATGATCACCGCGCTGTACACGGCGCCGAGCGCGAGTCGTTCGAAGAACGACAGGCCACGCGCCTGCTGGAACAGCATGAAGATCGGAAAATAGAAGTACGACGTCGCGAGCAGCCGAAACGCGTAGAACAGGCGCAGGCTGCGCTGGATCCGCTGTTCGGTCACGGGTGTTCCGACCATCCCGCGTCGCCGGCCAGGAGCAGGATCGCCTCGGCGACCTGCACCTGTTCCGTGTCCTTGTGGCTCGCGAGTGCGGCGAGGAGGTTCGGCAAATACGGCGCCGGATCGACGAGCGGATCGAGCCGGCGAAGCGCGCGCGCGGCATCGACGCGGAGCGACGGCAGCGCGAGCTGCTCGACGAGCACCGGCTTCGCGGCCGCATCGTGGAGCAGCGCGAGCGCGGAGGCCGCGAACGTGTTGAACCGCTGATCCTTCAGCATCGCCTCGAGGTCGGGAATGACGTCGCTCCGGCCGGCGATGCCGAGCGCGATCGTGGCGCGGGCCTTCTCGTCGGGGGTCGACGTCGGATCGGCGCGCACCAGATCGAGCGCCTTGATCGCCGCCGGATCCGCAAGGAACGCGAGCTGCTCGGCCGCGCCGAGGCGGAGCTGGCTGACATCGAGGTAGCTCGCGAGGACGGGCACCGCGCGCCGATCACCGACCAGCGCGAGCTGTCGCCCCGCCTGCGCGCGCACGTCGCGCCGCGCCGATTGCAGGCCCGTCACGAGGGTATCGAGCCCCTTCTTGTCGCCGGCGCGGGCGAGCGCGTATGCGAGATCGAGCCGTGAGACGTCGCTCGTCTCCTTCGATAGCGCCGCCGTGAGGTACGCGATCGCCTCGGTGTCTCCGGTCCGCGCGAGCGCGGCCGCGGCCACGCGCTGCACGCGCGGTGATTCCGACGCGAGGTTCTTCACGAGCACCGCGCGCGCTTGCTCGACCGCATCGCCCGCTCGCACCGGCGGAGGTGCGGCGTCCACGGCCGGCGGCCGAGGTGGAGGCGTAGGTTTGACGGCGTCCTCCTCGGCCTCGTCGGTCGGGGCCACGAGGAAGCGGTACGCGAGGAACGCGCCGCCACCACCGAGCACGGCGATCAACGCGATCACGAGCGCCGTGCGATGGCGACCCGGTGCGATCGGCAGCGGCGTCTGCGCGCGCTTGCGCTTCGGAGGCGCGTCGTCCTCGTCGTCATCATCCTCGTCGCCATCGCCCGAGGCCCACGAATCGAGCGAGCCATCGGCGACGGGCGGCGGCGCGACGAGCTTCACCGGGTGGGTCTTCACGACCGACGCCGATGCCGGCTCGCGGATGATCTCGATCACCGGGCCGCTATCGAGCGGCGGGTTGGCCGCGGTGACCACGCCCGTCGCCGGTGTGCGGCGCGCGATCGGCACCTGCGTCGGCCTCGTCTCCGCCGCCGACCGGCACGCCTCGCTGTCGTAGGCGACCACCTTGCCATCGCGCACGTTCACGAAGCGCGAGCGAATCGCGTCGACGGGCTTGCCGCAGATCGGACACACCTGGCTCATGGCAGGCCGAGGACGGCGTCCTCTCCGAACTCCGCGATCTGAGCGTTGATGTACCGCATCAGATTGTCGCGCCGCATGATGATCGCGTGGATCTCGGTCGGGTTCAGCAGCGCACCGAGGCCGTGGTCGTCAGTGATCTTGAGCGCGTCGACGATCGAGTCCTCGGTCAGCGCGCGGATGCGCTCGACCAGGCGGCGCGGAAACACCGAGATCCGGCGCAGCGCGCCGAGGTTCTGCTCGTGACCGAGCGAGAAGATCGAGAACGCGAGCGTGTTGTCCATGAAGTACAGCGTCTTGCCATCGGGTGACATCTCGGTGTTCGAGCCGGTCCAGCGGTCGGGGTTGTCGATCAGGATGTCGAACACGATGTTCGCGGCGACCTGCTCGGTCATCGCGCGCCACTCGTCGGGGATCTTCGCACCGACCTGCAGGTAGGCCGTCCACAGCTCCCTGCCCTCGCGCTCGTCGATCCGGTACGGGCCGATCTTCGCGAGCTTGATCTCCGGCACCCACCACGACAGCTCGCCGCGCAGGATGCCGTCGTGCGCGACGCCCTCGTCCTCGATCCGCGAGGCGGTGTACGTGCGCGAATCAGGATCCACCGCGGCGAGCAGCTCCTCGAGGCGGAACGCGC
>JBBRED010000484.1:0-5682 GCA_038203335.1 Haliangiales bacterium | reverse complement strand
CGGCTCGATGTCGGGCTTCGCGGACTTGTACGCCTTGTTCACGCGATCCGCCTCGGTGCCGTAGAGCAGCGCCTCGAGGCCCGCGGTCTCCGTGTAGTACGCGAACGTCAGGACGTTCGAGCTGTCCTTCTCGAGCGACTCCGAGAGCTTCTTGATCGAGTTCTCGAGCCCGACGAAGTCGCCGGCGCCGATCGATTGCCTCGCTTCCTTCTGCAGGCGCGCGACGGCCTCCGCCTTCTGCTTCTCGCTCCACCAGTACCAGGTACCGCCGCCGCCGATGCCGAGCACCAGGACGACGAACAGGAAGATGAAGGCGCGGCGCGTGGACCGGCCCCAGCGTCGATCGGGGCGGAGATCGAAGTCGTTGTCGGGTGCGCGCACGCCGGCCACGTCGAGCAGGCCGCCGGTGAGCAGATCGTTCAGGTACGTCTCGCCGACCGCCGCGGACTGGCGCAGCGATGCGGCCGCGGCGTTCTTCTCCTTGTCGCGCGGGATCACGCGCGGGCGAATGCCCTCGACGCTCATCGGCGGCGGCGCGGTCTGCTTCGGGGCGCGATTCGTCGACGACGCCGAGGGCATCGTGAAGCCGTTCGGCGCCGCCTCGGTGCGTGTCGCGGTCGCGGGCTCGGTGCGCGCCGCGGGCTCGATGGCGGGCTCGATCGCCATCGTGCGCATCTGCGGCGATGCGGTCGGAACCATCGGAGCCGGCGGCGGCGGGTTGCGGCGCGGCGGCGCGGCGGTCGGCGCCGAGCGAGAACGATCGGCCTCGCGGAGCGCCGGGTTATCGGTCTCGCCGCGCGGCGGGATGGGTTGCGGCACCGGCGGTGGCGCATCGAGCGACTGCCCGGCGCGCGCGCGCTTCAGCATCGAGAGGATCTGCGGGCTCGTCGGATCGAGGTTCTGCGCGTGCTGCAGCACGGGCACGGCGCGCTCGTAGTCGGAGCGGCGGAGTAGCACCTCACCGAGGAGCGCGAAGCCCTGCCGGTTGGAGCGGTCGATCTTCACGACCCGGAGCAGCTCTCCCTGCGCTTCCTTCCACTGGTGCAGCGATGCGTGCGCACGCGCCAGCATCACGCGACCTTCGAGACTATCGGGCGCTGCCTCGAGGCCGAGGTTGCCGACCTGCACGGCGTCACGAGGACGCCCCAGGGCAAGATATGCCTCACCCAGGTCGATGAATGCTGGTGAACCTGGGTCCCGCCGAACCAGATCGATCAGCTCTTCAATTTCCTGAGCCGTGGGCCGGCGATCCGGGTCAACCATCAGCACAGCAAAGGTAACCCTAAGGGGCCACCCCCCGCAAACCTACATGGGGCTATGCTGCGGACGATGGGGAGTAGCTTCGGGACGCTGTTCCGGATCACGACGTTTGGCGAGTCGCACGGGCCCGGGGTGGGCGTGGTTGTCGACGGCTGCCCTGCCCGGGTTTCCCTCGATCTCGCGCAGATCCAGGCCGAGTTGGATCGCCGGCGCCCCGGCCAGAGCCGCCTGGTCAGCCAGCGCAAGGAGGCCGACCAGGTCGAGATCCTCTCGGGAGTTCTCGACGGGGTGACCCTCGGGACGCCGATCGCGATGCTGATCCGCACCCAGGACGCGCGGAGCAAGGACTACGAGGGCATCGCCGAGGCGTATCGCCCTAGCCACGCCGACTACGCGTACGACGCGAAGTACGGCATCCGCGCGGTCGCCGGCGGCGGTCGCGCGAGCGCGCGAGAGACCGCCGGGCGCGTCGCCGCCGGAGCGATCGCGCAGCAACTCCTCGCGGCGCGCGGCGTGGAGATCGTCGCCTGGGTCGACGAGGTGTGCGGCATCACCGCGAGCGTCGACGCGCTGACCGTCACGCGTACGGCCGTCGATACCAACGACATCCGGTGCCCCGATGCACCCATGGCAGCGCAGATGATCGAGCGCGTCGAGCGGGCGCGCAAGGATGGCGACTCCGTCGGCGGCGTGATCCGCGTGGTCGCGCGCGGCGTGCCCGCCGGCTGGGGCGAACCCGTATTCGACAAGCTCGAGGCGGATCTCGCGAAGGCGATGATGAGCATCCCCGCCGTCAAGGGCGTCGAGAATGGCTCCGGCTTCGCGGGCACGCTGATGACCGGCAGCGAGCACAACGACGCGTTCTATCGCCGCCCCGACGGTGTGATCGGCACGCGCACGAACCGCTCCGGCGGCGTGCAGGGCGGGATCTCCAATGGGGAGCCCGTGACCCTGCGGATCGCGTTCAAGCCCACCGCGACGATCATGCGGCCGCAGGACACCGTGGATGCGGCGGGAAATCCTGCCGTCCTCGCGCCGAAGGGCCGCCACGATCCCTGCGTCCTGCCCCGGGCAGTCCCCGTCGTGGAAGCGATGATGGCGCTCGTCCTCGCGGACCACGCCCTGCGGCAGCGCGCGACCGATCCCGTTCGATAAGGGGTTATGTCAGCCCCTCCCTCTAGCTTCGGGGGATGGGCCAGCTCTCCCACCAGCTCGTCGACGAGCTCGGCTACGACCCCGACGACGGGGTGCCGCAGGTCGGAGACCTCCTCGGAGCCGGGGTGGTCCCCGTCGGCACCGTCCTGCGCGCGCGCGACGGCGCGGTCCCGGTCGCGGTCGCCCGGCTCGGCAGCGGCCGGCTGGTCGTCGTCGAGGATGAGTGCCCGCACGATGGCGGCCGGATCTCCGACGGCTACGTCGAGGGCGAGCTTCTCGTATGCTCGCGGCACAACTGGGAGCTGGAGGTCCACGGCCGGACCTGCCGTCGCGCGGCGCCCTGCAAGCTGCGGTAATTCGAAGGAAATGTTGACCGCGCCCGCATCCCCACGCTAGCGTCCCCCGGGCGTGGGTGCGGTGCTCGTCCATATCGATCTCGACGGGGATCGGCCCCATCCCGCGTCCCTCGCGGCGCTCGCCGCCGGTCGTGCGGTCGCTTCGTCGTGGGGCGCCACCTTGTACGCGGCGCTCGTCGCGCACGACCCTGCGAGCGATCGCCGGGCGCCCGACTCGACCGCGCAGGTCGTGAGCACCGCGAACATCCCGGGGATCGAGACGGTGCAGTCGATCCTCGCGCGCGCCGGCGCCGACAAGGTCGTCGTCGCGATGACCGATGTCGCGCTCGCGCCGCTGTGGAGCTCGATCGGCACCGCGTGGCAAGGTGTGCTCGATCATCTGCGCCCTCGCCTCGTGCTGTTCGGCGCGGATAGCCCGGCGGCGGCCGAGCTCGCCCCGCGGACCGGCGCCCGGCTCGGCGCGCGACTGCTGATGCGCGCCCGCGCGGTCGGCGTCGAGGACGTCGAGCTGCGCGATCGCGATGGCGGATACGTGCGCTCCAGCGATAGCGGGGCCGCCGTGGTGATGGTCGGAGGCGCGCAGCCGATCCTCGCCGCCGACGACGATGCGGACCTCGTGGTGCTCCTGATCCCCGGCGGCAGTGACGCCCGGATCGAGCTCGCCGGCCAGACCGCGGCCGAGGTCGCGCACACCTCCGGCGCGATGATCGCGATCGGCGACGACGTGGCGAACGATCCCGCGATCGCGCGCGATGCGCGGCAGCTCGCGGCGCTGCTGGGCGCGCCGATCGTCGGCACGGCCACGGCGGCGCGCAGCGGTGCGGTCTCGCCCGGCGGCGTGATCGACCGCAACTCGCCGCTCGCCCCCGAGGTGATGATCGCGATCGGCAACGTGAACGTCGACCTCGCCGGCTCGACGAGCCTGATCCGGATCACGCCGAACCCGGGCAAGCAGGTCGACGGTGCGCTGACCGGACCGGTGGGCGGCAGCCTGTCGGAGCTGGTCGACGCGCTGAAGGGGCACTCGTGACCATCGCGGTGTGGCTCGGGAGCGCGCCGCCGCTGCGCACCATCCGGTGGCTCGATGGCGTGCTGCACGCGACGACGAAGTTCCTGCGCGCCGACCATCCGCCACCGGTGCTCGCGGTCGCCGCCGGTGACTCGACGTGGCTCGACCTCGCCGCCGATCGCGCCTCCCGCGCTGGCATCCCCGCCGCGGGCGTCGCGCTCGATCTCCAGCTCGACTACCTCGGCTGGGCGCAGGTGATGGCGGCCGTCGTTCGCCAGATCAACGCGAAGACCGTGCTCGTCGACGAGGCGAGCCGTCCCGAGCGCTTCGCCGAGGTCGCCGCGCTCGCCGAGCTGCTCGATACCGCGCAGCTCACGCGCGTGGTCGCGATCGCGCCGGATGGCGACGTGATCCACGCGAGCCGCGCCCACGGCAACGTGCTGCAGACGGTGCGCGTCACCGGCCCGTGCGTGATCGGTCTGCGGATCGCCGGCCCGCCGATCGACGAGTACCCCACGCCGACGCCGTCGGCCTCGATGCGCCGGCTCGACCTCGGAACCCTCGGTCTCGACCCGATCGTCCTCGGGCATCGCTCGCTGCCGCCGCGCGCGAGCCAGCAGCCGCGCCGCACGCTCGAGCGCGTCACCGAGCATCTCGCCGTGCACGTCGTCCCGCGGCGGGGCGGCTAGTGGCACAGGCGCGGACGGCCGTGACCGCCGAGGCCGCACCCCGCGTGCAGGTCATCGCGCCGCCGGCCCTCGGCGCCACCGCGATCGCCGCCCTCCGCGCGCGCGGGATCGAGGCTCGGCTCGCCGGAGCACAGGAGGCGCCGGCCTCCGGCGACATCGTCGCGTGGGCACTCGAGGCCACGCCGACCGGCGCCGCGGCCGCCGAGCTCGCGACCGCGTGCGCGCGCGCCGCCACCGCCGGCTATCCGGTGTGCCTGCTCGCCCCGTCGCCGCGCACCGGCGGTGGTCGCGCGGCGACCGAGCGCGCCGCCGCCCTCGCCTACCTGCGCGCGCACGGCGCGGCGCTCGGCCACGATGTCGATGCCTGGCTCGAGGCGGTCGTGCTGCTCGCGCGTCACGGCCTGCCGCGCGGGCCGCGCGCCGCCGTGATCGCACCACCCGGCTCGTGGCTCGAAGCGCAGACGTTGCTGATCGTCGCCGAGGCCGAGACGCTCGGACGCATCCCGCCGACGATCAACGGCGACGAGCCGACCGACGTGGTGCTCTACGATCCGTCGCTCGGCGCTCCCTCCTCGACGACGCCCGGTCTGCACGTGCCGATCGCGCCGCGCGGCGAGCTCGCCGCCGATCCCTTCGCGCTGCATGCCGCGCGCGCCGCGCTCACCGCGGTCCACATGCTCGGCCGCGCCGCGGAGCGGATCGCCGTCGGTCTCGGGCCGGCGCCGACGAGCGCGAGTGCGGAGCTCGCGATCGACGGCGACAAGCTCGCGCGCCAGCTCGGCAAGCTCGGCACTGGCCGGATCGGCGATCACGAGACGAAGGTCCTCCTCTCCGCCTATGGCGTCGCGATCACGCGTCAGGCGGTGGCGACCACGCCGTCAGCGGCGGTCAAGCTCGCGCGCCGCGCCGGCTATCCCGTCGAGCTCAAGCCGTGGGGGCACGATCTCCCGACCGAGCCCGCGGGCTGCCCCGTCGAGCGAGGCATCACGAGCGACGCGCTCACGCGCAGCGGATTCGCCGCGGTGCTCGCCGCCGCGGGCAAGAGCACCGTCGAGGGAGCGGCGGTGATCGTGCGCGAGACCCCGCCCGCCGGTCGCGAGGTCAGCGTGTCGCTGCGCGAGCTGCCATCGCTCGGCTGGACGGTGATCCTCGACGCACCGGGAACCGGCCAGCTCGCGGCGCCCGCGCCGCTCCGCCTGATCGATGCGCAGAT
>JBBRED010000483.1:0-5756 GCA_038203335.1 Haliangiales bacterium | reverse complement strand
CCCTTCATCAGGTAGTGCAACTCGACCTTGCCGAGCTGCATGCGAGCGCTGCCGACCATCGTCATGTCCGGGAGCTCGTCGGCCCAGCACCTCATCCAGTCACCGAGGCCCGGCGCCTGGGTGCTCAGCTTGTCGAACATCTTCTGCAGCGGAGAGCTGGCGAGGTAGCTCTGGAACTTGATGTAGTTGCCGCCGAACAGCGCGATCGACCCGGCGGGCAGGTACTGCAGCAGCGCCGTCTCGTCGGCGCGGAGCGCGCCCGAGGCCTTGCTGTCCTCGGCCTTCTCGCACCCCGTGACCATCACCAACCCGACGAACAGTGCAGCGAGCTTCATGGCCGCGGTGGTAGCACGGGCCGCCTGCCGATGACGCGCGATGCGATCGGCCAGCGCCCGCACTGGTCGAGCGCCGGATGCGCCGACTTCGCGAACCATCGCGCCCACAGCAGCGTCCACCACGGCGGATCGGGCTCGAGCTCGACGGCACTGGCGCGGCGAAGGCGGCGGGGCATGCGAGATTCGTTTGCAGCGTGCGCGCCAACGCGATCGCCTAGCCGTTGCAAGCAGTTGGGCGCTGTGCCGGCGGCCGCGGACCCAGCCTGTACTGCCGATCGGGTCAGCGCGCACCCGGCGCTTGCCAGTTCCGGCAGCGTGGTACGAAGGCGACGCCATGGATGTCCTCGCCAAGCTCTCCGCTCACGACTTCGGTGAAGTTCACGTCAAGTTCGACAAGTCGACGCAGCTCCGCGCGATCGTCGCGATCCACGACTCGCGCCTGGGTCCCGCGCTCGGTGGCTGTCGGTTCATCGAGTACGACACCGAGGAAGCGGCGTTCACCGACGCGCTCCGCCTCGCCCGCGGCATGACCTACAAGGCCGCCCTCGCCGGCCTCGGTCACGGCGGCGGCAAGAGCGTGATCATCCGGCCCAAGCAAAAGTTCGATCGCGTGGCGCTGTTCCGCGCGTTCGGTGCGTTCATCCGCGACCTGCGCGGTCACTACATCACCGCCGAGGACAGCGGCACCGGCCTCGAGGACATGGAGATCATTCGCCAGGTGACCACCCACGTCACCGGCATCGATCCGTCGCACGGTGGCTCGGGCGATCCGTCGCCGTTCACCGCGCTCGGCGTGCGCCGCGGCATCGAGGCGTGCGTGAAGTTCAAGCTCGGGAAGACCGACCTCAAGGGCGTGCACGTCGCCGTGCAGGGCGTGGGTCACGTCGGCTATTACCTGTGCAAGGAGCTCCACGGCGCGGGCGCGAAGCTCACGGTCGCCGATGTCGACAAGCTGAAGAGCGAGCGCGCCCAGCGCGAGTTCGGCGCCAGCGTCACCGACATCGACAAGATCGCGGCCGTGCAGTGCGACGTGTTCGCTCCGTGCGCCCTCGGGGCCGGTCTCAACGACACCACCATCCCGCACCTGGTCGCTCCGATCGTCGCGGGCGCCGCGAACAACCAGCTCGCGGAGACTCGCCACGGCGACGACCTCCACGCGCGCGGCATCCTCTACGCACCCGACTACGCGATCAACGCGGGCGGGCTCGTCAACGTCGCGCAGGAAGTGAAGGGCTACGACCCGAAGCTCGCGCGCGAGGGCACGCTGAAGATCTACGACACGATCATGGACATCTGCGAGCGCTCCAAGCGACTCAACGCGCCGACCTACAAGGTCGCGGACATGATCGTCGAGCAGAAGCTCGCGGCCGTCCCGCGGACCTGACGCTTGGGTACACTGCGGCCGTGGACAAGATCGGTCGCTACAAGGTCACGCGCCCCCTCGGGCACGGCGGCATGGGCGACGTGTTCCTCGCCCACGATCCCACGATCCCACGCTCGAGCGCGACGTCGCGCTGAAGCTCCTGCACCACGAGCCCACGCGCTCGGGGCTTCGCGACGAGGCCAAGGCGCGCGCGGCGCTCAGCCACCCCGGCATCGTCACGATCTTCGAGATCGGCGAGCACCAGGGCCAGGACTTCATCGCGATGGAGTACCTGCCCGGCCGCACGTTGCGCGAAGGTCGCCCAGGCGGTGGAGGCCGCGCACGCGGCGGGCATCCTCCATCTCGACATCAAGCCCGAGGTGGACTTCGACCTCGCGCAGAAGATGCAGCACGGCGTTACGCGCGAGCGTCGCGCGGTGACCGCGAGCAATGCGGTGGCCGCGAAGGCGTTCGAGTCCTTCGAGCGCGCCCTTCAGAAGGATCCGCGGTTCAAGCCGGCCACAGCTCGAGGCCCAGCTAGTGCTCGGCCGGCTCGACACCCCCGAGATTCCGGCGAAGCTCGCGGCCGATGACCTCTTCCCCGAGCGCGCGCTGCTCCTGCGCGAGCTGGTCCGCGGGAAGCGCGCGAAGGAGGTCGCCGCGCTGTGCGCCGATACCCTCCACCCGCCCATCGTGCGCCCCGCGTTCCTGGTGGTCCGGGCGCAGTGCCTCAAAGTCGCTCCCAAGCGATAGCGCTCGCGGCCGTTTGCGGGCGACTATCGAGGCGATGCGGGGCAACACCGGCGGGACCTTCTCCGTCGACATCGTCACGCGCGCGGTGCTCGAGGAGTTCCCCGAGCTCGACGCGGCGCGCGTCAAGGCGGCGATCGAACGAGGCGCGTCGCGCGCCGCGAGCGCGTCGATGGACACCGAAGGCTACCGGGTCGTCGACCTGCACCTCGCGCGCGTCGAGGCGAGCGAGGAGTCGAGCGAGCGAGCGCAGATCCTGCGCGAGCTCTCCGAGAGCCTGGTCGAGCGCGGCGATCTGGATCGCGCCCTCGTGGTCCGGCTCTCGGCGTTCTCCGAGGCCGCGGATGCGAAGGACCTCGAGCCACTCCTCCGCCTGGCGAAGGTGACCAAGCGCTGGGCCGAGCTCCCGCTCGATGCGATGAATGCGCTGATCGATATCCACGACGATGGCGCGGTCCAGCGGCTGAGCGACATGGCGACCGGGTGGCAGGAGGTCGGGCGCTCGTACTTCGCCGCGGACTGTCTCGAGCGCGTGCTGCTGATCGCGCCCGGCGATGCTCACGCGAACGAGGCGCTCGAGCTGTTCTATCGCAGCACGCAGGAGTGGCCGGTCCTCATCGATCTGCTCGCGCGGCGGACCGTTCACGTGCCACTAGACCGCGATCGCGCCGAGCTGTACCGCGAGATCGCGCTGATCTACGAGCGCGAGCTCCACGACGAGAGCGGCGCCCTCGACGCCTACCAGGAAGCGGACCGCCTCGCGCCCGGCCACCCCGAGGTGCTCGATGCCCTCGCGCGGTTGTCGATGAACATCGGAGTGCCCGACGAGGAGGCCCTCGCGGCGACGGTGCGTCACGCCGAGGCGATCAAGGAGCCGAAGGCGCGCGCGCACGTGCTCACGCGGGCGGCGGAGATCGCGAAGCTGCACGACTGGGACACGGCGCAGAAGCTGTTCGAGCGCGCGCGCATCGACGATCCGGATCTCGCGAGCGCCGTCGATGGCTTCGTAGGCCTGCTGCGCGACCGCGGCCAGCTCTCCGAGGTGCTCGACCTGCTGGTCGGCGCCGCGAGACAGCCCGCGTTCGTCGCCGAGCGCGCGCGCTGGCTCGCCGATGCCGCGGACTACGCGGTCGCGACCGGCGACGTGCAGCGCGCGAAGGAGCTGTACCGCGAGGCGCGGAGAGCCGATCCGGATAACGCGAAGGCCGGGCTCGCGCTCGTCGAGCTGTCTTCGGATGACGGCTCGCTCGTCGAGCTCGCACCGCTCCTCGACGAACTGTGCCGAACCACCGAGGATCCGAGCCGGTTGCGGGGCTATCTGCTCCAGCGCAGCAAGGTGGCCGCCGAGCTCGGCGATCGCACTGGTGCGCGCATGGCGCTATCGCGCGCGGTCGATCTCGATCCCACGGCCGAGGCGCCACGTCGCGAGCTCGCGGACATGCTGTTCGAGGCCGGGCAATGGGCGAAGGCGCGGCCGCTGCTCGAGGGCCTGCTCGAGGACGAGGATCTGTTGCCGCCCGTGCGACGCGTCGAGCTGCACCACAAGGTGGCGCTGTGCGCGAAGGAGGTCGGCGACAAGGAGGCGGCGATCCAGCACGTCGGCATCATGCTCGCGCTGCAGCCGGATCATCGCGAGGCGCTGCAGATGCGCACCGAGCTCGACAAGAGCGATCCGTTCGCGCACGCCGCAGATCAGCTCATGCTCGCGAACCTCGCACCGCCCGAGGAGAAGGCCACGAGCTTCGCCGCCCTCGGCGATCGCTACACGGAGCTCGGCGATCGTGCGACGGCGCGCGAGATGTACCGCGAGGCGCTCGCGCACCGGCCCGGCGATCACCTGCTCCTCACCAAGTTCCTCGGCCTCGTCACCGACGACGGCGACTGGAGCTACGCGATCGACGTGGTCCATCGGCTGATCGACACCGAGGCCGATCCGAAGGTCCGCGCGCGCTACCGCCACCTCGCGGCGATGATCGCGCGCGACGAGCTCGCCGACCACGAGCGCTCGAGCGAGCTATTCGAGCAGGCGCTCGCCGACGATCCGCTGAGCTTCCCCGCCGCCGACGAGCTGGAGGCGCTGCTCGCCGCGCAGCCCGATCGCGACGCACTGATGAAGTTCTACTACGAGCGCCTCGAGCAGGTGCGGAACACCGAAGGCCGCGATGGCGAGCGCCTTCGACTCTGGGACCGCCTCGGAGAGCTGTGCGCGCAGCTCGGCCGCAACCACGACGCGATCGCCGCGTTCGAGGTCGGCATGTCGCTCGCGCCCGATGACCTCGAGCGTCGCGAGCGGCTGGCGGACCTCGCGTTCGAGGCCGGCTCGAAGCACGACGCCACCGCGATCGCCCAGCACCAGGCCGTGCTCCGCGCGAGCCGCAAGCGCGTGGCCTCGTACCAGGCGCTCCGCGCGCTGTATCTCCGCACCGCGCAGCCGGAGAAGGCGCGCGCCGTCGACGACGCGATGGCGTTCCTCACCATTCCGCCCGGCGAGGATCGGCTCCACGAGCGCATCGATGCGCTGTTCGAGCCGGGCAAGAGCACCGAGACCATCGCGGTCGCGCGCCCGCACAACGGCGTGGTCCGTCCGCTGACCAACGAGGACTGGATCGCGCTCGCCCGGATCGATGTCGACCTCCAGCTCTCCGCGTTGTTCGGCGTGGTCGCGCCGCCGTTCGCCGTGGAGCGCGCGCGCATGCGGCCGCCCACGCCGGTGCCGGCGAAGGAGCACGAGCTGCCGCCGCACCTCGCGAAGGTCGTGGGCCAGGTGATCACCGCGTTCGGCATCGCGCGGCCGCCGATCTATCTCGAGCGCGATCAGCTCGCGCCATGCAAGGTCGCGATGCGCGCGCGCGCCGGTCAGCTCGTGCCCGTGCTGATCATCGGCCGCGCGGCGATCGATCGAACGGTCGATCCGGCCGAGCTCGCGTTCCAGCTCGCGCGCCAGCTCGCGGATCTCCGCACCGACCGCATCGCCCGCCTGCTCTGCCCGCGCGCCGGCGAGCTCGCGCAGATCATCGAGCTCGCCTCCGGCCAGCCGGGGGACTCCGGAAGCCACGCCGGTCGCTGGATGGCGACCTCGCTGCACCCGGTAGAGCTCGATCAGGCCCTCGCGATCGGCGGCCGGCTGCGCGAGCGCGGCGTCAGCCCGATGACCGCGGCCCTCCACTGGCTGGCGGCCACCGAGCGGTCCGCGGACCGCATCGGGCTCTGCGTGATCGGGGTGGTTTTTCTGCTGCGTTGATTTCTTCCGCATAAGCGGGATCAGTAAGAATTTTAGCGACTTCATCAATTCCTGCCAACATGCCGCC
>JBBRED010000482.1:0-5773 GCA_038203335.1 Haliangiales bacterium | reverse complement strand
CCGCCGAAGTTCCGGG
This sequence comes from Haliangiales bacterium, assembly GCA_038203335.1. Lineage (GTDB taxonomy): Bacteria > Myxococcota_A > Polyangia > Haliangiales > Haliangiaceae > JABFXX01. Next base: position 5,757 of record JBBRED010000482.1, on the reverse strand, counting down.
TCATCGGCGCGCTCCGCAACCTCCCCGCATTCGCCGCGGCGTTCCAATGCGCGAAGGGCACGCCGATGCATCCGCAGAACACCTGCGCGATCTGGTAGCTCCGGCTCGCAGGCGCTGGAGGCGGGTTGCCCGGGTTGCCCGGGTGTGATTTGGGGCCCCACCGACCGCGCGGGCACGAGCGCGATGGCGTGCTCCCATGTCGTCGCGCTCCCATGTGGGCTCGGCGGCTCGGTGAGCGGCTCGTGATCTGCGGTTCGGCTACTGGATCGGCGTCGCGATCGGCGTGCTCCCCGTCACCGGCGTGCTGCGGTTTCACGGCGTGTTCGGCTAGCCGATCGGAATCGCGTAGTCGATCAGCGAGTCCTCGGAGTCCGGTCGATATCCTGGCCCGTAGAGCTCGAGATCCGCGGCGTATGTGTGGTGGTACTCGCTGCGCGACAGCCAGCTCGCATAGATGTAGTTCACGGTCTGGTCGATCCTCGTCGGCAACCCTCGATGCGTGAACCGAGCGCGACGCGACGCCGGGATCGGCCAGTGCACGAGGCCCTCGGGAATCGGCACGGAGGGGCTCAGCTCGACGCAGGCGAGGTACTCGAGCTCGTCGGATTGCGCGGACGTCTGTTGCACCACACCGTAGACGACGCCTCGTACGAAATCGAGCGTGTGTAGTCGCGGCACGAACTCGCTCCACAGCGCGGGCAACTTGCTCGCGAGGTTGTTGCGCTCGGAGTCCACGCCGTAGAAGCACGTCCGCATCCCGACCAGCGACAGCTCGCGTTGCTCGTAGATCTCCGGCTCGAGCGTGACGCGCTGCTGGAGATGCGCGAGGTACTCGGCATCGATGCGCAACCGCGGCACGATCGGGAACCGCGTCTCGCCTCGACGATAGGTCTCTGGCGTGACCCCGAACGCGGTCTTGAAGGCGCGCGTGAAGCTCTCGTGGGTCTCGAAGCCAGCGGCAAGCGCGATCTCGAGGATGCGTGTGTTGCCTGCCGCGAGCGAGGCGAGTGCGGTCGCGAAGCGTCGCGCGCGAATGTACGCCTTCAACGTGTCGTTCGTCAGTGCCTTGAAGATTCGCTGGAAGTGCCACTGACTGATGCCGGCGGCACGCGCGACATCGCCGGCGTCGAGATCCTCGTCGAGGTGCGCTTCGATGAGCTCGAGGCCGCGTTGGACGTGCGCGAGGTAGTTCATCCCCAGAAGCCGGTCATCTCCACGAGCCGGCCGTCCGTCCCGTACTCGGCGTAGCTGATGCCTTCGCCGATCTGCACGCCCGCGCCATCATGCATCGTCCACTTCGCGATGCTGCGGTCGTGGTGGGCCTGGAAGTAGGTGGTCACGAAGTGCCCGCCGGGAACCTGCTGGTGGAACGCGAGCATCGTCGCGACCAGGGCTTCCTGGCCAGCCGCTTCTCCTGTGGGATCTCGATACGTGGCAGTCGGATCGACGGAGGCGCGAAGCGCGATGGCCTTGTCGGCGGAGGTGACGCTCTTCCAGGCAGCGGCGTAGGTGTCCCAGGTGGCCCGATACTCAGTCATGCGATCGACACTACGGTCCCTCGCTCGAGCACGTTTGACATTCTGTGCGTTCGTGAAGAATGTCCCTTGGGCGGCAACTGATTTCGGTGAGTTACACAGGCTGCCGCTTGACGTGGAAGAAGTCGACCAACGCTTCGGGCAGCGGGCTGGTGAGCTGCGCGGCCAGCCGGTCGTAGTCTTCGGTGCGCGTCGCGCCGTGGGGGTCGCACTCGTCGCCAGCACGGAGCTCGCGCGCGCGACCAACACTGCCGCGGATCGCACCGCCGCACAGGCGTGGATCGACTGGACGATCGCGACGAAGGATCCGCACGCGACGCGGCTCGCGGAGGTCGCCGCCGGTCGGCTCGCCGCCGCCACCGCTCCGAAGAACGATGCGGCGCTGCGCGCGTTCGTCACCGCGCATCCGCCCGAGCCGAACCCCGAGGATCTGCCGCCGCGCAGCTGGGCGAGCGCGGGCCTCATCGATGCGGCCGGCGAGCGCGGCGATTGGGCCGGTGTCGCCGAGGCCGCGACGAACGAGCTCGCGCGGCCCGCGATCAGTGGCTGCCTCGTGGTCGCGAGCCTCGACGAGGATCGCGAGGTCGTCGCTGCGCGCGACGAGAGCGGCGCGTGGCACGGTCGCGCGCGGCGGATCGTCCCCGCGAAGCTCGACGTGACAGGTCGTGCCCGCGGAGATCACGTCCGCGCTCGCGTCGTGCAAGCGTGTCTCCGTGATCGCGCGCCCGCCTCTGCACGGCCGCTCGGATCTGATGCCTGCCGCGATGCCGTGGTCCTTCGTCGGCGGTCCGCCGCGTGCCATCGAGAAGCAGGTCCCGCGCTCGGTGATCGTCACCGACGTGCTGCCGCCCGAGACCTCGCTCCAGTTGCCGAGGCTGGGCGCGACCACGTATCCGCCAACCGTCGAGCGGCTGAGCGGTGCGGCCGCCACGCCGGCGCGCGTGCTCGCCGTGGCGGGGGAAGCGACGTATCTCGAGATCAACGCGGACGGCGTCGCCGACGTCGAGACCGCCGATGCTTCGTTCCTCGCGCTGTCGCCCGATTCGAGCGGCCAGTTCATGCTCACCGCGGCCGACGTGCGGGCGGCGAAGCTGAAGTCCGCGCCGGTGATCGTGCTCGCCGCGTGTCGCGGTGCGCAGGCGGCGCCGTACCTGTTCCGCCGGTGGAGCCTGCCCGACGCGTTCATCACCGCCGGGGCACGCGCGGTGATCGCAACCGATATCGATATCCCAGATCCCCAGGCCGCCGCCACGTTCGCCGCGCTGCGCGAGCGGATCGAGCGCGGCGAGGATCCGGCCGTGGCGGTCGCCGCCCTGCGCGCGGCCGCGCCAAGTACCTGGATCGCCCGGATCGCCGTCTTCGAATAGCGCGGAAGATCACCGGGGGCGTGCGTCGTGTCGGTATGAGCGAGCGCGCGCTGGCTGCGACCCACGACCGTCGGCGATCCGTGGATGCCGAGACCGCGCAGCACGATGTCACGCCGCTCCAGCGCCGGCTCGCCGTGGGAACCGGTGCGATGCCGACGCTTCCCGGCGTCGCCACGACCTCGTCTGTGCTCCCGATCCAGATGTTCGCCGATGCCGTGGGGGCGGGCGTGCATTCGCCGATCGTTCAGTTCGACGGCGATGGTGGCGGGCTCACCTCCGATGCTGTGCATCGCGCTGCGGCCCACGGGATGTCGGGCAGCGGTGGAACGCTGCCGCACCTCGCGGCGATCCAGCGCTCGTTCGGGCGCCACGATGTGAGCGGTGTCAGCGCACACGTCGGCGGCCGGGCCGCGGAGGGTTCGGCAGCGATGGGGGCGCGTGCATACGCCTCGGGTAACGCGGTCGCGTTTGCATCGTCACCGGATCTCCACCTCGCGGCGCACGAGGCAGCGCACGTGGTGCAGCAGCGCGGTGGCGTTCAGCTCTCCGGTGGCGTGGGTGTCGTCGGTGACGTGTACGAGCGCCACGCCGACGGAGTGGCGGATCTCGTCACCCGCGGCGAGAGTGCGGAGACGTTGCTCGACGAGCACGCCCCCACCGGTGGCGGCGGGACCGGCATCCAGCGCGCAGTGCAGAGGGATGGTACTGACGACCACGTCTCGGGTGGCGAAGCGTCGTCGACGATGAGCGGCCATTCCGGTCGTCGCCGGCTCGGGCCGGCCACCCCGATCACGGGCGAGCGGCGGAGCCTCAACATCACCGAGCCGGGGCCGAACCTCGTCCGTGCGCTGTCGGGTGGCATCGTCGCGCTCGCAGGCCTCGAGGGCGGATCGCAGCAGCTCGATGTGAGCATGAACTTCCCGCTCGCCATGGTCGGCCTTCCGGCCGGCAGGTTCTCGATCCGCCTCAGCGCGCGCATCTTGCACGAGCGAGCGTCGCCCGCCGATGGGCACACCGAGTCCGCACCCGCGACGTATCAGGTGCGCGCCAGCATCGAGGTCGGTGCCGGGTTCGTGCTTCCGGGCGTCGAAGTGACGGCGCTGATCGGTGCGAGCGTCGAGGCACACGGCGTGACGCCCGAGGCCACGGCCCGGATGTTCTGTCTCTCGCTGGAGCACGCCATTCGCGCGACGAACGAAGATCTCGCCGATGCGATCTTCGATCCGACGTACGAGGCGCGCGCGCGCGCAAGCATGGTCGAGGGTGACTCCGCAGAATCCGCGGCCACCGCGCGGATCACCGGCGCCGTCGGGACGCCGCCTCCGCTTGCGAGCGCGCCACCTCTCGCCGCGGGCGCGACCGCCCCGCCGAGTGCGCGCGTGACGGGATCCGCCGGCGGATCGGATCACTGGCGCGTCTCGGGTGCTGACGGCGCCACCGAAGCGTCGTATCGCATGATCGACATTGCGGGCTCGGTCTCGGTGGATGGTGTGGGAGGTGGGTTGAGCGGATCGATCACCGCGCATTTGCCCACGGGGCACGTCGAGGGAGCACCGGAGGGCTCGATCACGATCCAGGTGCGCGGGCGAATGCCGTCCACCGGCGCGAACGCCGCGGTATCGAGCATCCTCGCGTCTGCCGTCGGATTCCTGATCTCGGCAATCGTTGGCCACGACGAGGACACCAGCGCCGCCCTCGAGCATGCGCGCCGGATCCACAACATGGTCGGAGATATCGCTGAGGCGTCCGGTGCGGCGTTCAGTGGCGCGGCGGTCTCGGCGGGAGAAGCTGGTCGCTCGGGGATCGTCGGCGAGGTCGAGATCTCCTTGTCGCACGGGCACCTCTCGCTGCACGTTCGCACCGGCAGCGTCGCGCGCCTCGATGTCCTCGACCAGACGGTCACGTACGAGCACCTCGTCGATCTCCCCGTCGGCTGGGTGGAGCCCGCGGAAGGCGGCGTGTGCACGCCATGACCCGGCGGACATCGGAAGGATCGTTCGAGCCCGTGCGGCCCACAGTGGCGCGTTCGCTGGTCCAGCGGGCGGCCGTCGAGTCTTCACCGAGCTCCGGCGATCCTGCGCCCTCGTCGGGCGCCGCGATCCAGATGTTCGGAGACGCGATCGGCGCCGGGCTCGACGGCAACGACGGCGTTCAACAGGCGGCGGCGCACGGCGTATCGGAACCGGCGGAACGCTCCCGCATCTCGGCGCGATCCAGCGCGCGTTTGGACGCCACGATGTCAGCGGCGTGCAGGCGCGCGTCGGCGGCAAGGCAGCGGAGGGCTCCGCGGCGATGGGCGCACGCGCGTACGCCACCGGCAATCAGGTCGCGTTCGCGGCGTCGCCGGTCCTGCATCTCGCCGCGCACGAAGCGGCGCACGTGGTGCAGCAGCGCGGCGGCGTGCAGCTCTCCGGCGGCGTCGGGGCTGCCGGCGATGTCTACGAGCAGCACGCGGATGCCGTTGCCGACGTGGTGACGCGTGGCGAGAGCGCCGAGGCGTTGCCCAGCGGGTGGGCTCGTTCGCGAACGCCAACCTGCATTTTCATACGCTGGTCCCGGAGGGCGTCTGGCACGAGCGGCCGGATGGCTCGCTTGGCTTTCACCCGCTGCCGCCGCCCACCGACGAGGAAGTCGAGGAGATCGCCGCGCGCATCGTGGGCAAGATCCGCCGCCTGCTCGCGCGTCGCGATGGCGATCCGGTCGACGACGAGCCTGACGCACTCGCCGACGCCCAGGTGGAGGCCGTGCAGCTGCCGATGGCGCTTGCGGAGCCCCCGCCGCGCACCTCCGCGTCGCGCCGCCGCTGCGCCTTTATCGAGGGCTTCTCGCTCCATGCCGACACCTCCGTCGATGCC
>JBBRED010000481.1:0-5783 GCA_038203335.1 Haliangiales bacterium | reverse complement strand
GGGGGGGACATTCTCGGGCTGGTCGTCAGACATCTACAGTGCCTCGCTTTCGGTCCTACTCCCCACTATACGGACCGAAGCGTACCGAGGCCAGACGTAAATCCAGCAACGTGAATGTCCTCACGCTCGACGACGTCAGCGCCCGTGATGGTAGGTTCGGAGCCACGGGTGGACAGCTCCCCTCCTCGTCGGCGCGTGCGCCGGTGGCTGCTTGTCATCGGACTGTCCGTGGTGCTCCTTCTGGCCACGGCCTTTGTCGTCCTGCGCGTGAAGTTCGAGGGGGAAGATCTCGGCAACAACATCGCGTCGATCCTCAACAAGCGGATGCGCGGACGCATCGAGATCGGGTCGATCGAGTGGCAGACCAAGGACCTCAAGAAGATCGTGACCGGGGGGTGGATCCCCATCGTCGTCAAGAACGTGAAGGTGTGGGATGACTGCGCACTGTCGCAGGTGCTCGTGGCCGGGGCGGACGAGTTCCGGGTCGGCGACCCGAACGAGGACTGCACTCCGGACGAGCGCCCCGACAGCGATCCGAACAGTAAGCGGAAGCCCCGAAAGCAGCTCGTACGAACTCCTCTGGTGACCGTCGAGATCGACGCGCACGCCCTGCTGTTCGGCAACCACGACTTCGTGTTCCGGAACCTCTGGGTGCACGGCGGGCAGGCGCTGATCGAGGAGACCCGCGAGCCCTACCCGCTTCACGCGTACGACAAGACCAGCGTCACGATCATCACCGCGTTCTATCCCCGCATGGAGGCCGGCTTTCGCGCCGGCATCTACGCCGACTCGGCGCCGCCCGTGTTCGACCTCCGTGACATTCACGTGCGCGACCTCGACCTCTACGTGAACTTCAAGCCGTACCAGCCCGAGACCGGCCCGCCCGATCAGATCGGCTTCGGGTTCACCGCGCGGCTCGAGCACGTCAACATCGACTCCGATGACAAGGCCGACGCGGGCGGAGACGCCGCCGCGAAGCACTCGTTCCTTTACATGGATCCGACCGATCCGCTGATCGCGAAGTTCTACGTCCGCCTCGCCGTGACCTCGCCCCGCGCGCTGATCCGCATCCAGGACGAAGGGCCGCGCACGTCGTTCCGCATGCCGATTCCCGGCATCGTGCCCGGCGCCGACAACGGGCCTCCGAAGGAGCGCGTCGCGCGCTACGACGTCGGGCTCGTCGACGTCAAGCTCAACCGCCTCGCGCAGCTCCCCACGGAGTGGCCGAAGCACGACTTCATCGCGAACACGCTCGAGATCGATCTCGAAGCTCGCACTGCGCCGTGCGAGCTGGCGCCCGGAGAGCCCGAGGATGGCCGCCTGATCCCGCGCTACAGGTTCGAGGACAAGGAGTCGGGATCGATCCACCTGACCGGCGAGCTCAACAGCTACTTCGATCGTCCGTACGACGGCTCGTGGAACCTCAAGCTCGACGCGAAGAACCTCGGACCGATGGTGCGCACGTGCATCAAGTCCACGGTCGGCGGCGATGACCTCAACGGCACGATCACGCTGACCGGTCCGTTCGTGGCCTCGCCGAAGGTCGGTCTGGATCTCGAGAACGTCGACTTCGACCTCCCGCTCCGCGCCGACGAGCCGCCGCTCCAGCTCACGCTCGCCGAGGTCCATGGCGGCATCGATCTCGTGAACGAGCAGGGCTTCATCGACAAGACCAAGGCGCTGATCCGCGGCGGCAAGGAGCCCGGCGAGGTGGAGGTTTCGGCGACGTTTGGCCTGCGCCCGTTCATCGCGAACGCGCAGGTCGAGATCACGAAGGCGATCGACGCCGGCCGCTTCCTGCCCCCGAAGGTCGCGCGCGCCGCCGGGAAGTTCCTCAAGGGCCGCCTCCGCGCGAAGGGCGACACCACGCCCGGCGAGGGCTTCGCGCTCGAGGACTTCGATCTCTCGCTCGGCCTCACGCCCACCGGGACCTCCTTGCGCGTCCACAAGGGCCGGCTGTTCACCAACGACAGCTTCGGGTCGATTCACGTCGAGAAGGTCGCGATCGAAGCGGGTCAGAGCCACGCCGTGTTCGACGGCCTCATCGACATCCTCCACGACGACCTGCGCATGCGAATCGAGGGCACGTTCCCCGATCTCGGCGTGTGGCTGCAGCGGTTTGACCTGCCGGCGTTCGTCGGCGGTGCCGGCGGCGGCAGCGTGATCATCATCCAGGGCCCGCTCAAGAACCCCACGATCAACGTGAGCTCGCAGCTCAGCGGTGTGCCGTGCCTCGACAAGCTCCAGCTCGTCGACACGCAGTTCAAGGACGGCATCGTCGACATCCGCAGGATGACGTCGGCCGGCCTCGGCGGCGAGCTGGTCGGCAGCGGGCGCGTGCGCGTCGACGGTGTCGGGCCGCCGTTCGTCGAGCATCTGACCATCGCCGGGCGCCGGATCGATGCGGCCAAGCTGTGCGGCCTGGTCGGAACGGTCAAGGGCACGCTCGACACCGTGGATGCCCAGCTCGACCGCGTGAGCCTCGTGAAGGGACGCTCCGCGATGGACTGGCTCGACTTCGCGAAGGTCTACGCGACCGCGAGGAAGCTCACGATCAAGGGCGACACCTACTCCGACTTCGCGCTGTGCGTGAACCAGCCGAATGACGCTCGCTGCCGGCCGCGGCCCATGTACGCGTCCGCGGATGACCTCGAGAAGTGCGCGACCGCGAAGCGCTCCGGTGGATCGTGCGTGGTCACGACGGCGGTGCGGGATGCCGGCGGCGTGCTCGACGCGACGGTCGCGAAGCTGCCGCCGATCCGCGGCACCGCGAGGCAGACCGCCATGCCGGCGCGCCTCGGCGGCGCAATCTCGGTGGACCTCCCGCTCGCGATCCTCGAGCAGTTCTTGAAGAAGAGGATCACCGGCGGCGATGCGCGGATGACGTTGCACCTCTCCGGCACGCCGCTCGCGCCGCAGGCCGATGGTCACGTCACCTTGCTGCGCACGTGGCTAATGAACGCGTTCATCGGCGACAGCCAGCTCCGCGTCGAGCCGACGACGCTGCCGAGTGGCAAGCCCGGAATCCGGATCGATGGCTCGATGCTCGCCGAGCGCCTGCAGATCCACGGCACGCTCGGCACCACGGCGCCGTTCCCCGTCGAGGTCGCGATCACGGGGCGCCGGATCGAGCTCGACGCGGTCGCCGATCTGACGAAGCTCGTCGGCCTGCCCGAGCCCCTCCATGGCTGGGTCTCGGGAACGATCACCGTGAAGACCGAGCTGTTCCCTGCCAAGCCCGTCGAGCCCGAGGCGTGGGTCGAGCTCACCGAGCTGGTCGCCACCGTCAACCACCGCGCTTCCGATGGCCGGCTCACGCCGTTGCGGCTCTCCGTGATCGATCAGGCGCCGGGCCAGCGCGCCGCGTTCTCCGCGCGCGTCACGCCGACCTCGCTCGAGCTCGCGTGCAAGGACCCCACGGCGCCCGGCGGTCGCGCGCCCTGCTCCACCCTCGTCGCCACGCCCGCCGGCAAGGTCGAGATCCGCGGGCACGCCACGCCGTCGTCGGTCGCGATCGAGGCCCAGGGCTTGCTGGACCTCGCGCTCGTCCAGCCGCTGCTCGACGCGCAGTTCGACGAGGCCTCGGGGCAGGTCCAGCTCGCCGCCTCGATCTCCGGGACGTTCAACAAGCCGACCTACGAGGCCTCCATCGATCTCGATCCGAGTGGCATGTGGAAGAAGGATCCGAAACTCGCGAACCCGATCCGCCTCCGCCCCGTCGGTGGAGACACGGTGCTCGAAGCGCCGACCGGCCTCATCAAGCTCGCGAACGGCAGCCTCGGCTTCACCGACGTGATGTTGCAGGTCCGCGACCAGCACCGCGATGAAGCGGGCGAGCTCCACGTCAAGGGCAACATCACGCTCGACGGCTTCACGCCTGCGAACTGGTCCGTGCTGATCAGCGGCAAGCTCGCCGGCAAGATGCTGCTCGTCGCCGTTCCCGGCAAGGTGTCCCAGGCCGGCGGTCTCGCGGAGATCGATGGCGATCTGATCCTCTCGGGCAAGGGCAAGCTCCCGCTGGTGTCCGGCACGCTCAAGTTCGACACCACCGGCACCGATCGCCCGTTCTCGCTGATCCCGCGCGGCGTGCGGCGCGAGCTGTCGTTCAACAAGGGCTCGATCGACATCGAGACCAGCGTGTCCGCCGGAAATCACCGCACCTACGAGCTCGCGATCAACGACGTGCGCGGGTCGATCGACGGCGAGGGCTCGCTGTCGAACATCAACGGCACCGTCGACTTCCTCGACAACGAGCTCGCCTCGCTCTCGGTCAAGCTCGATGCCGACAACATCCCGTTCAAGGTGCCCGGCACGCTCGACCTCGTGCTCTCCGCGCGCGACGTGTTGATCGACAAGCCCGAGGGCGTCAACCGCCTCGGCATCAGCGGCAACGTCGCGATGATCGACGGCAACTACACGAATGACTTCGAGCTCACCGATCAGATCCGCTCGATCGGCTCGAGCGCGCCGCCGGCGAAGCCGTTCTGGGAAGAGTACCCGCTCCTCGGCAACGCCGAGCTCCACCTGACGCTCGATGTTCGCAAGTTCAGCGTGAAGAACAACATCGCCACGATCGATCTCGTCGGCCCGCTGCTCGAGATCTCCAACACGCCGCGCGATCCGCGCATGTCCGGATCGATCCGCGTCGAGCACGGCGAGTTCCGCATCCCGGGGACCCGCGCGAAGTTCATCCGCACGGCGGGCAACATCGACTTCGCGGAGAACCAGCGAGCCGGAGATCCGCAGCTCAACGTGACGAGCGAGGCCGACTACCGCGACCTCTCCGGGCAGGAGCACCTGATCACGCTGTCGATCACCGGCGCCCTGTCGAACCCGCAGTGGGACCTGCGCACGTCGACCGGGTACAACAAGAGCCAGACGCTGTCGCTGCTCGTGCTCGGACGCAATCAGGAGTCGCTGCGCCGCTCCCTCGGCGACCAGGGCCTCGGTGGCGATCCCACGAAGCAGGATCCCACCACGAACCCGAGCCAGGGCTTCGCCGATCAGATCGTCAAGGACCTCGCCGGCGACTGGGTGTCGAGCCTGCTGGGTGACTCCCTGACCAAGGCCTCCGGGCTCGACGTCCTCCGCCTCGAGATCAGCTTCGGCTCGATCGGCCTGCGCATCGAGAAGAACCTGCTCGAGAACCTCAAGGCGATCGGCGATGGCGAGCAGACCATCCGCGGCAGCACGATCAACGTACGCGGCGAGCTCAAGACGCCCTACCGACTGAGCCCGAGCGACGCCGGCGTGTCGATCCAGGGCGGTATTCTCCGGAAGAACTTCTACGACCCGGCCGAAGAGGACATCGACGACACGAGCATCAAGCTCGTCTACCGCCACATCTTCATCCCGTGACCCGCTTCGCCTTCGCCTTCCTCGTCGCCCTCGCCGTCTTCGCGGCGCCACGCCACGCGTTTGCCGACGACGAGGAGGAGGAGACCCTGGTCTCCGCCGATACCTTCGATCCGTCGACCTGCGGCCCATAGCCAGCGGCGGAATGTCGTCGCGCTGGGCGTTGTCTATCGTGATGATCCCGCATGTCACGCAACGATGGCGGTGTCGGTATTGCGGTTCTGGCTGCTGTTTCTCCTGCTTCATATTCTGCATCTCCTCCTGGTCAGTTTGCCCGACGGTCTCTCCGGGCTGGAGTAGTGTCTTCGGCTCCCCGCACGCTCGGCAGGGCGGCGGCGGCTTCGTCTCGTCCCCCCAGTCGCGAGCCTTTGTGTGCAGAATGCCGGGGCGCGGTTGATTAGCGCAGCAGGCCGGGTCCGGACACAGCC
>JBBRED010000480.1:0-5787 GCA_038203335.1 Haliangiales bacterium | reverse complement strand
GGCGCGCGGCATCCGCCTCATCGATCCGGGCGGCCGCCGCGTCGCGATCGCCCTCGGCCATCTGTGCCCTGGGGCTCGCGAGCGCCTTCGCGATCACCTGCTCGAGCGTGAGCCCGGGCACGTCCGCGGCAGCTACGGCGGGCAGGCACAGCAACGCGAGGACGAGCAGGCGCATGCAGGCGTTCTACTACACGCAACGTCCTCTGGTGAGATAGCCTCCATGAGGAGTGACCCGGGCCCTCGTCTCGATCTGCCTGCTCGCGCTGGCTGCGGCCCCGGCGGTCGCAGATCCAGCGGGGGAGCAGCTGTTCCGCGACGGCAGGGCCCTGCTCAAGGCCGGCAAGGTCGACGAGGCCTGCGACAAGTTTCAGCAGAGCCGCGACGTCGAGGCAAAGTTTGGCACCGTTCTGAACCTCGGCGCCTGTCGCGAGTTGCAGGGGAAGCTCGCGACGGCGTGGGAGCTGTTCCTCGAGGCGAAGGCGCTCGCGGAGACCCAGAAGGGCGCGAGGGACGTCGCCCTGGCCGCGGGCCGCGCGAAGCTGATCGCCGGCAAGCGCGCGTTCCTGACCGTGTCGATTTCGGCGGCGGCACGGGTGCCCGGGCTCGTCATCACCCGGAATGGGATCGAGGTTGCCTCGTCGACGTGGGACCAGGCGCTCCCGATCGATCCGGGAGCCTACGTGATCGAGGCGACGGCGAGCGGCTACGAGCCCGCGACGATCACGGTGACCGTCGCGGCAAAGGAGAAGGCCACCGCGGCCGTGCCGGTGCTCGTGAAGCTCGCCGTGGTGGAGCCGCCGCCAGCGGTGGTCGTGCCGCCGCCCGAAGCCGTGCGACAGCCGCCGGTCGATGTGGTGCGCCACGTCGAGCCGCCGCCCGCGGCCGTCTCGGGGGTCTCGCCGCCGCTGCGGCACGCCGCGATCGGCCTGGGGTTCGGCTTCTCGCAGGACTTCGATGCGAACTACGGCCTTCGGCTGATCCTCCAGACCGTGGCCGGACCCGGCGCGGTGCGCGGCTCGGTGACCGCGTTCTACACGCGGGAGACCAAGGTCGAGTTCTCACCGACCGAGGACGTGAAGCGGACCATGGTGTGGTTCGCCGCTGACTATCTGTTCGCGTGGAGGTCGGGATTTGCATCGTCCGCCGGGGTTGGCTACGGCCTCGAGACCGTGCTCAGCGGCAGCGACCTCATGTCTGGTCAGAGCTCGCAGACCAACGGGTATCCATCGCTACGCGTGAGCCCGATCATCGCGCGCCTCTCGAGCGCGCCGATCGAGCTCGGGATCCACGCGATCATCGACTTCCGCAAGAACATCCAGTTCGGCAACCGCGAGACCACGCTGATCACGACCGTCGCGCTCGATTGGTTCTTCTGGTGATCGGCGAGACGTTCGGCAGCTATCGTCTCGTTGCGGAGCTCGGTGCCGGTGGCATGGGCGCCGTCTGGGCGGCCGAGCACATCCTGCTCGGCAGCAAGGCTGCGATCAAGGTGCTGCGCGTCGAGCTCTCGCAGAACCAATCGATCGTGCAGCGGTTCTTCGACGAGGCGCGCGCGGCGAGCCGCGTCGCTCACCCGAACATCGTCACCGTCATCGACTTCGGCTGGCAGCGCGACGTCGCGTACCTCGTGATGGAGCACCTGCCGGGCACCACCGTGACCCGCGCGATCTACCAGGCCGGCCGCGTTCCGCCCGCACGCTCGCTGTGGATCGTGCGCGAGTCAGCGATCGCGATGGCGGCCGCTCACGCCGTCAACATCGTCCATCGCGATCTCAAGCCCGACAACCTGTTCCTCGTTCCCGATCACCACGGCGGTGAGCGCCTCAAGGTCCTCGACTTCGGCATCGCGAAGCTCGTCGGCGATGCCGACAAGGGCCATGGCCTGACCCAGACCGGGATGATCATGGGGACGCCCGCGTACATGTCGCCCGAGCAGTGTCGCGGGGCAGGGCGCGTGGACCACCGCACCGATATCTACGCCCTCGGCTGCGTGCTGTTTCACCTGCTCACCGGTCGCACACCGTTCGTCGCGAACACGCCCGGCGATCTGATCGCGCTGCACCTCACCTCGCCACCTCCCGCGCCCTCGAGCGTGACGCCCGGCATCTCGCCCGAGCTCGACGAGCTCGTGCTGCACTGCCTCGCGAAGAACGCCGACGAGCGGATCCAGACGATGACCGAGCTCGTCGCGCGCATCGACGAGCTGCTCGCGGAGCCATCGCAGCTCGAGATGACCATCGCGCGCCCCCCCGCCGTGTCGGCGCCGGTCAGCACGGCCGCGACCACCATGGCCTCGAGCGCCGGCGAGGTGCGCGGCGGCACGCCGGCCTGGCGCGGCGGCCTGATCATCGGCGGCATCGTCGCGATCGGCGCGGTGATCACGATCGTGGCGCTCGTCGCTCGTGGCGGGGCGGCCGCGAGCAAGGCGCCGCTCGATGCGGCCGCGGTGGTGGCACCGGCGGTAGCGATCGATGCCGCCGTCGATGCCGCTCCCCTCGATGCGCCGCCGCCGGTGGACGCCGCGATCGATGCGCCGCTGGTGAAGAAGACGCCGAAGCGCGTCTACGACCCGTACGACAACCGCTGACGATCAGCGAGGCTCTGTCCGAAAATGGGGTCCGACCCCATTTCCCGGACTAGCGCGGCTCGGTCGCGGCGCGATGCAGGAACGCGTCGACCGCGGCGAGCAGCTCGCTGTTGTCGGTCTGCACGTAGCTCGCGAGCTTCGCGGCGCACGCGGGGACGCGGGCGAGGAAGGCGGGGAGCACGCCCGGATCGTCGAGCGTCAGCGTGCACATGCCGTAGCCCTCGCGCTCGAGGTACTGCGCGTTGAGCCACTGCTCGAACTGCCGCTCGAGGGGCAGGGCGAGCATCGGCTTGTGGAGGAACACCGCCTCGCCCATCAGCGTGAAGCCGCCGCCGGCGATCACGGCGCGGCAGCTCGCGAGATCTTCGATGAAGCCCGCCTCGGAGAACGGCAGGAACCGGAGCGCGCCCTCGCGCTCCTCCGCAATGGCCCCCGGCCGCATGCCGTAGATCCGGCACTCGATGCCCGTCGCCGCGAGCGCACTCTGCAGCGCCGCGTTCGGGCCCGACTGATAGACCAGCAAGTGGTCTCCCGCGCTCGCCTTCGCCGCGAGGATCTCGGGCCGCAGGATCGGCGGGAACAGGTACGTGTCGGGCTTACGCGTCGGGGGCCGGAAGAACGAGGTGATGTAGTACGCGTCGCACGACGGCAGCTTCGTCTTGATGAACGCCTTCGTGATCTGGAACGCGACCTGGTTGCCCTCGATGATCTCGGCGGGTAGCTCGCAGCGGTGGATGACCTGCATGTTGTCGATCGAGAGGATCGGCAGGCGGTGCGTGCGGCCGTAGTAGTAGGTCCACGACTCGAAGTCGCTGATCACCACCTCGGGCTCGAACGCGGAGATCAGCTCGAAGTACGCGGCGATGTTCCGCGGCACGCCGAGCACCCCGTTGAGTACGTTCGACCACAGCGTCTTGCCCGGCCGCACCCGGTTCTCCTCGAGGATCATGTGCAGGCCATGGATCGTATTGACCCCCTCGAACTTCTTTCCGAGGAACGCCGCGGCACGCCCCGACGCCATGACCTCGACCTCGTGCCCCGCCGCCGTGAGGTGCTCGAGCACCACGCGCGATCGCATCGCGTGCCCCATTCCCTCGCCCGTGACCCCGTACAGGACCTTCATCGCGGACATACTATCCACACGTGCGCCGCCGCGTCTGGTGCGAGACCGTCCCGTACGAGGAGCTCGTGCGGCCTCCCGTCGTGGAGCTGTTCGCGCGCCGCGACCTCGATCTCCTGCTCGCCGTGCGCCCGTGGCAGCTCGCCGAGATCGCCGACGTGGTCCGCCGGTTCCACGACCGCGGCGTGTTCGTCGCCGTGTGGCCGATGCTCGCCGACGGCGAGGGCCGCTGGGTCAGCGCCGAATCGGCCCCCGCATTCATCGCGTTCGCCGACGCCGTCCTCGCCGCGGCCCCGTTCGCCGACGAGCTCGTCCTCGATCTCGAGCCCCCCAAGGCCACCCTCGCAAAATGGAAGAACTGGCGGCCGACCTGGCGCCAGACCCCCACCCCCAGCCGCTACCACGACGCGCGCGCGGTCCTCACCGAGGCAACCCACCGCTGGCGCGCGGACCGCCGCGTCACCACGGCCCTCCTACCGCTCCTCGCCCTCGAGCTCCGCGGCCAGTGGATCCAGCGCGCCGTCGGCACACCCGCGACCATGCTCGCCATCGATCGCCACAGCGTCATGGCCTACACCTCGCTGATCGAAGGCTGGTCGCGCGGCATCATCAACCGCCGCCGCGCGGAGACCGTGCTCGCCGGCTGCGCACGCCTCACCCAGCTGCGCTTCGGCGAAGCCGCGGGCCTGTCGCTCGGCGCCGTCGGCGTCGGCGCGTTCGAGGACGAGCCCGAGTACCGCAACCCCGGCGAGCTCGCCCGCGACGTCGCCATCGCCACCGCTGCCGGCATCACCGAGCTGTCGCTCTTCGACCTCGGCGGCGTCCTCCGCCGAGGCCCGCCCGAGGCCTGGCTCGAGGCCTTCGGCGCCCGTGTCCGGTAGAGCCGTCCGGTAACGGGGACGCTTTCAACATAGACAACGAGCGATCTGTAAGTTCCACTGTCGCCCCCCGGATCACGTCAAGCGGCGCGCAAGATCACGCGAGTGATCTCGAGCGGCGCGAGCAACCGCACCGGCGGGCCCCAGTAGCCGCAGCCGCGCGTCACGTAGAGCTGCGTGTCATCGAACTGGTAGCGACCCGCGAGCAGGCCGCCCTGCTGGATCTTGACGAGGTAGTGCCACGGCCAGATCTGACCGCCGTGCGTGTGCCCCGACAGCTGGAGGTCCACGCCGAACTTCGATGCGCGCCGCACCTGCCGCGGTTGATGCGCGAGCAGCACCACGGCGCGGGTGGTGTCGCGCCCGTCGAGCGCGGCCCCGAGATTCTCGCCGTGACCGGCCCATCCACTCGCGCCGTGGTCATCCACGCCCGCGAGGTCGAAGCTCCCCGCGCCGTCGCCGATCGTGACGCGCTGGTTGCGCAGATACGTGATGCCCATCGCACCGAGTGCCGCGAGCCACGGATCCACGCCGGAGTAGTACTCGTGGTTGCCGGTCACCGCGTACGTGCCGTACTTCGACATGAGGGTCCCGAGCGGCACCGCCTCGTCGCGCAGGTCCTCGACCTTGCCATCGACGAGGTCACCGGTGAGCACCACGAGATCGGGCGCGAGCGCATTCGCCTGATCGACCACGCGCTGCACGAACGCGCGATCGATCGTCATCCCGACGTGCAGATCCGAGAGCTGCACGATCGAGAACCCGTCGAGCGCCTTCGGCAGCTTCGCCAGCTTGACCTCGACATCCACGATCTCGTGCGCACCGCGCGCCGTGATCATTCCGCGCGCCACACTCGTCGAGCTAATTGCCACGGCTGCACCTCCGGTGACCCGAGCCAGGAACATCCGCCGCGATAGCGACGCCTCGGGCGCCGGTCGTCCGACCGCGCGCCGTCCGATCCGCGCGAGCAGCGTCGCCAGATCGATCGCGAGCACCGCCACGAACGTCAGTCCGAGCAGCGCGAGCCACGGCAGGCTGACCCAGCCAAACGTCGCGGAGAACTCGGGCCACGCGTTGCGCGTCCACGTCGTCACCGGCGCGGCGACGAGCATCACCGCCATCAGGATCGTGAGCCCGAGGTGCCAGGGTCGCGGCAGGCGAGCGCGCCTCACCAGACGTACCCACACGTACGCGTGAATGAC
>JBBRED010000479.1:0-5791 GCA_038203335.1 Haliangiales bacterium | reverse complement strand
GCCTCCACGTTCTCGAGGCCGGCGTGCTGACCCCGAAGATCGTCGGGCATCGCGTCGGCCTGTCGGAGAGCGGCGCGCTGCTCGCCGTGGTCGCCGGTGGCAAGCTGCTCGGCTTCGTCGGCGTGGTGCTCGCCGTGCCGCTCGCGGCCACGTTCGCCGTGCTCGTGCGCTACGCGGTTCGCTACTACGAGCACACGTCGTTCTTCGGCCACGAGTCCGATGCGGACGTGGTGATCACGCCCGCGATGGCGTTGATCATGCCGGGCGTGGTGCGCGGCGCGAAGATTGTTCCGAGCGACGCGGCGCAGGGCGAAACCCGCACGATCCTCGAGCGCGAGCTCGACGAGCGGGTCGGCCCGGTCGAGCCCGACTGGCAGTTCGAGCCCGAGCTCGGCCCGTCGGGCAAGACGGGCAACGTTCCGAAGTCCGACCCGGAGGACTAGACGATCAAGGTGCTGCCGAGCCCGTTGCCTCGGCATCGGGACCGGTGGTCGGGCGCTCCGCCTCGTACAGCTTCGCGAGGCAGTCCATCATCTCGCGCGCGATGGTCTGCGAGCGATGGTTGTTCGGTACCGCGGTCGCCGGGACCCGCTTCATCGCGGTCTCGGCGCACGTGGCCTTCGCGCACGCGCAGACCTCGTCGCGGATGATTGCCAGCTCCGCCACGCCCGGATCGCCACAGCCCGCGGCCAGCGCGAGGGAGATCACGATCCAGCGGGCCATCTACCACAGCATAGCGTGCCGCATGTGCGCCGGGACACGACCGGCCTGCGCGAAATCGGCGACACTCGGGACATGCGCCTCGTTCCCCTCATCTCTGCGGTCCTCATCACCGCACCGCCCGTGGCCGCTCGGGCCGACGTGTTCAAGCTGTTCGCCGAGGCGGAGGGTGGCGGCGTGTTCGGTAAGCGTCTCTCGGGTGACGCGGCGAACACAGATGCCGGGTTCTTCGAAAAGGCCCCGCACGGCGCGTACGGCGCCGCCATCGGCGCGCAGTTTCTGGTGTTCGATGTCGTGATCCAGCACCACCAGTTCACGAACGGTAGCCGGCTCGCGACCTGGACCCAGTTCGGCGGCGGCATGCGGTTCGAGGTGGGCCTCGGAGATCAGACGAAGGAGGAGAAGGTGGCGGGGAAGGGCACCTACGCCGAGATCTCCGCGAACCTGTTCTTCGGCATCGGCACCGGCCAGCAGGTGATGCCGCCGCTATCGAACGACGAGGTCACCGACAAGGGCTTCCTGATCGAGGGCAAGATCGGTTTCGGCAAGCACCTCAACAAGGTGCTCGATCTCGGGATCGTCCTCCCGGTGTCGTGGGGCTACTTCTTGAAGAACGGCAACGGCGCCGTCGCGAACGATCTCACGACGCACTACCAGAGCTTCCAGGGCGAAGCACTCGTCGTGCTGCGCGGAAACATTCGCCTGTTCTGACTAGGGCGTGCGCGCCGCTTCGTTGGCCGTGCGGAGCTTGCGCGCCGCCGGGCGAACCACATCGAGCATCGCCTCGGGCTCGATCAGGCTCTTCACGCGACCGAGGACGTTGCCCTTGGGGTCGAGGAAGATCACCGCGGGCAGCGTCTTCGCTCCGTAGTTCTCCTGGTGCGCCCGGTCGTCGGCATCTCCCTCGGAGACATCGAGCTTGAGCGGCACGAAGCTCGCCGTGATCGCCTCGTAGACGTCGTCGTCGCCGAACGTCAGCTCCATCTCCTCGCACGGCGTGCACCACGTCGCGGCGAAGTCCACCATCACGCCCTTGCCCTGTGCGCGCGCCTGGGCGAACGCGGCCTGCTCGTCGGTGATCCACGGCAGGTGCTGCTTCGGCGTGAGCTTCCAGGTCCAGATGCCGAGACCGCCGGCGAGCACCAGGGCGATGCCGAGGGTCTTGCGGACCTTGTCGGTGATCGAGCCGCCGAACGTCAGGTGGAACGCGCCGAGGAGGATGCCGGCCGGGATCAGGGCGATCGACAGCCAGAGGAACCAGCTCTCGGGCGAGGCGATCGTCCGCAAGAACGGCAGCAGGGGGCGAAGGAAGTAGATCGCGCCGAACAGCAGCAGCGTGCCGCCGAACGACTTCACGGTGTCCATCCAGCGGCCGCTCTTCGGCAGCGACATCGCCGCGGCGGCGAGCACCCAGAACAGCACCCCCATGCCGAGGGCGTAGACGAACAGCAGCGTGCCGCCGCCGACCACACTGTGCGTGGTGGTCACGAACGCGAGCAGGCCGGCGAGGAACGGGCCCGTGCACGGCGCGGCGATGAAACCGCCGACGAGGCCCATCATGAACGCGCCGCCGAAGCCCTTGCCGCCGACCTGGTTGAGCTTCGCCTGCCATGACGAGGGGAGGTTCAGCTCGAACGCGCCGAATAGCGACGCGGCCATCGCGACGAACATCAAGCAGATCGGGATCACGACGAAGGCGTTCGCGAGCAGCGCACCGGCGCTCCCGCCGAGCATGGCAAACGTGACGCCGAGGACCGCATAGGTGAGGCCCATGCCGACGACGTAGGCCGTCGCGAGGAGGAGCCTCCGGGCGAGCGTGACGTCCTTGCCGCGCGCGCCGAAGATGCCGAGCGTGATCGGAATCATCGGATAGACGCACGGGGTCAGCGAGGTCAGAAAGCCCGCGCCGAACGAGCCGAGATACATCCACACCCAGCCACGGGCCTGGTAGTCCTCGAAGTTGCCGTCGGCACCGGCGAACGCGAGGCCGGGGACGAGCAGGAGCAGCGCCGCGAGGGCAAGAACAGAGCGGCGCATCGGATGGGTGACTATAGACCGGACCGCGCGCCGCGGGCATTCCCACGGGTGCAACGACGATGTAGGTTGCGCCCGTGGCCGATTGGTTCGACGAGCACATCCCGCGTCACGTCCGCAACCTCGACGTCTACCAGCCCGGAAAGCCGATCGAAGAGCTGGAGCGAGAGCTCGGCATCAGCGGCGCGATCAAGGTCGCGTCGAACGAGAATCCCCTCGGACCCTCCCCGAAAGCACTGGCCGCGCTGCCGGCCGCGCTGTCGCAACTCCACCTCTACCCGGATGCCGGCGGCTTCGCGCTGCGCCGCGCGCTCGCCGCGAAGCTCGGGCTCGAGCTCGGTCAGCTCGCGCTCGGCAACGGCTCGAACGATCTCCTCTACCAGCTCGTGCTCGCCACCTGCGAGCCGACCGACGAGGTGCTCTCGCACACGTACGGCTTTCTCTCCTACCGGCTCGCCGCGCAGGTGGCCGGGCGCCCGTTCGTGGCCGCGCCGACCACGCCCGAGCTCGGGCTGGATCCCGATGCGCTGATCGCCGCGTTCACATCGCACACCAAGCTCGTCGTGCTCGGCTCGCCGAACAACCCGACCGGCTCGGTGGTCAGCAAGGCCGCCGCCGCGAAGGTCCTCGCCGCGCTGCCCGCGCGCGCCCTGCTCGTGATCGACGAGGCATACGCCGAGTACGCGGCGCAGTGGCCCGAGATCGATCATGTCGATGGCCTGACCTTGATGCGACAGGATCGCCGCGTCGTGGTGCTGCGCACGCTCTCGAAGATCTACGGCCTCGCTGGGATTCGCATCGGCTTCGCCGCCGGTGACAAGGCCGTCCTCGACGTGCTCGGCCGCGTTGGCCGCACGTTTCACGTCTCGAGCCTCGCGCAGATCGCCGCGATCGCTGCGCTCGATGACGCGGACCACGTGGCCCGCAGCGCCGCGCACGCGCGCGGTCAGATCGAGCGCATGCGCGCCGAGATCAAAGGGCCCGGCGTGACGGTCTATCCGTCGCTGGCGAACTTCGCGCTCGTCGATTGCGGACGCCCGTCACCGCCGATCTACGACGCGCTCCTCAAGCAGGGCGTGATCGTGCGCCCGATGGCGGCGTGGGGCTTGCCGAACGCGATCCGCGTGTCGGTGTGCAAGGACTCCGAGCTGCCGCGCGTGATCTCGACGATCAACGCCGTGCTGGCGGGCTGAGCATGCGGATCGCTGCGCTCGCGTGCGTGGCGCTCCTCGCGTGTGGCGGCGGTGCGCGGCGCCCGGTGACCTCGCCGCCGGTCGAGACCCGGCCCGCGACGCCCGCCGATCGGATCATGGCGCTGCTCCCCGACGGTGCGCAGCTGATCATCGAGATCGATCTCGCGCGGCTGCGGAAGAATACCGTCGTTGGAAAGCTGGTCACCGATGCCCTCACCGGCCCCGCGCTGCCCGGCATCGCCGGTCAGGTGCCGCTGTCGCCGCTCGTGCACGCCGATGCCCTCGTGCTCGCCTCGTACGGCATCGGCACGTCGAGCGCGGCGACGGTGACCGTGCTCGCCACCGCCGAGACCGTGCCGAACAGCGTACCGCTCGGCGATGGTCTGGTCGCGCTCGGCCCCGAGATCTGGACCGCGCAGCTGGAGGCGCGCGCCGCGATCGCCGGCACGGGGCAGATCATGAAGGTCACCGCGTCGAAGGATCTGCTCGCACTGCGCGACCACGCGATGCCTGCGGGCGCACCGGGAGCCGCGCTGCGGCTGACCGCGCGCCTGTCGTTCGACGCGCGCGTGGCGCTCGCGCGTCAGACCGGCCTCGATGCACCTCCCGCGCAGATCTCGATCTGGGGGGATGTCGTCGACGATCTGGCGATCATCGTCGATGCCGACGCGGTCGACCCCGGCGACAAGAAGACCAAGCAGCCGACCAAGCGCCTGGAGAACGGCGTGCGCACGATCCTCGCGGGCCTCGCCGGCGAGCCTGCCCTCCAGCTGCTCGGGCTCCCATCGAGCATCTCGGGCGCGCGCGTCGTCGCGAAGGGAACCTGGGTGCGCACGATCATCGCGATCGGTCCGTCGCACCTGAAGCGCGTTGTTCAGCGCGCCGCGGCCATGCTCGAAGCTCGGGGGCAACCAACGTCATGAAGCTCTACGTGGAACCGGTCTCCCGCAAGCTCACCGGCACCGTCACGATCCCCGGCGACAAGTCGATCGGGCATCGCTCGCTGCTGTTCTCGCTGCTCTCCGCCACGCCCGTGAAGGTCACGGGCCTCGGCGACGGGGCTGACAACGGCCGGTCGGCAAAAGCGATCACCGCGCTCGGCGCGTCGATCGTCCGCGACGGATCGAGCCTCGTCATCACCGGCACCGGCCTCGATGGGCTGCGCGCACCCTCCGCGCCGATCGACTGCGGCAACTCGGGCACCACGATCCGCCTTCTGTGCGGCCTGCTCGCCGGCCAGCGGTTCGCGACCACGCTGTTCGGCGACGAGTCTCTCTCGAAGCGCCCGATGCGCCGCGTGATCGAGCCGCTCGCGCGAATGAACGCCTCGATCACGGGGCAGGGCACCGGCGCCGATGTCACGCCGCCGCTCACCGTCGGCCCGGCGATCGGCCCCCTCGCTCCCCTCGACTACGTTCTGCCGATGGCGTCCGCCCAGGTCAAGACCGCGCTCCTCCTCGCCGGCCTCTACGCCGATGGCGACACCGCCGTCACCGAGCCCGGCCCGAGCCGCGATCACTCCGAGCGCATGCTCGCGTTCCTCGGCGCCCCCCTCACCGTCACCGGCCGCCGCACGGTCGTCGCCACCCGCGGCTGGAATCGCCATCTCGCGTGCGATGGCTTCGAGGTCCCCGCCGATCCGTCGAGCGCAGCGTTTCTCGTCGCCGCCGCCGTACTCTGCGGCGCCGACCTGCGCCTCCCCGGCGTGTGCATCAACCCCACGCGCACCGGCTTCCTCGACGTCATCACCGCGATGGGCGGTCAGGTCGTCCTCGAGGACCAGCGCAGCGACGGCCCCGAGCCCACCGCCACGCTCGTCGTCCGTGGCCCGGCCGCCAACCTGC
>JBBRED010000478.1:0-5815 GCA_038203335.1 Haliangiales bacterium | reverse complement strand
TGCGCCCGGGTCCGGGTTGGACGCTAGTGCTTTTATTTTTAAAATCTTTGGTTTCGTCCCATTTCTTCGCGCGTTGTAGGGGGCCCCCGTGGGGGACACGCTCCACTTCGGCGTGCTCGAGCACGGGACCATTCGACGCGTAGAAGTGCCCCGCGTCGAGCGCGGCGAGGATCGCCTTCGGATCGCGCGCCGCCTTGACCACGACCCAGCCGCCGCCGGCCGGGTACTTCGCCTTCGCGGAGTTGGAGTAGTCGTGCGCGTCATCCGACGCCACGCCCCACAGCGTGACGCCCTGCTTGAGGGCGGCGTCCCACACCGCGTCCATGTCGGGGTGATCCTTGTCGCCCTTGTTCCACGTCGCGAACGCGGAGTTCGCGATCTCGACGAGCCGGTAGCCGTGGCGCGCGAGGTCGGCGAGCAGGTCTGGGGTCATGCCCCAGAACCAGTTCGGGTGGTTGAGCTGGGCGATCCCGCCGAGGAGCTTCTGCTGCTCGAGCGCCGCGTCGTACTTCTTCAGGCGCTCGCTGGTCTTGCGGTTCGCCCAGGTGAGCTTGCCTGTGGTGCGCGCCGTGACGCCGAGCAGATTGACGTGGATGCGGCACTTGCCGCTCGGGTCGCCCGGCGGGATGCAGTTCGACGGGTTGTGCGTGAGCTCGATCCCCGCGAGCACGATCAGGCCGCTCAGCGGCGAGCGGATCGCCACCTCACCGATGGTGGGCGTCGCATCCTTCGAGAGCTCGCTGATCTGGTTGTGATCGGTGAGCACGATGAAATCGTAGCGACGCTGCTCGTACCAGGCGATGACGTCGGCGATCGGCGTCGAGCTATCCCCCGACGGTCGCGCGTGGACGTGGGTCGAGCCCTTGAGCCACACCTCGGTCGCCGGTGGCGGAGGATCGGCGACCTCCACGGCGGCGGCATCGGCGACCTCGGGCGCGTCGGGGACCGGCGCGTCGATCGGGATCGCCGCATCGGCGGGATCCGCGATTGGCATGGTCGGCGGAGACACATCGGGCGCCGCGCACGCGATCACGGCGCACACGGAGATCGCGAGCGCCCGGATCACGGAGTGCGCACCTCATCGAGCGCTGCGGCGCCGGCGGCGGTGACGTTCGTGACGTCGCCCCACGCGCCCTTCTTCCACTGCCTTCGCAGGGCGAGGAACATGCCGAGGTTGTCGGTGAGCATGCGGCGCTCGACCGGCTTGAGCTGGGAGACGTCCGTGGTCTCGTTCGGATCGTCGACCATGTCGCCGATGATCGGCACGCCCGCCTTGCCAACGCGCACCTTCCAGCGGCCGATCCGCATCGCGTGCGCGTACTCGTACATCGATGCGTAGGACGGCGTGGGCCATCCGCGATTCATCGACTGCGCGAGCGGCTCGAGCGCGTGCCCTTGCACCCCGTCGGGGATCGGGGCGCCGACCGCCGTCAGCATGGTTGGCAGGAGGTCCACCGCCTCCGCGCCCTCGTCGACGATCGTGCCGCCGGGGAACCGCGACGGATCGTGGATCAGGAGCGGTACGCGGGTCAGCGAGTCGCGCAGCGACCCACCGTGGCCGCAGCGGCGATCCTCGAACAGCTCCTCGCCGTGGTCCGCCGTGATCACGAGCATCGTCTGATCCCAGATGCCCCATGACTTGAGCTGCTCGATCAGCCGGCCGACCTGCTTGTCGTGATAGCTGACCGCCGAGTCGTAGATCGCACGCAGCCGCTCGACGTCGGCCGGCGGCGGAATGATCGAGCACCCCATGGAGCCGGGCTTGAAGCCGAGGTCCTTCGCGGTGCCGAACTCCTGGAACGGACCGCTGTAGGGACCCGGCGAGTAGATCTTGATCCACGGCTTGCGCGCGATCCACGGGCCGTGGGTATCGATCGTCCCCATGAACAGATACGTCGGATCCGCACGGCGCTTGTCGAGCTGGCCGAGCGCGGCGTCGACGATGGTCTCTCCGTAGATGATTCCGTTCAGGATGCCCTTCTCGCGCATCATGTTGCGGAACTCCTTGAACCCTCGCGCGTAGCCACCATCGGCGTTGACGAAGCCGTTGCCGGTGACCGCGGTGGTGTACATCCCCGCGTCGGATAGCTCGGTCGCGATCAGCGGGAGCTCCTGCGGCAGCTTCCAGTTCCCGCCGACGCCGGCGAGCCGCACGTTGTGCACGGCGGGATACACGCCGCTCCACATGCTCGAGTGGCTGGTCTGCGACTCGTTGCCCTGCACGTAGTACTGGCGGAACACGGCGCTCGACTTCGCGAGCTCGTCGAAGTTCGGCGTCTGCGCGCGCGCACCGGGCGTGAAGATCGGGATCTTGTCGGCGCGCAGCGCGTCCATGATCCAGAGGATCACATAGCGCGGCGGTGCCGCCGGCGGCAGCGCGACCGGCGCGGGACCGTGAAGCGTGATCCGCGCGTTCGTGATCTTCGCCTTCGGGCAGTCACGCGCGACGAGCGAGAGCGCCACGACCTGCCCCGCCATCTTCGTGAGGTCGACGCGCGCCGCCTCGCCGGAGAGCGCACCGCCCGCGAACGCATCGGCGCTCGGGCGAGCACGGACCTCGATCGAGCACGGCGCGCTGACATCGGCGACCAGGTGCGCGCCGTCGGGCACGGTCACGAAGTACGTGACCCCCGCGTCCTTCGCGAGCTCGATCGAGCCCTTCGCATCGAAGGCGATCGCGGCGCGCGGATCCTCCTCGGTCAGCTCGCGCGCGATTCCGAACCGCAGCCACGCGAACGCGACCTTGCCCTTCGCCTTGCCGCTGGTCTCGAAGACGATCTGGTTCTCGCCCACGCCGAGCCGCGCCGGATCGATCGCGAACGCCACCGTCTGCCAGCCATCGGCGAGCTCGACGCGCGGATCCTTGCTCGCGGGGCGACCGTTGACCTTCACGGCGATCTGCTGCTTCGCCTCGCCGAACACGCGCGCGGTGAGCTGCACCGTGGTGCGCGCCTGCTCCACCGTGAGCGGCACCTCGAGCGTTGCCGTGCGATCGGCGGTGGCCGCGCGCACGCCGGCGACGTCCTGGCCGAGGTGCCAGCGCGGTACCGGTACGCCGAACCGCGTGTAGCGCGCGAAGCCGGCGTCGGCGGCGTCGATCACGAGCTCGCCGTCGACGAAGCGGTGCGCGGCGTGCCGGTTGTCGACCGGACTCCACACCGCATGCTCGACGCGCTCGGGCGTGGCGGGCGGTGCGTCGATCGCGGGCGCGGCGTCGGTCACCTCGGCGGCGTCCTTGGCCACCGCAGCGTCGTCGTGGGCGGGCTTCTTCTTGCCACCGCAGGCACCGGCGATCAGGCCGACGAGAATCCAGGCGCGACGCACCACGTGACTCTACGGTACGCTCGATCCATGCGAGGGGCGCTGGTCGCACTTTTGATGCTCTGCGCGTGCGGTGACGATCATCCCGCGGGCGCTACCGATGCCGGCGCGGATGGTCCACCGCCGCCGCCCGCCTGTCCCACCGATCCGCCGACCGGCGCGCCCGCCGACCAGACCGTGCCCGGCGACGCGACGATGCCGTCGCCGACCATCCGCAACCTGACCATCGAGTGGGCGATCAGCGGCGACGCGAACATCAACGCGACGGTCTCGGTACGCTATCGCTCGAACGGCGGCGACTGGCACCAGGGCTACCCGCTGCGCCGGATCCCGGCGGGGACCGTGGAGGGCAGGAGCTGGACGAACCGGTTCGCCGGCAGCCTGTTCGATCTCGATCCGGCGACCGCGTACGAGATCGAGCTCGCACTCTCGGATCCCGATGGCGGTTGCGAGATCCGCACGGTGATGGCGACCACGCGCGCGGTGCCCGCGCCGATGGCCGGCGCGCCGGTGAAGCCCGTCGCCACCGGCACGTTCACCGCGGTCACCGGCGGCGCCGTCGCAGGGGACATCCTCGAGCTCGCCGCCGGCACCTATCCCGGGTTCACGTTCACGAAGGACGGCACCGCCGGCGCGCCGATCGTGATCCGCGCGGCCGCCGGCGCGACCGTCAACATCACCGGCGACGTGCGCCTCGATGGCCGGCGCCACGTGATCCTGCAGGGCCTCACCATCACCGGCAAGATCAAGTTCAACGACTCGCTCGGCCTCGCGATCATCGGGAACACGGTGACCACCACCGAGGACGGCATCGTCACGAAGACGCGGTCCGAGGATCTCTACATCGCCGACAACACCGTCACCGGCGCCACCCCGTGGACCGAGGCGGCGCTCGGCGTGGCCGGCACCAACGTCGGCGAGGGCATCGAGGTCACCGGGCCCGGTCACGTCATCGAGCACAACCGCGTGACGGGCTTCCGCGACTGCATCTCGACCATCGAGGACGACGGCGCCGTGGATCAGTACTCGATCGACATCGCCTACAACGACATCTCCCAGTGCGCGGATGACGGCATCGAGGTCGACTTCTGCTTCCACGACTGCCGGCTCGTCGGAAACCGACTGACCAACGTGTTCATGGGCATCAGCTCGCAGCCCGGGCTCGGCGGCCCGACCTACTTCATTCGCAACGTGATGTTCAACGCCGTGCTGTCGGCGTTCAAGCTGCAGCGCAGCTCCGTTGGAGACGTCGGGCTCCACAACACGATCGTCAAGCGCGGCGATGCGTTCGGCATCTTCACGACCGACGTGTTCTCGCGGCAGTACTTCCGGAACAACCTGTTCCTCGGTGGTCCCGGCGGCACCTACAACACCTACGACATCGGCACCGGCAAGGTGATCTCGCTCGATGCGGCGGCACCGACCGTCGACCTCGACTACGACGGGTACGGCGGCACCAGCTTCTCGGGGCAGATCGGCGCCGTGCGATTCGCGAACCTCGCCGAGCTCCACGCGATGACCACGGAGAAGCACGCCGTCGAGATCACGGCCGCCGCGTTCGCGACGCCGCCGACGATTCCCGCGACCCCGTTCCCCGCCACGTCGCCTCCCGATCTGCGTCCCGCCACCGGTGGCGTCGCGATCGATGTCGGCGTCGTGCTCCCCGGCTTCGCGTACGCGGGAAGCGCGCCGGATCTCGGCGCCTACGAGGCTGGTGCACGGGTGCCGGTCTACGGCCCGCGCTGAGATCCGGTCCGGTCCTCGCAGCGAACGGCGTGCTCGACGCCGGCGCGAGACTCAGCTCTTCTTGTCGGGGACGAGCTTGGCGAACGGATTGTTCTTGAAGCCGCCGACGCCCCAGTTCTCGGGGGGCCGGCCCTCGGGGCGCGGATGCTCGTCGCCACGCGGCGGACCGCCTCGATCATCGCGGCGCGGTGGACCACCGCGATCGTCACGGCGAGCGCCGCCGCGATCGTCGCGACGCGGAGCACCGCCCTGGCCTTGCCAGTTGTTGTCGCGGCGCGGGCCGCCTTGGTTCCAGTTGCCGCCGCCCGGAGCTCCGCCGCCCTGGTTCCAGTTGCCGCCGCCCGGATTGCCGCCGCCCGGATTGCCGCCGCTCGAATTTCCGCCGCCGGGATTTCCGCCGCTCGGATTTCCGCCGCTCGGATTTCCGCCGCTCGGATTGCCGCCCTGGTTCCAGTTGCCCTGGTTACCACCGCCCTGATTTCCGCCGCCCTGATTTCCGCGGCCCTGCCAGTTGCCGCCCTGGTTGCCGCCACCCTGGTTGCGTTGCCAGTTGCCGCCGCCCTGATTGCCGCCGCCCTGGCTCGAACTTCCCTGCCAGTTGCCGCCGCCTCGATTCTGATTGCCCTGCCAGTTGCCGCCGCCCTGGTTGCCGCCGCCTTGATTGCCAGCGGCCTGGTTGGGGTTGCCCTGCCAGTTGCCGCCGCCGTGGTTCGGGTTGCCCTGCCAGTTGCCGCCCTGATTTCCGCCG
>JBBRED010000477.1:0-5821 GCA_038203335.1 Haliangiales bacterium | reverse complement strand
CTGCGCGAACGATTTGAACGTCGGCGAGTGGCACCACTCGCAGTCGCGCTGACCGAACAGGTGGCCGTCGTGGATCGATTGGTGACAGCCCTGGTTGCCGCAGCCATCGGGCTTCGCGGCCGGTAGGTTGAACACTGCCTTCGGGTGGCACTTGCTGCACGCGACGTCGGCGTGCGAACCGAGGATCGGCATCGCCGCGTCCTTGCGGTCATCGTGGTCGAACTGCTTCACCCGCTTCTCGGGCTTCCACACGCTCTCGGTGTGGCAGCGCTCGCACGCGAGCATCTCCTTGCGCTGGAACTTGTGCGGCTGATCGTTCGCGTGACAGCCGGCCGATCCGCACAGGCGATCCGTGCCCATGAACGTCTGCAGGCCCTGCTTGTTCTTCGTCTTGTGACACTTGTCGCAGTCCGTCGCCGCGTGCTTGCCGTTGAGCTTCCAGCCGGTGAGGTCGTGGTCAAAGCCGGTCTTGCCACCGGTGATCGACTTCCAGCCCATCAGGTCGTAGCCGCGCTCCTTGTGCTCGTGGTGGCACGACTCGCACGCCTTGCCGCGCACGTTCGCGGAGGCGTGGAAGCCCTTGCCCGCGTTGATCCGCGCGCCGAGATCCTGGTGGTCGTGGCAGTTCAGGCACTTCTGCTTCGACACCTCGCGAGTGTTGTCGACGTGGCAGTCGTTGCACGTGTTCTGCGTATCGAGCGAGGCGTGGCTGGTGGTCAGCGGGCCCGGCGAGCTCGAGAAGAAGTCATCGGCGCGTGCGCTGCCAGTGGCGCACACGAGCAGGCCCAGCGCGACGAGCGCGACCCATACCCTCGTCATGGTGCGCATCTTACCAGGCTGCACGGGACCACGAGATGTAGATGTGGGCGGTTGCGAGCACGGTCAGCGCGACCGTGAACGGGACGTGGACCTTCTTCCAGGAGTGGAGGAGTAGCTGCGCCTTCGGGGCCACGACCTGACGGCGCGCGATCACGATCATCCGCCCCGCCCGCTTCGCGAGCTCCTTGCGCGTCTTGCGATCCACGCCGAGCTGCGACAATCGGCCGCGTCGGGCCAGCGTGCGCGGCCACCGGCCGATGTCCTGGAAGATCAGCCACCACATCGCACGCATCATGCTCGGCGACGTGCCGACCGCCTGCGCCTTCGCGCGCTGCACCGCGAGCTCGCGGTCGATCTCCGCCATCGGCACGGTGAGCCGCGGCCGGTGCTGCTGGAAGTACCGCTCGTGATCGAGCTCCTCGAGCTCCACGCCGCTCGCGAGCTCGGGCACCTGCGTGTACAGGTAGCGGCCGAGGAAGCCGCTGGCCACGACGATCACCATGCTCCAGAACGCGAAGCTGACCCACGAGTCGAGCTGCACCACCGAGTGGAGCGCGATGAACATCGGGCCCACGGTGCCGGCCATCAGGTGGAAGTCGAACCACATCGTGTTCGACGCGATCCAGCGAAACATCTTGATCCGCCGGAAGATCGGATAGATCGCGGCGATGATCATGAGGCCGGTGCCGATCAAGCCGCAGTAGGTGGAGAGCTGGTCGCCCGGGCGGAACACCACGCGCTCGAGGATCTGCTCGGTCGGCGCGTCGATGTAATCCGGCATCGCCGCGACCTGGTGAAACAGGTACGACTGCGCAGGCGCGTAGGAGCGAAGCAGCGCCTCGCCGAGCGCGATCAGGAACGCGAAGATGCCGACGAGCCAGGTCAAAAGCGGCGCGTAGCGACCCCGCTTGAGCTTCGCGAGGCCGCCGGAGCGCACGGCCACGCCCTCGGTGAACGGCATCACCGGCAGGACCTCCTTCTTGTCCTTCTTCTGGAGGTCCGCGTCGTAGCCGGTCTTCGCGAGCTGGGCCATCTTCGGCGAGCGCTCGCGGAACAGGTCGTAGGCGTCGATCTCGATCAGCGAGCCGGTGGGGCACGCCGAGACGCAGGCCTGATCGCCGTAGGCCATGCAGTGGTCGCACTTGTTCGCGATCCGGCGAGGTGCGGCCACGCGCGGCGTGCCAGACCCGAACTGCAGCATGTTCTTCTTCTCGAGCCGCGCCTTGAAGTCCTTCTTGAACGTGGGTGCGTCGGGCTCGATCTCGACCATGTCGATCGCGCCGTACGGGCAGGCCTGCGCGCACGCGGTGCAACCCGTGCACGTCGACTCGTTGATCACGACCTCGCGCTTCGTCAGGTCGTACTTGATCGAGTCATACGCGCACGGATCGATGCAGCGCTGATCCGTGCATGTGCGGCACGTGTAGATGAAGTCCAGCATGCCGAGCTGGTAGCCACCGAGCGTCAGCCGGCGCGCACCGTACCGGTCCTCGCACGCCTCCTCGCACAGCTTGCAGTCGATGCACAGGCCGAGCTGGCGCACGCGCACCATCTCGCCGGAGACCGAGATGCCCTGGCGCACGAAGAAGTCGAGCAGCTCCTGCTTCACGCCGGAGACCCACGCGAGGCGCTCGCGCGAGATCGCGATCGCGCGGCGCAGCCGGGTCTCGAACACCGGATAGCGCACGGCGAGCTCGGCGACCCAGCGCTGGTCGAGCGAGATCAGCTCCGACGGCGCGGTGGTGTAGAACGCGATCGGCTGACCGCGGGCGGCGTTGAGCGCGCTCGAGTTGAACAGATCGTTCTCCATGAACAGCGCGATGTTCTTGAGCGCCACGCGCGCGAGCGGCGGCGGCTTGATCAGCGACTCGTCCTCGAGCTGTTCCTTGCTCGCCGTCTCGTGCGCGACCTGCTGGCCGTGACGCTCGACGAGCTCGTTCTCCATGAACACGCCCGCGGCGACCTGCCCGGTCGCGACGTAGACCACGGGCGCGGCCTGCCCCTGCGCCAGGCCGATGGGGTCGAGGACGAACATGTCGCGCTCGAGCCGGCGAACGGCGATGCCGCCCTGGTTCATCGCCGCGATCAGGTCCTCGTTCCCGACGCCTTCGAACAGAGGAAGCTGACGGACCAGTGCGTAGTCCTGATCCATCCCCGGTGGTAGCATTCCCGTCGGTCCGACCGAGGCACTGCGCTGGATGGCCAAATTCGACATCGGAGACGGTGAACGGTCAGCTATGTGGAGCTCGGTCCTCAACGGCAGAGAGGACCGACAAGCAATCTGCGAGCCCGCCCATCCCGGGGGCCGTTTAGGGCCAGATTCTACCAGGATGCGCCAGCGCTGTAACCCCTTGGGGACCCGAGACCGGGGTATGCGCTCCCCAGTGGGACTCGCAGGTATCTTCGCGTGTTTCCTCGCTGTAATAGGAACGGCGGCTGCCGATCCCTCTACGTCGACGATTCCGGACCCTCCGGCGCGGGAGAACCCGCCCTCGGTGGGGCCCGGGAAGTTCCGGCCGAGCTGGGACCTGGACGGGATCTATCTGTGGCTCGGACCCACCGGTGCGGCGAGCCGGTTCGATGGGATGTGGGACTCGACCATCGGCGGACATGCGGCCGTGGTGCGGGTCCGCGAGGGCGCGCCGCTGGGCGTGATCGGCGCGGTCGTCGGCGCGACCCTGTGGACCGAGCGCGGCGGCGGGCGAATCTGGCTCGACGCCATCGCGGGGACCCGGCTCTGGAGGATGGTCGGGGTGTCCGCAGGACCGATCCTCGAGCTCTCCGAGCAGACCCACCCCCGGTTCGGCGGCTCGGTCGGCATCTGGGGGTTCGTCGGGGTGACCCCGTTCGTGCGGGTGGGCGTGGTCGAAGATCTGGGTGGGTTCGCGGAGATCGGAGTTCACATCGCTCTCCCCGTGCTTCGACGCTGAGAGCCCGTTGACAGCGGCGAGCCGGCAAGCTACCTAACCGTCCACATCGGGGCGTAGCGCAGCCTGGTAGCGCACTTGGTTCGGGACCAAGGGGTCGCAGGTTCAAATCCTGTCGCCCCGACCACGCGGAGGCCTCTGACAGGGCCTCCGCGATGTCGGTTTTCGGTGGCTTCGGATAAGGTGGGCAGATGGTGGCTGGGGCCGTGCCGTTACGAACTGCGTCGAAGCTCTCGGTGCTCGTGGTCGACGACGACCAGGACATCCGCGATTACCTGCAGGACTTCCTGTCTGGAGAGGGCTTCGAGGTCACGCCCCTCGCCGACCCGTCACTCGCGGTCGAGCGCATCCGCGACGAGGTGTTCCACCTGGTCGTGCTCGACCTCATGATGCCGAAGATCTCGGGCCTCGATCTGCTCCAGCAGATCCGCTCGGTCGATGACGACATCGCGGTGATCATCCTGACCGGGTATCCGTCGCTCGAGACCGCGTCGGCCTCGATCCAGCACGAGGTCTCCGCGTACATCAACAAGCCGTTCACCCCCGCCGAGTTCCGCGAGGTGATCGCGCGGATCGCGAAGAAGAAGGGCCTCGTCCTCCGCCGCGAGGACGAGCTGCACGCCGCGATCGGCCGCCAGATCCGGGATCTCCGCAAGTCGCGTGGCCTGACCCTGAAGCAGATGGCGCGGCGCACGAACCTCTCGGTCTCGCTGCTCTCGCAGATCGAGCGCGCCGAATCGAGCGCGAGCGTCTCGAGCTTGTTCAAGGTCGCGACCGCGCTCGACGTTCGGCTCACGGACCTGTTCGGCGGGTACTAGCGGCTCGCAAGCTCGGCCGGTATCAGGCGGGCTCGCAAGCTCGCCTCAGGCGTTGTAGCGTCCGCGCGTGCCCGTCAAGATCGCGCCGAGCATCCTGTCCGCCGACTTCGGTCGGCTCGCCGACGACGTGCGCGCCATCGGCAGCGCCGACTACGTGCATGTCGATGTCATGGACGGGCACTTCGTCCCGAACCTGACCATCGGCCCGGTCGTCATCGAGGCCGTCAAGCGCGCGACGAACCTGCCGCTCGACGTTCACCTGATGATCGAGGATGCCGAGCGCTGGGTCGCCGCCTACGCGAAGGCCGGCGCCGACATCATCGGCGTCCATGTCGAGGCGTGCCCGCACCTGCACCGCACGCTGCATCAGATTCGCGATCTCGGGAAGAAGCCGTGCGTCGTGCTGAATCCGGCGACGCCGGTCTCGGCGATCGAGGTGGTGCTGCCCGACGTGGCGCAGGTGCTGATCATGTCGGTCAACCCCGGCTTCGGCGGCCAGTCGTTCATCCCGAGTGCGCTCGGCAAGATCCGCGCGCTCCGCAAGATGATCGACGAGCGCGGCCTGACCGTGGACATCGAGGTCGACGGCGGCATCAAGATCGACAACATCGCCGAGGTCGCCGCGGCCGGCGCCAATGTCTTCGTCTCGGGCTCGGGCGTGTTCGGCGCGAAGGACTACGCCGCGACGATCGCCGCGCTCCGCAAGAACGCCGAAGCCGCCCGCTAGAAACGCTAGGCCGAAGTACGCGGCTGGCGAGCGAGGCGAGCGAGATAGAACGCATCAGCATCGGGCGGCCACGTCCGGTGCTCGTCGAGGATGTGCAGCGAGGACCGCTGCGCGAGCGCGCGGATCTGATCGGGGCCCTCGGCGCGCGAGAACGTGCACACCGAGTAGATTAGCGTGCCACCGGGCGCGAGACGCGCGACGACCGCATCGAGGAGCTGGCGCTGCAGTGCCGCCATGCGCGGTACGTCGGAGGGTTGCAGGCGCCACTTCGCATCGGGATGCCGGCGCAGGACGCCGAGCCCGGTGCACGGCGCGTCGAGGATGATCAGATCGTACGGGCCGGGCAACGCGCGGGCGTCGAGCAGATCGGCCGCGTGGCGCTGGATCGATCGAAGCCCGAGGCGCGCCGCGGTCTCGGCGCACAGGCCGAGCTTGGTCGCGTTCAGATCGGCGGCATCGATCGTCGCGGCATCGTCCGCGAGCTCGGCGAGGTGGGTGGACTTGCCGCCGACGCCGGCGCACGCATCGAG
>JBBRED010000476.1:0-5826 GCA_038203335.1 Haliangiales bacterium | reverse complement strand
GGCGCCCTCGGTGCCGATGCGCCGAAGACCGCGCAGGAGACGATGTCGAAGATGTTCGAGCGCGGCGACGAGGCCGAGAAGCTCGCGCTCCTCCGCGCCGCGAAGCTGATCGGCGCTGCCGATCTGATCGGCATCGCGGTGACGGATAGCTCGCCGATCGTGCGCGTCGAGGCCGTGGACGCGGCGCTCGCCTCGGGTCTCCGCGCGGGTGCCACGCTGTCGGCCGCGCTTGCTGATCCAGACCCGACGGTCCGCAAGGCCGCGCTCGAGCGGCTCGCCGCCCAGAAGGACAAGCTCGAGGCCGCGGTCCTCGATCGCACGCTCGCCCTCGCGGTCCGCGATCCGAACCCCGAGCTCTCCCAGCTCGCGTTGACCACGATCGCCCGCGTCGCGCAGAAGGACGCCGTCGTGGCTCGCCTGCATCGCTCGCTCGGTTCGCGCGCCGAGCGCGAGCGTGCGCAGGCCGCCGCTGCTGCGATCGGCCTCGTCGATCGCGATGCCGCGCTCGCCGTGCAGCTCCTCGAGCCGCTGCTCGATGACCCGTCGCATGACGTGCGCGTGGCCATGCTGCCCGCGCTCGGCGCCGCCTACGCGAAGACGAACGAGCCCGAGAAGCTGGCGGATACGCTGCGCGACTCCGAGACCAATGCGATGCGCCGCCTCGTGATCGCCGCCGCGTTCATCACCCTCGCGCGCACCGATGCCGGCCGCGCCGCCACCGAATCGTCACTGGGGAAGGTCGCCAAGGATGGGCCGCCGCTCGCGCGCCAGACCAGCAAGCTCGTCGGTGGACTCGTCGGTGGCAAGGCCGACGGCATGGCGTTCCTGCAAGAGCTCGTTCCGTAGCGAGCTAGATCTTGTAGACCGACCAGCGCCGCACGGAGACCGGCGAGGGTAGGGCCTTCGACGTGTACTCGAGCACCTCGACCTCGGCGCCCTCGCCGGCGATCATCTCCGCCACGCCGGGCGAGCAGTACGTCGCCTCGCTCATCGCGATCTGATAGCCCTCGGCGAGCGCCTGCAGCTTCGCCGCGATGTTCACGGTGCCGCCGAAGAAATCGGCGTTCGAGTTGAGCCGCACCGCGATGCAGGGGCCGGTATTGAGCGAGATGCGCAGCCGGATCGGCGAATCCGCGCGCCCCGGGTGGAACGTGGTGTGGATCTTCTGCGAGGCGCGCACCGCATCCACCGGGTTCGTGAACGTGGCCATCACGGCATCGCCGATGGTCTTCACGATCGCGCCGCGGAATTCGGTGACGATCGCGAACACCTCGTCGAAGTGCCTCTTGATCTCGATGAACGCGGCCGGATCTCCGCGCTCGGCATAGAACGCCGTGGATCCGACGACGTCGGTGAACAGCAGCGTCTGCTGACCCACGCCGAGCCGCACGTCCGCACCGATGTACTCCTCGGAGAACAGATCGCGGAAGTCCTGGAAGCTGAGGAGCTGACCGGCGCGCAGCGCATGATCGGGCCACTGCGACTCGGCGATCATGTACGACTGCGGCTCGGTGGTCTCGTTCACGAGCTCGATCGTCGCGGTCGGCGAGGCCTTGACCACGGTACCTTCGAGGCTCGACTCCCACTTCACGTTGGATGCACCGGAGTCCTCGATGTCGAGGTACCAGCCGCCCGTGAACGAGCGGACCACGTTGTAGCGGCCGGGCTCGAGCTTCGGCTCCACCGTCGCCGTCGAGCCGGGCGGCAGGGTCCAGCTGACGCGGATGTGGTTCTTCTTCGCGGGCTCGGCACTGCAGTAGACCTGGTCGGGCACGTCGCGGATCGAGGAGTGCACGCGGAACGTGACCTCCACGGTCTCCGGTGCATCGGTCGCGAACGTGACCTGGCACGGACCGCAGTGGCTCGTGGCGGTCAGCGATGAGAGCTCGCCGTTCTCGTCGCGCACCCCGCGGCAGTGCGGGCACACCGTGTCCCACGACAGGGTCAGCACGCCGCTGCGGGTGGCGTGGAGCGCGACCTTCAGCAGCTCGTCCTCGGGGAGTTGCCACGTGCGCGCGCGCTCGCGGATCTGGATGCGATGGAGATCGATGTCGTCGCCGGTGCGGATCCAGTCGAACAGCTTGTCGACGCACGCGGCATCGCAGCCCTCGGTGACGAGCCGTTCGCGCTGGGCGCGCAGCCGCTGATCGGAGCCGGCATCGAGAGGCGGCGCCGGCAGCAACATCGCCGCGGGATGCAGGCGTTCGATCTGCGCGGCGATCGCCGGCAGCACGCGCTTGTACGCCTTCTCGATGCTCGGGAAGCCGAGGCGGATCGCGGCGCTGCCGAGCGCGCTGCGCGGAATCGCGCCGAAGTAGAGATAGACGCGGCACCCGCCCGGCGTGGGATCCACGCGATGAATCGCGTACATCACCTTCATGAACCCGCGTTCATAGATCCGCGTGCACGTCAGCCACTGGTTCGCGACCCAGCTCCACGGCATCTCGACCCACTCGTGTCGCACCCCGCCCGGCTTCGACGAGCCATAGCGCTTGCCGGCGCGCTCCTCGAACACCATCTCCGCGGTGCCGAGAGCGCGGTTCATGCGCGACGTATCCGCGATGTGCGGCCAGATCTGCGCCGGCGTGCACGGCAGGTCGAACGTCCACAGGCGCTCGATGCGCTTGTCCTTCGCCCAGTCGTCAGGAAACGGATGCAGCACCAGCAGCTGCTCGACGGAGAGCGGCTTGTCCTCACCTTTCCCTGCTAAGGTCGACTTCGAGGTCGCCATGCCAACGACAGTGTATCGCAGCTGTCCGCTCTGCGAAGCGACGTGCGGCGTCGCGATCGAGATCGAAGGAAACCGAGTGCTGAGCGTGCGCGGCGACGATGCCGACCCGTTCAGTAAGGGGTACATCTGCCCCAAGGGCACCGCGCTCGCGGACTTGCACCACGACCCCGATCGGTTGACGAGGCCGATGGTCCGCGACGGCGAGGACTGGCGCGAGGTCGGCTGGGACGAGGCGTTCGACCTGGTCGCGACGAAGCTGCTCAATATTCGCAAGGCGTACGGCGTCGACGCGGTCGCCGTCTATCAGGGCAACCCCACGGCGCACAACCTCGGCCTCCTGACGTACGGCCAGCTCCTGCTCCGCACGCTCGGCACCAAGAACGCGTACTCGGCCACCTCGCTCGATCAGCTCCCGCACATGCTCGCGGCGCTGCTGATGTTCGGGAATCAGATCCTGATGCCGGTGCCCGACATCGAGCGCAGTGATCTGTTCATCTGCCTCGGCGCGAATCCGCTCGCCTCCAACGGCAGCATCATGACCGCGCCCGACATGCGGGGCCGCCTCAAGGCGATCCGCGATCGCGGTGGCAAGGTCATCGTCCTCGATCCTCGCCGCACCGAGACGGCGGAGAAGGCCGACGAGCACCACTTCATCCGCCCGGCCACCGACGCCGTGCTGCTCCTCGCGATGGCGCAGGTGCTGTTCACCGAGAAGCTCGTGCGCGGGCGGCTCGCCGTCAGCGGGCTGCCCGAGCTCGAGGCGGCCGCTGCCGCGTGGACCCCGGAGCGCGCCGCGCCGATCACCGGCGTCGCCGCCGACACGATCCGCCAGCTCGCGCGCGACCTCGCGCTCACGCCGCGCGCGGTGCTCTACGGGCGAATCGGTGTGTGCACGCAGGAGTTCGGCGGGCTCGCTGGTTGGCTGTGCTACACGCTCAACGCGCTCACCGGTCACCTCGACGAGCCGGGTGGCCTGATGTTCACCACGCCCGCCGTGGATCCACTGCCGCTCGCGGCGATGCTCGGCTACGACGGCGGCTTCGGTCGCTGGAAGTCACGGGTCAGCGGCAAGCCCGAGTTCGGCGGCGAGCTGCCGTGCACCGTGCTCGCCGAGGAGATCGAGACCCCCGGCAACGGCGAGGACAAGGTCCAGATCCGCGCGCTGATCACGTGCGCCGGCAACCCGGTGCTGTCGAGCCCCGGCGGCCCGCGCCTGGAGGCGGCGCTCGAGACCCTCGACTTCATGGTCTCGATCGATCCGTACCTCAACGAGACCACGCGGTTGGCGCACGTCATCCTGCCGCCGACCTCGCCACTCGAGCGCTCGCACTACGACCTCGCGCTCAACGCGTTCGCCGTGCGCAACGTCGCGAAGTACGCGCCGGCCACGTTCGAGCGCGGTCCCGATCAGCGCCACGACTGGGAGATCTGCCTCGCGCTGTGGACGCGGATGGGCGTGCCGATCGGCAAGTCGATCGCGAACAAGCTCCTCGGCGCGCTCGGCCCCGAGGCCATCCTCGATGTCGCGCTGCGCACCGGCCCGCACGGCTTTGCGCGGGGCGGTATGTCGCTGCGCA
The DNA here is from genome assembly GCA_038203335.1 of Haliangiales bacterium. GTDB lineage: Bacteria > Myxococcota_A > Polyangia > Haliangiales > Haliangiaceae > JABFXX01. The sequence continues at coordinate 1,518 of JBBRED010000476.1, read as the reverse complement.
AGCTGAAGAAGACGCCTCACGGCATCGATCTCGGCCCGCTCGAGCCGCGTCTGCCGAAGCGCCTCGGTCATGCCGACAAGCTCGTTCACCTCGCGCCCGCCGAGTACCTCGCGGATCTCCCGCGGCTCGAGAAGAAGTACGCGGCGACTCGCAAGCCGGGCCTCGTGCTGATCGGCCGCCGCCACCTGCGCAGCAACAACTCGTGGATGCACAACAGCGAGCGACTCGTGAAGGGGCCGTCGCGCTGCACGCTGCTGATCCACCCGAGCGATGCCTCCGAGCGCGGCCTCACCGAGGGCTGCACGGCGAAGGTCTCGACGAAGAAGGGCGCGATCGTGCTCTCGGTCGAGATCACCGACTCGATGATGCAGGGCGTGGTCTCCGTGCCCCACGGCTGGGGCCACAACCGCAAGGGCACGCGCCTCTCGGTGGCCGAGAGCGTGCCGGGCGAGAGCGTGAACGACATCGTCGATCCCGCCCTGATCGACGAGCTGTCGGGCACCAGCGCGCTGACCGGTCAGCCGGTCACGGTGGCCAAAGCATGATGGACGGCGCGTGAAGGACGCGTCGCTGTTCGATCAGATCGGCACCGAGGCGCTCCGTGCCGTGGTGTCGGACTTCTACGATCGCCTGTTCCCCGACGTCATGATCGGCTTCATGTTCGACGGCAAGAACAAGCAGCAGCTGATCCAGCGCGAGTTCGAGTTCACCGCGGGCTTCCTCGGAGCGCCGAACATCCCGTACACCGGTCGCCCGATCCGCACCGCCCACGCGCAGCACACGATCTTCGGCGGCCACTTCGAGCGCCGGCTCCAGATCCTGCGCGAGACCCTCGCGGATCACCACGTGCCCGAAGCGGTGCAGAAGGCGTGGCTCGATCACACCCAGGCGCTGCGCTCGCAGGTGACGACCGACCAGGGCAGCGAGTGCAAGAACACGACGGTCCCCGCGCTGCCGCTCGCCGACGACAGGCCGATCAAGCTCGGCCGGAAGTAATCTAATCTAGCGAACCGACGAGGCTTGCGCGTTCCGGGCCATGTTCGCCTTCGCCTGTGCGACGGCGTCCGCGATCATGTCGTCCTGCTTCGCCTTGTCCTTCCACTTCTCCTGGATCGCAGGAGACAGTGTGTCGACCGGATCGAAGTAGATGAAGAAGCCGGGCTTGACCGACGGCGCGGCGAACACCGAGATGCCGGTCTCGCGGTCGTAGTGCTCGTAGCTGTGGGCGACGCGCTTGCCACCGCCGCCCGGCGCGTCGACGACGAACGTGGGGGTGTGGAAGCCGGCGGTGACACCGCGCACGGCCTTCTCGATGTCGAGCGCCGTCTGCAGCGTGGTGCGCAGATCCTCGACGCCCTTCACGAGGTCGTGGACGTAGACGTAGTACGGCTGCACCTGGCAGTGACCGAGGCGCTTGACCAGGAGCTGCATGGTCGCGATGCCATCGTTGACGCCGCGCTGCAGGACGCTCTGGTTGCGCGTGATGATGCCGCGCTCGAACACGCCATCGAGAGCCCG
>JBBRED010000475.1:0-5827 GCA_038203335.1 Haliangiales bacterium | reverse complement strand
CACTGCTCGGCGCTCAAGCACCTGCAGACCGTGTTCGGCCTCGAGTCGATCAACGTGCGCATCGACGCCGCGATGGACCTCACCGAGTGCCTCGACATGGAGCGCCTCGCCGCGAACAACCCGGCGCCGCCGATCACGCTCCCGGCGATCGATCCCGAGGACTATCCGTACACGGCCGCGGCCTGCAAGGGCGGCGGGTTCCGCACCACGGCGATCGACCCGATCACCCAGTACGCGAACGAGAACCCGGGAGCGTTCAAGACGGGCGAGGATCTCCGCGAGTCCACCGAGGTGTACTTGCAGGGGATCCACGACTACTACAACGCAAACCGCGGGTAACAAACTATCGCTCGACACGCCCCGGCCGCGACGCTAGCGTCCGCCCCATGAAGGCACTGGTTCTCGGGTGCGTGGTTCTCATCGCGTGCGGCCCCAGCAAGCGGCACGGCGGCGACGATGATGACGGCGATGGCGGCATCGACGCCGAGCCCGTGAACCTCTGCAAGGTGCAGAGCGACGAGTCTGGCATCGGCATGTGCGATGACACGGCGCCTCCCGGCAGCTTCGAGCCGGAGCTGCAGTGGTCGTGGTCGCCGACCAATGGCGAGACCTACTCGATCGTGACCGCGCTGGTCGCGAACCTCACCGATGACAACGGCGACGGTGCGATCGACCTGTGCGACACCCCCGAGGTGATCGTCGTCGCCGGGCCGCCCACGAGCGGCGGCCAGCCGGGCGCTCCGGGCCACATCTATCTGCTCGACGGGAAGACCGGCGCGCAGGAGATGATGTTCCCGACGACCGTCGACAACACGGTCACCCCCGCGCTCGGCGATCTCGATCACGACGGCATCCCCGAGATCGTGACCGTCGACCAGACTGGCCACCTGTTCGCGTTCTCCAACACCGGCGCGGTCAAGTTCGGCCCCGCGGGCCTGTGGGCCGGCGACCACTACTCCGGTGCGATCGCGCTCGCCGACATGGATCACGATGGCGAGGTCGAGATCATCGGCGGCAATACCGTGTTCGATCACAACGGCGTCGTGAAGTGGACGGCCGCGGCACCACAGGCGACGTGGAATGCGTCGACCGTCGCCGACCTCGACGGCGACGGCTACATGGAGCTCGTCCTCGGCGCGGCCGCGTTCCACCACGATGGCACGCTGTACTGGAACACGAACCTCGCCGGGGGGTACCCGCAGGTCGCGAACCTCGACGACGATCCCGAGCCCGAGGTGCTGCTCACGAACACCAACGGCGTGTCGCTCATCAACCACGACGGCACGATCAAGTATCAGGACCTCCGCCCGACCGGCGTCGCCGCTGGCTTCACCACGTGGATCCGGCCGGCGACCATCCATGACTTCGACGGCGACGGCAAAGCCGAGTACGCGATGAGCTCGGCGAGCTTCTACACGCTGTACAACGCCGACGGCACGATCAAGTGGAGCACGCCGGTCTCCGATAGCTCTGGCATCGCCGCCGGCACCGCGTTCGACTTCCTCGGTGACGGCACGGCGGAGGCGATGTACGCCGACGAGCAGTTCCTGTTCGTGTTCGGTCCCACCGGGCAGCCGCTGTTCTCGATGCCACGCACGAGCGGCACGCTCAGCGAGTACCCGGTCGTCGCCGACATCGACAACGACGGCTCCGCGGAGATCGTGGTGGTCTCGAACACGCTCGGCGGCACACCGTCACCGACGGTGCAGGTCATCCGCGACAAGATGGATCGCTGGATCCAGGCGCGCCGGATCTGGAACCAGCACACCTATCACGTCACGAACGTGCGCGAGGACGGAACCATCCCGCAGTTCGAGCAGCCGTCGTGGAAGCGGCTCAACACGTTCCGCACGAACGCCCAGATCAACGGCTCCGGCGTGTGCCAGCCGCCCATTCTCTAGTCGGCGACGAGGTTCTTCCACTTCGTGAGGTAGCCCGCGAACAGCGGTGACACCGCGCGTTCGTGCAGCTCCGCGCGCGTGATCGGCGGGCGCTTGATCGCGGCGTCGCCCTTCGGCGCGTCCTTCGGCCAGTCGGGGTTCAGGATGGCGGAGCGTCCGAGCGCCACCATATCGGCGCCCTTGGCGAGCTGGCCCTCGGCGTCGGCGAGCGACCAGATCTTGCCGGCGGAGATGATCGCCACGTCCTTCGGCACCGCCGCGCGGGTCAGTGGAACCGCGTGCTCGTCGGGGCGCTTGAGCGTGTTGCGCGCCACGTCCCAGAGCGACACGTGGATGAAGTCCGCGCCGTCCTCCGCGAGCCACGCGGCGACCTGGAGGTTGTCGTCGAGATCCATGCCGCGCGCCTGACCGAAGTCCTCGAGCGAGAGGCGCACGCCGACCGCGAACTTCGCCGAGACGCGCGCGCGGCAAGCCCGCGTGACCTCGCGGATCAGACGCGCACGACCGACGAGGTCTCCGCCCCAGCCATCGGTGCGCGGGTTCATCGTCCGCGACAGGAACTGCGACAAGAGGTATCCGTGCGCGCCGTGCAGCTCGACGCCGTCGAAGCCGGAACGCTCGGAGCGCTCGGCCGCCGCCGCGAACTGCTCGATCACGCGCGCGATGTCGTCGGTGGTGCCGGCGCGCGGCGGCGAGAAGCCCGGCGTCTCCTCGGTCCACGTGCTCGCGCTCCACGTCTGCTCGCCGGTCAGCGCCGAGTCGGCGCGCACGCCGCCGTGGAACAGCTGGACCATCGCGGTCATGCCGCCCTGCTTGCAGCGCGCGGCGAGCCGCGTGAGCCCGGGGAGGCACGCATCGCGGTCCACGCCGAGCTCGCCGGGCCACGCCTTGCCATCGAGCGCGACGTACGCGGCGCAGGTGGCGACCAGGCCGAAGCCACCATCGGCGCGGCGCCCGAGCCACACCAGCTCGTCCTCGCCGAGCAGCCCATCGGGCTGCGATTGCATGTTGGTCATCGGCGCGAGCGCGATCCGGTTCGGGATCACGAGGCCGCAGCGGAGGGTCAGCGGTTGGTAGAGCACGCCACCTAGATACTCCACCCGACGTTCAGGTTCAGCAGTGGGCCCACCTTGCTCACTTCTTTCGTCGCGGTCGTGGTCTCCGATTCACCGCGAGCGGTGATGAACGTGACGCCGAGCTGCGTGTCGATCGTGAAGCCCGAGTGATGCGTCCACTTGTAGCCGACGAACGGCGACAGCCCGAGGCCCTTGGCGCGGACCGTGACGCCGGTGTTGTCGGTGTTGGCCTTGACGAAGATCGCCTCGCCGCCGATCTGCATGCCGTGGCGGAAGTTGCCGAGCACGTAGTAGCGCAGGCTCGCGCCCGCCTCGTAGACCTTGATCAGCGCGTCCGTGTCCATGTCGCGCACCGCACCGGCGCCGGCGATCACGGCGACGCCGAGCTTCGGCGCGATGCGGAACTCGCCGGTGACCTCGACCATCGGGATGGCGAGGTGGAACGGCGAGATCGTGAGCGCCGCGGTGGGGAGCTTGCGCGCGGGTGCCGGCGCCGGTGCCTCGGCGGGAACCGGGGCCACGAATGCGACGGGCTGCGATGGCTCGACCGGCGGTGGCGCAATGGGGTCGGCACCGGGAGCCTGCGCATGCGCGACGTGAGCACCGAGAACGAGAACTGCGAGCGAAGCTAACGAGAGGTTCTTCATGCCGCGGCCTTCGTGCACGGCTGGGACCATCTCTGGATCGCCTGGTCCGACCGGCGCGAATGTCGTGGTTGTCGACGATCTCCGTCGAGTGGTTCCCGTCACCTGGAGCGATGGCACGGCCGACCGTGTTCGTGCGTTCACAGGTTGTAACCTGGTCGCGCGTTGCCACTGCAACCAGAAGTCCGCGACATCGCAGTCAGCGTTTCCGCTTCGCGTACCTCGCGGCTACCGATGGTGATGGGTCACCGCGTAGCGATAGCTCGGCGCCTCGAACGCACTCTGCAGGACGGTCTTCGCGATCGCGAGCCACCAGAACGTCTTCCCCTTCGCGAAGTACTCGAGCGTCGGCTTCGGTCGGCGGGCCTGGCGCGCCGCCTCGCGCTTGTCCTCCGCCGCATCGCGCCGCTCCATCGCCACGCGGTCCTTGGTCGCCGCGGCGAGATCGTCGCCAACGAGATCCGCGTCGCCGAACCGCGCGCGCTTCGCGAGAGCGACGAGCTTCGGCGCATCTGCGATCGCGACCACCACGAGGCAATGCGAGTCCGAGCTGAGATCGAGCTGCGCGAGCTGCAGCCCATGCGCGCGCAGGTGCTGCCCGGAGAGCTCGAGCAGCTCGCGGGTCGAGCGATCGTCGATCGCGGGCTCGTGCTTCATCCACCCGAACGCGCCGCGAGGCACGCCGCGGAGCGTGCCGATCGCCCATGCCACGTTCTCGGCGTCGGTCTTCCAGTCGATCTCGTGACAGGCGCGTGCCGCGATCAGCTCCTCGACCAGGGCGATCCACGGCAGCTCGGGACCGGGAGCATCGATGTTCCGCTCGCCGAGCTGGGCCGCGTGGGTGTGGTGATACGCGGCGGGGTCCCGTGCGGCCTGGGTCACCGCTGCGGGGAGCCGCTTCGCCGACGGGGCCAGTAGCGCGCCGAGCTCCAACAACGCGGTGAGTCGAGCGGCGGTGACCGGCACGCCATCGAGCATAGCTGGGGTCAACTGTCGCCAGCGAATAGCTGCGGGTTCGTTCGCGCCCTTTGCTATGGTCCCCCTCGATGAGGGCGAACGTTTCCGTCGCGGCGTTGTTCGTGATCGCAGCATGTGGCCCGAGCGCAAAGGATCCTGCGAAGGATCTGATGTCGATCTCGGTCGAGCCGGCGAACGCGACACTCCAGTACCAGGGCACACCGCTCACGCTCGACTACCAGGCGATCGGTCACTACGCCGACGGCCACGAGGCACCGATCCCCGACGCGGTGTTCGCGCTCGACGCGGACGGCGCGATCCTCGGCAACATGAGCTCCGCGCAGTTCGAAGCGACGGGCGCCGCCGGCGGCAAGGGCGGCGTGCTCGCGCAGGCCGGCGATCAGGTCGGCACCACGTCGGTGATCGTCGTCGTGCATCCGACCCACCTCGGCCCCGGCGTTCCCGCGAACGGCGCCGACAACTTCCCCGACAACCCTCCGACCGGCCCGAGCTCGCCGACGGTGTTGTATCCGCTCGAAGGCGCGATCATGCCGGCGAGCGTGGGCGCTCCCGACGCGCAGTGGGAAGGCCCGAACGCGGCCGGCGATCTGTACCGCGTGCGGATCACCGCGGGGTCCTTCGCGACCGTCGACACGATCCTCGCGGCCGGCCCGGCCTTCAAGCTCGACAACCAGGTCTCCGGCGCGGACTGGCGCATGCTCGTGAAGAGCGCGGGCGCGGGTCCGATCACGTTCGAGATCGCGCACTGGAACCAGGCGAACAGCGCCACCGCGGCGATGCCGCGCACCGTCCGCATGATCGAGGCCGACGTGACCGGCGCGATCTACTACTGGAACCTCGGCGCCGGCGCGATGGAGCGGATCGATGCGAACGGTCGCGCGCCCGCGATCCCGAACCCGCCGATGCGCTCCGACGGCAGCCGCTGCGTCGCCTGCCACACCGTCAGCCATGATGGCCGCTATCTCTCCGGCTCGCTGTGGGGCGGCGGTCTCGAGGGCGGCGTGTTCGACATGAGCGATCCGCGGATCCAGACCAGCGATCCGGCGCCCACCGTCGCCCCCGTCGTCGAGGGCGCCTCGTACACGCAGCTGTTCTCCACGTTCAACCAGGATGCGACGCGCCTGATGATCAACCAGGGCGTGGGTGCTCTCCGCGTGATCGATCCGCGCACCGGCGCCGCCGTCCCGACCGCCGGCACACCGCTTCCCACCGCGAACGCCTCGCACCC